>QHXZ01000001.1 GCA_003223165.1 Acidobacteriota bacterium
TCGCCTCGACCATGGTGATCGGCTTGTCCGACAGGGGGCTCGGCTCGGCCTCCTCGGTGATCACCCGGTCCGGGGCGAAGATGTCGTTCGTGGCGGTCGCGGGATCCGGATACGGCAGCTCGTCGATCGCCCGCGCGGCCGCTTCGACCTCGGCCTTGACGCGCGCGCGCCAGGTCGCGATCTCCGCGTCGGTGAGCAGCATCTCGCGGATGCGCATCTCGCTGTGCAGCATCGGGTCCTTGCGGCGCGCCTCCTCCATGTCGTGCGCGTCGCGGTACTTCGCCTGGTCGTCGGAGGAAGAGTGCGAGTCGAGGCGCACGACCATCGCCTCGACGAACAGGGGGCCGGCGCCGCGCCGCATCTCGGCGATCAGCGGCTTGAGGGTGGTGTACATGTCGCTGAAGCGCGTCCCGTCCACGCGCAGCGACTTCATGCCGAAGCCGCGCGCCACCTCGTACAGCTGCGAGTGGGTCTGCTGCTCCTGCGGCACGCTGATGGCGTAGCCGTTGTTCTGGATCACGAACAGGACGGGGAGCAGGTCGCGCTGCGCCTTGTTGACCGCCTCGAAGAACTCCCCCTCCGAAGTCGAGCCCTCGCCGCCCGAGACGTACACGACCTCGTCCCCGCGGTCGGCCTTGACCGCCTTGGCCATGCCGACGGCGATCAGGAACTCCGTCCCGGTGCAGGCGGTGGGCGAGACCACGCGCAGGGCGCGCGACGAGAAGTGCTCCGACATGTTGCGCCCCGCCGAGTTCGGGTCCCCCTGACGCGACAGCATCCCCTGGAAGACCTGGTCCAGCGGCATGCCGAGGCCGATCATGAGCGCCTTCTCGCGGTAGTAGGGGAAGAACCAGTCCTTGCCGGGCCGCAGGAGCATCGCCATGGCGATCTGCAGCTTCTCGTGGCCGCGCGCCGAGGCGTAGAAGGAGCACTTGCCGGCGCGCACGAAGACGCGGCACTGCTCCTCGACGAAGTAGGCGCGCAGCATCTTCTCGTAGAGGGTGAGGAAGATCTCCGGCTTCACCGCCGGCTGGTCCGTGGCCAGCTTCCTGACCGCCATCCTGGCTCTCCCCATGTGCCGTGACCCTATGCCGAGATCCTACAACGCCATCTCGTAAAACGCCAGACTGGGCGACCCGCCAAAGGTCCCACCGATCACAGATCGGGTGGGCGAAGCGCCGGACCGGGACGGCGGGCGGAGAAGCGCGACACGCGGCGGCGCTCGCGACGCCAGCCTCTTGACGGTGCGCCGGGGCGGATTCGCCGCGGGTCGTTGCGAAAGCCTTGGGCCAGGGCCTCTTGAGCCTTGATCCTCCAGCGATCGGGTCCCTATATTGCCTCGGGCCGGCTAGCCGTTCTCACGGAGGGTCTCCGTGTTCGGAAAGAAGAAGCGCAGATCGAGGGGCGCGTCCTCCGCTTCGGAGACCTCGGCGCCGGGAGCGGGCGGCTTCGCGGCGGGGGCGCCCGTCGACGGCCGCATCGGACGCTATACCGACCTCGAGCAGATCGGCCAGGGCGGCATGGGGACCGTCTACCGCGCCCACGATCCCGTGATCGGGCGCGACGTGGCGATCAAGGTCATCTCCATCCGCGACGACCTCGCCGAGGAGGAGGCGACGCAGTATCGCGAGCGCTTCCTGCGCGAGGCCCAGGCGGCCGGCGCCCTCCTGCACCCCCAGATCGTCGCCGTGCACGACATCGGCATGGATCCCGCCACGCGGCGCCCCTACATCGTCATGGAGCACGTGGCGGGGCAGGATCTCAAGAAGGTGATCCGCTCGCGGGCGCCCTTGCCGAAGGAGGAGGCGGTCCGCATCACGCTGCAGATCGCCTCGGCGCTCGATTACGCCCACCGCCGCGGCATCGTGCACCGCGACGTCAAGCCGGCCAACGTCCTTTTGAGCGAGGGTGGACAGGTCAAGATCACCGACTTCGGCGTGGCGCGCCTGCCCGGTTCCGACCTGACGCGCTCGGACCAGTTCGTCGGCTCCCCCGGCTTCATGTCGCCCGAGCAGCTCAAGGGCGCGGCGGTCGACGGGCGGTCCGATCTCTTCGCTCTCGGCGTCATCCTCTACCAGCTCCTGACCGGGAAGTCGCCGTTCGACGGGGAGAGCGTGTCGGAGGTCCTCTACAAGATCACCACGCAGCCGGTGGAGCCCCCGAGCGAGGTCCTGCCGGATGTCTCGCCCGACTTCGATCCGATTCTCGAGAAGGCGCTGTGCAAGGACCCGGCCGGGCGCTACCAGACCGGCAAGGAGATGATGGCGGCCCTCGTCCGCCACTCCGGCGAGGCGCCGGAGGATGCGCCGGAGGAGCGGAACGAGCGGGCCGCCGTGGCGCCCGCGGCCGCGGCGCGGTCGCGAAGCCGCGCCGCGCGCCGGCCGGCGCGCAACACCACCTGGAAGAGCCTGGGGGCGCTGGTGGCGGCGCTCGTCCTGGCGCTCGTCGGGATCAACTGGGCCATCCACGCCCTCTTCCGCGGCCCGCTCGGCAAGATGGCGGGCGAGGCCGGCGCCTCGCGCGGCCGCGGTCCGGGAGGAGCACCGGGCTCCCTGGCGGTGGTCGGTGGAGCGTTTCCGGCGCCGGCGGGGCGCGGCCCTGCGGCGGGCGGCCGCGGGGCGCGCGGCGCCGCGGCTCCCGGCGGCTTGCCACGCGGCGGCGCCAAGGGGGCGACCGACCCGAAGCAGATCGCCCGGGTGCTGGCCACCTCGCGGTCGGGGCGGGCGGGTGCCGGCGCGCTGGCGCTCGACCATCCGACGGCCCGCCTGCGCGTCGAGCTCGAGCATCACCTCGCCTCCGGCCGGCTCGTCGTCCTGGTGGACGGGCGCACGGTCCTCTCGAAGCCGTTCGACGCCCCGAAGGGGAAGAAGTCGGGCACGCTGAGCCATGTTCTTTCGGTCCCGGCCGGCCGGCACGGGCTGGAGGTGCGCGTCCTGGGCGACAAGGGCGACCTGCGCGGCAAATCGAAGATCTCGGCGGTCCTTTCGCGGGACCAGGTCGCCGTCCTCAAGGCGGAGCAGAAGGCCAAGGCGTCGAAGGGGCTGACACTCGAATGGGAATGATCCGGAACGCCGAGGGGCAGGCCCAGGGCCTGTCGCGGCGCCCGTTGAAGGAGGCTGCCATGATCGAGATGATCCGCAAGGAGAGACCCGTCCCCGCCCCGAGGCCCCCGGCGAAGCCTCCCTCCCCCAAGGGGGTCCAGGTCCCCGGCAGCGGCGGCACCTCGGGCGGCATGTCCTGCCCCGGCACGAGCGGCGAGAGCCGACCGCGGCGCGACGCCCACGCCGCCGACGCAGCCGAGCAGACCGTCATGGAGGCCCCGGCGGGAAAGGTCCTCCGCAAGCCGTCGCACCTCGGAGGCAAGTCGATTCACCTGACCGTGGTCGAGGGTGAGGACAAAGGCAAGACATTCGACATCACCGGCCTCGGCACCTACACCATCGGCCGCAAGGAGTGCGACGTCGTCCTGAACGACGAGAAGGCGTCGCGCAAGCATGCCTCGATCATCATCGCCCGCGAGGACCAGTTCGCCGTCGCCGACCTGGCGAGCAAGAACGGCACCTTCGTCAACGGCGTGCGCCTGACCCGACGGAACCTGCAGCACAACGACCTGGTCCGCGTGGGCAACTCGACCCTGCGCTTCACCGTCTTCAAAGGTCCGGTCCCGGTCGAAGGCTGAGGTGCGTGCCGCGGCCGCGCCGCCCCGGCAGCGGCCCGTCCTTCCGGAGTTCCTGCGATTCGGAATGAAACAGGCGCGGGCCCGGGTCTTCCCCGCCGGTCTCATCCACCTTGACCCGCCCGGTCGTGGCGACGTACAGTCGAACCCTATCCCTTGAGCAGCGGGAAGCATCCGGAGGACGTCGATCATGAACGCCGCGGAGCGCGGCAACCGGCTGGCGCGCGAGACCAGCCCCTACCTGCGGCAGCACCAGCACAACCCGGTCGATTGGTACCCCTGGGGGGAGGAGGCCCTGGCGCGCTCCCGGGCCGAGGACCGGCCGATCTTCCTGTCGATCGGCTACTCGGCCTGCCACTGGTGCCACGTCATGGAGCGCGAGTCGTTCGAGGACGAGCGGGTCGCGGCCCTGATGAACGAGCGCTTCGTGAGCATCAAGGTCGACCGCGAGGAGCGCCCTGACCTGGACGAGATTTACATGGCCGCGACGCAGCTCTTGACCGGCCAGGGCGGCTGGCCGAACTCGGTCTTCCTGACGCCCGACCTGAAGCCGTTCTACGCCGGCACCTATTTCCCGCCCGACTCGCGCCACGGCCGGCCCGGGTTCAGCGAGGTGCTGACGGCCGTCTCGGACGCCTACCGCCAGAGGAAGGACGAGGTGGCGCGGGTCTCGGAAGAGGTCTCCGAGCGCATCCGGTCGATGTCGGCCCTGGCCCCCTCGGTCCAGCTCCTGACCCCCTCGATCCTCAACCGGGCCTTCGGGGAGCTGGCCGGCCGCTTCGATCCCGCGGAGGGAGGGTTCGGGGGCGCCCCGAAGTTCCCCCACGGCATGGACGTCTCGTTCCTCCTGCGCTACCACCGCCGCACCGGCAATCCCGAGGCGCTGCGCATGGCGGTCGTCAGCCTCGAGAAGATGGCCTGCGGCGGCATCTACGACCACCTCGGAGGCGGCTTCCACCGATACGCCACCGATGCCCGCTGGCTCGTGCCGCACTTCGAGAAGATGCTCTACGACAACGCCCTGCTCGTCCGCGCCTACCTCGAGGGGGCCCGGGCGCTCGCGGCCCCCGCACACGATCCCCGCCCGGAGGGCGCGGCCGGGGCGGGCGCCATGGGGGCAGGCGCGGGCGCCCAGGCGGCCGCGGCGTTCTTCGCCGGGGTCGCCCGGGAGACCTGCGACTGGGTCCTGCGCGAGATGACCTCGCCCCAAGGGGGATTCTACTCGGCGCTCGACGCCGACAGCGATGGCGAGGAGGGGAAGTTCTACGTCTGGGATCCGCGGGAGATCGAGGCCGTCCTTGGGAAGGAGGAGGCCGCCTTCTTCGCGGGCCTCTACGGCGTCACCCGGGCGGGCAACTTCGAAGGGGGGCGCAGCATCCCGCACCTCGAGAAGCCTCCGGCGGCGCTGGCCGCCGGCCTGGGGATCGGGGAGGGCGACCTCCGACTGCGGCTGGCGTCGGCCCGCGCCCGGCTGCTGGCCGCGCGCGAGCGGCGGGTGCGGCCAGGCCGTGACGAGAAGGTGCTGGCCGACTGGAACGGGCTCATGATCGGGGCGCTCGCCTTCGCGGCCCGCCGGCTCGACGAGCCGCGCTATGCCGAGGCGGCGGCGCGGGGCGCCCGCCTGGTGCTCGACCGCATGCGGCGCGACGGCCGCCTGCTGCACTCCTTCATGGACGGCGAGGCCCGGCAGCCCGGCTTCCTGACCGATTACGCCAACCTGGTCATGGCGCTGCTCGATCTCTACGAGGCGACCTTCGATCCGGCCTGGGTGCGCGAGGCCCGTCCGCTCGCGGACATGATGATCGAGCTGTTCCGGGACGAGCGCCAGGGCGGCTTCTTCTTCACCGCCCGCGATCACGAGACTCTCATCGCCCGCACCCGCGAGGGGAACGACGGGGCCACGCCGGCCGGCGCCTCGGTCGCGACGCTGGCGCTGCCGCGGCTCGCGGAGCTCACCGGCGAGGAACGCTACCGGGAGGCGGCCGAGGAGACGCTGCGGCTCTATCGTGACAACATCGAGCGCTTCCCGTCGGCCTTCGGCATGATGCTCTGCGCCCTGGACCAGCACCTCGACCGCGGCCGCATGGTCGTCCTGGCCGGGCGCCGGGGCGACCGCGCTCTCTCTCCCTTCCTGACCGCCCTCGCCGGGGCCGGGGGCCCGAACACCGTCGTGGCGCTCGCCGACCCCGAGGATCGCGAAGCGCCCGCCGCGGTGCCCGCCATCGCGGGGAAGGTCCCGGTCGGCGGGGCCGTTGCGGCCTACGTCTGCGAGCACGGTTCGTGCAAGGCTCCCGTCACCTCTCCCGACGAGATGCTCCGGCTCCTGACCCCGCCCTAGATCACCCGCGATCGCCGAGGCATCCTCGGAGTGAAGCGCCGCGCCCTGCGGCCGCCGGGCACGGGTCCGGCATCGCTGCGCGATGCCTCCCCTCCGCTTCGCTTCGCTCCCACCCACCGCGCTGGGGACCGCGCGGTGGGGCCCGTCGCTCCGTCTCAGAGGGCCCGGCGGCCGCAGGGCGCGGCGCTTCACTCCGGGGCCGCTTCTGTGACTCACACCTACTCCCAAGGCGGAGCAAATCCGCTCGATCGCACTCTTCGATCGAGGCGCCGGCGGACCTGGTAAGAATCGGTGGAAGGGCGTACGGCGAGAGGCGCCGCTGGCTCCGGTTGCCGGGCCCTCCGAGACCTCGCGCCGGGGACCCGACGCGCGATCTGCAGCGCGGCGGGCGGCGCGAGGCGAGGCGGAGGGGAGGCTCGCGCAGCGAGCCGGACCCGGTGCCCGGCAACCGGAGGCAGCGGCGCCTCTCGCCGAGGGTCCCTTACAGGGATCGGTCTTGACAGGGGCGGCGGTCGCGCCTAGAGTCGGGCAGACGTTTTTACCTTTCCAAAGGCATTCGGATGGTCCGTGGCCGGGAAGGGCTGGCCTCACGGGTCAGGGCCGCGTGGGTGGATGGACCATCTGCTCTGTCAGAACTGTTTTGGGGAATACGTATGGCGCGGGGCACCATCGCCAAGGTCGTGCGTGATCGGGGGTTCGGTTTCATCCGGGGCAACGACGGCAAGGAAGTATTCTTTCATCGCTCCGGGCTCGTCGGATTGAACTTCGACGATCTCGAGCAAGGCCAGGTCGTCGATTTCGAGGTGGAGAAGGGCCCGAAGGGGCTCCGGGCCGCCAACGTCCGCAGCTCGCCCGGCGGCGCGGCGGGCGGGGCCGAGCAGCCTTCCTAGCGCGCCGCCAGACGGCGCGTGAAATCATCGTAGCGCGCGCGCTCGCGCGTGACGCGTGACAGGTTGAACCCGCCTGCGGCGATGCGGTAGACGACGAAGCGCGGCGGTCCCTCCATTCCCTTCGCCGGCGGCACGGGCCCGGTCACGAACAGGATGGTGCCGTCGGGCAGCGCCACCGGCTCGTCGGCCCCCCAGGGCAGTGACAGCGCGTCGGTGATCTGCCGCGCCCGCGCTTCCCTCCCGCTCCCCTCCGTGGCGAACAACTGGAAGAGGGTCGCATCGAAGGCGCGCCGGAAGACCAGGGTGCCGTCGGGAAGAAAAACCGGGGCGCCGTCGGCGGGCCAGGGGTCGGGAGAGCCGGGAGCCGGCGGGAGCGAGGCGGCGACCGGCGCCGCCCGCGGCAGATTCGACTCCGGAAGAGCGCCGGGATCGAGGTCGCGCAGGATCAGGAGGCGCGGCGCCCCGGATCGGTCGGAGACGAAGACCACGCTCCGTCCGTCGGCTGATCCGGCGGGGGCGTGATCGTCGGCCGGATCGCGGGTCAGCCTGCGCAGGCCGCGCCCATCGGTCCCGATGAGGTAGAGGTCGCGCGCCGACCCCCTCGGCGCCCCGGTTTCCTCGCGGGCGAAGACGATCCGCTCGCGGCCGAGCGGCGCGGGGTCCGAGTCGGCGCCGCCGGGCGGGGCGCCGTCGCCGGCCTGATCGCGGCCCAGCGGCGCGACCGAGGCGCCGTCCGGCGAGGCGAGGTAGATGCGCGGCAGGCCGTCCCGGTCCGAGACGAAGGCGATGCGCCCGTCCGGCAGCCGGGCCGGCATCGAGTCCCGGTAGCCCGCGCCACGGGCGGCCGCCTCGGGGCCTCCGGCCGCCCGATCGACGGCCGCGGGCCGGCCGATCTCGCGGGCCGCGCCGTCCGCGAGGCTCACCTCGTCGATCCGCCACGCCCCCGAGCGGTCCGAGACCAGGAGGACCGTTTCCGCGCCGGGAGGTGCCGTGGGGCCGGACAGGCAGGCCAACGCGGTGAAGGGAAGCGCGGCGATCAGGAGAGGGCGGCGCATCTCTCGGCATCGTACCCGAGAATGCTAGAATCCGCGCGCCCGGGGGAACCCGCATGGGAAAGCCAGCGAAAAAGGCGAAGGCGAGGGGAGGAAGCGGGTCGGCCGGCCCGCGGCGTCTCAGCGCCTCGGGCCATCTGATCGACTCCGGCCTGATGTCCCGCTACCTCAACGTGATCGTCGAGAACGGCGGCTCCTACGAGCTGCACCGCTTCGACATCGGCCGCACGGTGGGCGATTTCTCGACGGTGGAGTTCTCGGTCAGCGCCCCGGATCCCGCCAGGCTCGACCTGATCCTCGAGAACCTCGCCGTGCTCGGCTGCCACCTGCAGGAGGAGGAGGGGAACGTCCTGCTGAAGCCGTCCGAGAAGGACGGCACCGTCCCCGACGACTTCTACTCCACCACCAACTATCGCACCCGGGTGCGCCTCGACGGCGGGCAGCACGAGGTCGAGAACCAGAGGATGGACTGCTGCATCGTGATCAAGGGCGGTCGCGCGGCCTGCACCAAGCTGCGCGATGTGCGGCGCGGCGACCCGGTGGTGTGCGGCCACGCCGGGGTGCAGGTCTTCCCCCTGTTCAAGGAGAGGGAGAAGCAGGACTTCGTCTTCATGGCCAGCGACGTCTCCTCCGAGAAGCGGGTCGAGATCACGGTGGCCGAGATCGCGCGGCTGATGCGCTCGATCAAGAAGGGCGGCGGGCGGATCGTCGCGGTGCCGGGGCCCGTGGTGGTGCACACCGGGGGCGGGCAACACCTCGGGCGCATCGTGAAGGCCGGCTACATCGACGCCGTCCTGGCGGGCAACGCCCTGGCGGTGCACGACATCGAGCGGGCGCTCTACGGCACCTCCCTCGGCGTCAGCCTGGAAACCGGCATCCCGGTCATCGAGGGCCACCGCAACCACATGCGGGCCATCAACGCCATCAGGCGTCGCGGATCGATCGGCCAGGCGGTCGAGCAGGGTGATCTCGCCTCGGGCGTGATGTACGAATGCGTGGTCAACAAGGTCCCCTTCGTCCTGGCGGGGAGCATCCGCGACGACGGCCCGATGCCCGACACGATCATGGACCTGGCGCGCGCCCAGGACGAGTACGCCCGGCTGCTTCACAAGGCCGAGGCGGTGCTGATGCTCGGATCGATGCTGCACTCGATAGGCGTCGGCAACATGATCCCGGCCTGGGTGAAGACGATCTGCGTCGACATCAACCCGGCGGTGGTAACCAAGCTTTCCGACCGCGGGTCGGCCCAGGCGATCGGCGTGGTCACCGACGTCGGGCTCTTCCTGCGCCTCCTGGCCGACGACCTCGCCTCTTGACGGGGGAGACCCCTTCTGATAATAAGTGGTGCCCCTGCTGTCGTTTCCCCGTCCCACTGACAACCGAATGGAGGTGCGGTCCATGCGAGTAGCCTGGAAACCGTGCATCGCGGAGATGATCGGCGCATTCGCGCTCTGCTTCATCGGCGCCGGGGCGATCTGCGCCAACGCCCTCCCCGGCGTGCAGAGCGGGCTCCTCGGCGTCGCCATCGCTCACGGGCTCGTCCTCTCGATCATGGTCTCGGCCACCGGCCACATCTCCGGCGGCCACCTCAACCCCGCCGTCACGGCCGCCTTCTGGGCCACCAAAAGGATGAAGGCCGAGCCGGCCCTGCACTACATGGTGTCGCAGCTCGTGGGCGCCACGATCGCCGGCTTTTTCCTCAAGGCGATCTTCGCGGAGAGCATCTGGAGGAAGGCGCAGCTCGGGACGCCGATGCTGGCCCCCGGGGTCACCCCGATGACCGGCATCTTCGTCGAGGCGATCCTGACCTTCTTCCTGGTGTTCGCGGTCTTCGGCACCGCGGTCGATCCCAGCGCGCCGAAGATCGGCGGCTTCGGGATAGGGCTGACGATCGCCTTCGACATCCTGATGGGCGGGGCGCTCACCGGCGCGTCGATGAATCCCGCGCGCACCTTCGGTCCGGCCCTGGCGGGCGGCTACTGGAGCGGCTGGTACGTCTACTGGATCGGGCCGGTGGCCGGCGGCGTCATCGCCGGGATGGTGTACGACCGGATCCGGAAGAAGTAGGGCCGAAGAGAAGCGCGCGCAGAGCCCCTATCGGGACTGCTCCAAAAGAGAGCGCCTCGTCATGGAAGGCGCGCAGGTCGAACGCGGCGCCGCGCGTCTCCTCCGCGTCGCGCCGCAGTTGTGACCAGGCACGCCAGCCGGCGAAGGCGAGCGCGGGGATGCGCATCTGTTCCTCCAGGAGAGTGAGGACCATGCCGGGGCCCGGGCCCCGGGGTAACCCTGCTCAAGGGCCATCTCCTCCGCATAGGAAAATGCCCGACGACCGTGCGGACGGCCGACCTCCATCCATCTGATCATCCGAGGCTTAACCCTGACATCGCGACGCTGGGGCATCCAAACGTCTTTTCTTGCGCTAACCCGTGGCCCGCAACGAGTTCCGCTGCCTTATCCGCACGGTTGTCGGGCAGTTTCCCGAGGATAACACCGGCGGTCGCCGGTGGAAAGCGGGATGCCCCGGGCCCCTTCCGGGCCCTATATTGATGCCGGCCCGCCGGAGCATCCTGAGCCTCTTCCCGGCCGGAGGTCGCGATGCGCCCGCTCGACAGCACGATCCCTTCGCCGATCCGGGCGACCCTGCTCCTGTCGGCGGTCGCCCTGACGGCGGGAAGCCTCGCGCAGGCGGCGCCGGGATCCCCCGAAGCGCCCGCCTCCCCCTGCCAGGTCTCCCTGGTGGCGCCCGTCGAAAGCCAGGTGCCGTACGGCATGACCGAGCTGCGGGCCGAGGCATCCTGCCCGCGCGGCGGCGCATGGACGATCGCGTTCCTGGTGGACGGGCAGGAGGTGGCGAGGGCGGCGCGCCCTCCGTTCCGCGCCTCGTGGGACGCCGGCGGCTCTTTCGCGCCGCACCTGATCGAGGCGCGCCTGATCGACCAGGAAGGCCGGGAGGCGCGCGCGGTCGTGGCCACGCCGGGCTCGGCCTTGCGCGAGTCGGTGCGCGTCGCCTCGACCCCGATCGATCGTGTCGATCTATCGGTCAGCGTCAGCGACGCGGACGGCCGGGCGCTCCATGGGCTGGCGGCCGGCGACCTGCTCCTCGAAGAGAACGGCCGCTCGCAGCGGATCGAGACTCTGCGGCCGGAGAGCCGGCCGCTGAGCGTGGCGATCGTGGTCGACGTCAGCACCAGCACCCGCGGCCTGTGGGAGTCGCTGCGCCGGGCGGCGCCGGCCTTCGCGCGCACGCTCGGGCCCGAGGACGCCGCCAAGGTGATCGCCTTCAGCGGCCCCGCCTACCTGGTGCAGGACTTCACGCACGACGTCGAGGCCATCGAGGCGTCGCTCCGGCGCTTCCATCGCTGGGGGGGCGGCACGAGCCTGTACGACACGCTGGCGGCGGTCGGCGTCGAGCTGGCCTGGTCCCGGGGCGGGCGCCAGGCTGTGGTGCTGCTCACCGACGGCATCGATACCCTGAGCCGCATCGACCTGCCCCGCCTGCGCAATTACCTGCGGCGCACCGACGTCACGGTCGAGACCTTCCTCCTGCGCCCCCCGGGGACCTCTTCACAGCCCGGGTACCGCAAGTTCGAGCGCGATCTCGCCTCGCTCAGCCGCGAGACCGGCGGGGAGGTGCGCCTGTTCGAGGATCTGGACGGAATCGAAGAGGCGTTCCGCCAGGTCGGGCGGGACCTGCAGGACCGCTACGAGCTGACCTACCATTCCGACCGGGCCGGGCGCCCCGGATCCTGGCGCACCCTCGAGGTCAGGAGCCGTCTGCCCGGCACGGTCGTCAGGACGCGCGCCGGGGTGATCGGCGCGCGCGACATCGGCGACTGCCTCGTGGAGGACCTCCGGCAGGGCGACGCCGCGGCCCGCCGCAAGGCGGCCGAGTGGCTCGGGACGATGCAGGCCGCGACGGGGGCCCCGGATGCGCTCCTCGAAGCCCTGGCCGACCGCTCGGAAGAGGTGCGCGCCGCCGCCGCGGCGTCGCTCGGGAAGGTCCGGGACCCGCGCGCCCTGCCGCCGCTTGTCGCCCGGCTCTCCGATCCTGCCGAGCCGGTGCGGCGCGCCGCCTCGGAGGCCTTGCAGTCGTTCGGTCCCGTGGCGGTGCCGGCTCTGGTCGATCTTCTGGAGCGCGGCACTCCCGGGGCGCAGGTGAAGGGTCTCGAGGCGCTGGCGGCGATCGGCGACCCGAGCGCGCTTGAAGCGATCACGCGCGCGGCGCTCCCGCCCCTGCCGCCGGCCGCGCCTGCCGACCCCCCCGCGAAGGACGAGGCCCCGCGACCGCCGGCCGACCCGCGCGTGCGCGCCTGGGCCCTCTGGGCGCTCGGACGGCTGGGCCGTCCCGGATCGCTCCCGGCGATCGAGGGAGGAGCGATCGATCCCGACCCGAAGGTGAGGCAGGCGGCCCTGCGCGCCCTGGGAGGCATCGACCATCCACGGGCCTATCGCGCGCTGGTGGGCGCCATCGGCGACGCTGCGCGCTCCGCCGAGGACCGGGCCGCCGCCCGCGCCGGGCTGGTGGCGGCGATCGTGGCGCTGCGCCGGGAGGGCGGGGTGCGTGACTGGGCCTTGCGGGAGGAGAACATCGAGGCCTTCCTCGCCATCGCCCAGTGCGCCTCGGAGGAGGCCGGCGCCGGCCGCGACGATCTGCTGCAGGCGCTGGGGGGCGCCGAAGGCGCGCTGCCGGTGCTCGGGGCGATCGCCGAGGAGTCGCCCGCCGCCCGGGCCGATCGATCGCGGGCTCTCCTGGCGCGCCTTCTGGGATCTGCGAGCGCCGCCTCCCCCAGCGCCCCTCCGCGCTAGGAGCCTGTCGGGTTCATTTCCGGTGCGCGTCGAACCAGTCGAGGACCAGCCGTTCGCTTGCAGGATAGTGGCTGGCGGCGTGGTCGAAGTTGTGGTTCTCGTTGGGGAAGAGGGCCAGCTTCGTCTCGACCCCGAGCAGGCGCAGCGCCAGGTACATGCGCTCGGACTCGGGCGTCGGGCAGCGGTAGTCGGCGAGACCGTGGTAGAAGAGGGTCGGCGTCTTGACGTTCCTGACGTGCGTGATCGGCGACAGGGCGCGGTAGGCGTCGGGCGCCTCCCACGGGGCGCCCTTGAACTCGGCGATCCAGTCGACGAACGAGTCGTCCGGGCCGACGGACGCGGCGTAGTCGGCGATGCCGGCCCCCGAGGCGGCCGCCTTGAAGCGATCGGTCTGGGTGATGATCCAGTCGGTCATCATCCCGCCGTACGAATACCCCGAGACGAAGAGGTTCTGCGGATCGATCAGGCCGCGCGCTTCGATCGTGTTGACCGCGAACATCAGGTCCTTGTAGTCCTCGAGCCCGTACCGCCCGCGCACCTTGTCGGTGAACTCCTGCCCGTAGGTGCTGCTGCCGCGCGGGTTGGTGTAAAGGACCAGGTACCCGCGGGCGGCCATCGCCTGGAAGACGAGCGACAGGCTCATCCCGTAGTACCACTGCGGGCCGCCGTGGATCGACAGGATGGTCGGAAGCCTGCGGTCCGGCGCGGCCCCGGGCGGCTTCAGGATCCAACCCTCGATCGCCAGAGAGTCGAAGCTGGCGTAGGTGAACCGCTCGGGCGCCGCCACGCGGACCTCGCTGAACCAGTCGTCGTTGAGGTGCGTGAGCCGGCGGATTCCCGACCCGTCGGGTGCCGCGACCTGGACGTCGCTCGGGTGCGTCGGGTCGGAGAGGCCGAAGATCAGGCGCGATCCATCGCCGGACGGGGTGAGGAACTCGACCATCCGGTCGCCGCCGAGAAGCAAGGTCGCCTTCCCCGTGCGCGCGTCGATGGCGTACGCGTGCAGGCGGGCCCGGTCGGCGAGGCAGACGTAGAGGCGGCGGCCGTCCGGCGACCAGACGGGGTAGGGCGATCCGTCCAGCCCGTAGGCCCCTTCGGCGACCCCCCGATCCAGGGATCCGGTCAGGTCGCGTGCCGCGCCGAAGGCCAGGGGTCCGCCGCGCCCCGGGGCCGGGGCCACGAAGAGGTGGTCCTCGGCGCCGTCGTCTCCGGCGATCGTCTGTCCGAGAAAGGCGAGGGACCTGCCGTCGGGCGACCAGCGCGGATTGGAGGCGCGGCCCGGCTCGCTCGAGACGCGCACCGCCTCCCCGCCCTCGGCGGGGACGGCGAAGATGTCGCTGTTGTCGTTGGTGTCGGGGTCGGTCCCCGGAGGTGACCTGCCGCGCCACGCCGGTTTTCAGGTCGACCACCCAGAGATGGGCATGGCGGCCGTCCAGGTACCCTTCGTCGTTCGACTTGAAGCGCGTGCGCGTGATGATCAGGACGTCGCCGGCCTTCCCGGGACCCTTGGCCTCGGGGCGCGGCGGCTTGGCGACGAAGACCACCCGCTGCCCGTCGGGGAACCATTCGAACTCCTCGATCTCCTCGCCGAACGTGAAGAGCGGCACCGGCTCGCCTCCCAGAAGGGACAGGGCGAAGACCTGGGCGCGTGCGTCGCGCTCGGCGATGAACGCCAGCCGCCGCCCGTCGGGCGAGAAGCGCGGGTGGCTCTCCACCGCGGGGTGGTTGGTCAGCCGGGCCAGCGCCCCAGAGGCCAGGTCCAGGAGGTGGAGATCCGAGGTGTAGCGGTCCTTCTCCATGTCGACGAAGGCGACCCGGAGGACCGCCTTCTTTCCGTCCGGTGAGGCCTGGATGTCCGAGAGCTGCCGCACGCGGGCCAGGTCGTCCAGGGAGATCGGCCGGGAGGCCGCTTCGGCGGCGCGGGCCGGCGGCGCAAGGGCCAGGAACGATGCGGCGATGACGAGCGCCTCGAGCGTGCGGACACGGAGATTCACCATGACCTCCTCGGGTTGACGGCACGAGCGGCAGAGATTAGTATCGGAACGCGGGCGACCTTCGCCGGGCGGATCGTCCGAGAGGTGACTCGATGGACCTCGACCAGAAGATCGGACGCGCGGTGCGTTTCCTCGAGAAGGCCTACGAACGGCAGCGCGCGGGCGACCTCGACCAGGCGATCAGCCTGTACAAGACGTCGATCGAAGAGTACCCCACCGCGGAGGCGCACACCTACCTCGGCTGGACCTATTCCTTCCAGGGGCGGTACGACGAGGCCATCGAGCAGTGCAAGATCGCCATCACCGTCGATCCGGAGTTCGGCAACCCCTACAACGACATCGGGTCGTACTTGATCCAGAAGGGGCAGCTCGACCAGGCGATCCCCTGGCTGGAGCAGGCCAAGAAGGCGCGCCGCTACGAGCCGCGCCACTTCCCCTACCTCAATCTCTTCCGCGTCTACATGAAGATGGGCCAGCTCGACGCCGCGCAACGGGAGTACGAGCAGGCGCGCTTCATCCAGCAGACCCTCGAGTCCCAGGTCGGCATCGCCGACGAAGAGACCAGCAGCACCGTCAACTGATCACTACGGGAAGACGCCCAGCTCGGCGTACGAGCGCGCCACCTTCTTGATCGCGACGGCGAAGGCGGCGGTGCGCAGGTCGCCGAGGCGCGGGTCGGCGAGGAGGGTCTCGCGGATCTCGCGGTAGGCGTTCTGCATCGTCCCCTCGAGGCCCGAGTTCACCAGGTCGACCTCCTCCGCCCCCTGGATCAGCTCGCGCCGCAGCCGGTCGGGCACCTTCATCTTGGTGACCTGCTCGATCGTGGCCACCAGCTTCTCGCGGTGCATCTCGTCCAGCCGCTTCTCCATCCGGCCGTAGCGGATGTGCGACAGGTTCTTGGTCCATTCGAAGTAGGAGACCGTGACCCCGCCGGCGTTCAGGTAGATGTCGGGGATGACCATGACGCCGCGCTGGTTCAACTTCTCGTCGGCGGCGAGCGTGGTCGGGCCGTTGGCGGCCTCGGCGATCATCCTGGTCTTGACGCGGTCGACGTTGTCCAGGGCGATCTGGTTCTCGAGGGCGGCCGGGACCAGGATGTCGCACTCGACCTCGAGGACGTCCCGCGGGCCCTTCAGCTCGGCGCCCCCGCTGAAGCCCACCAGGCCGCCGGTCTTCGCCCGGTGCTCGGCCAGCGCCGCGATGTTGAGCCCGTCGGGGTTCGTCACGCCGCCGTTCACGTCCCCGATGGCGATGATCCGGCAACCGTCGTCCTCCGAGAGGAACCTGGCGACGTGGTAGCCGACGTTGCCGAACCCTTGGATCGCCACCCGCTTCCCCTCGAGCCCGCCGGCGAGGCCAAACTTCTTGAGGTCCTCCTTGTGCTTGAAGGCCTCGCGGATGCCGTACTGGACGCCGCGGCCGGTCGCCTCCTTGCGGCCGCGGATGCCGCCCTGGGTGACCGGCTTGCCGGTGACGCAGGCGAGCGAGTCGACCTGCCCGGGGGTGAGCTGGTCGTAGGTGTCGGCGATCCAGGCCATCTCCTGCTCGCCCGTTCCGAGATCGGGGGCCGGCACGTTGACCCCCGGGCCGAGGAAGTTCTTGCGCACCAGCTCCGCGGCGTAGCGGCGCGTGATCCGCTCCACCTGCTCGCGCGTGTAGTTCTTGGGGTTGAAGCAGATCCCGCCCTTCGAGCCGCCGAACGGGACGTCCACGATGGCGCACTTGTAGGTCATCAGGGCCGCCAGCGCCATGACCTCGTCCTGCGTCACGAAGTCGCTGTAGCGGATGCCCCCCTTGGTCGGCTTGCGGTGCTGCGAGTGCTCGGCGCGCCACGCCTGGAAGATCTCGTAGCGCTCGCCGATCTTGACGGGGAACTGGACGTAATACACGGCGTTGCAGGCTTTGATCTGCTCGAGCAGCCCCTTCGGGACGTCGAGCGTGGCGGCGGCCTTGTCGAACTGCCGCGCCACGATGGTCCAGAGGTTGAGGTCCTCCCGGGCCGCGACCGTCTTGCCACGGTTCTGGTTCTGCATCGTCTTCTGGGCCTCCGCGCAGCGCATCCTCGCACAGCCGCCCCCCCTGTGTGAAGCGCCGGGCACCGGGATCGCCGGGCACGGGTCCGGCATCGCTGCGCGATGCCTCCCCTCCGCTTCGCTACGCTCCCACCCACCGCGCTGGGGACCGCGCGGCGGGGCCCGTCGCTCCGTCTCAGAGGGCCCGGCGATCCCGGTGCCCGGCGCTTCACACCGGACCTCCTGCTGCTCGCCGGTCTCGAGGTGTGGAAGGGCACCGGGTCAAGGACGCCTTGATCGAGAGCTTCCGGGATTATGGCGCCGTGCTTGGCGGACTGAGTCATCCACGGCCCACGGAGCGGGACAGGCCGCGCCCTGCAGTTGCCGGACCCGGTGCCCGGCAACTGCAGGGCGCGGCCTGTCCCGCTCCGGAGACCGCGTGTGCCTAGGGTGAGGTTCCCAGGCGCGCGGGGGCTATAATGCCGGGCGAGTCTCCCGCGGGGGCCCATAGCTCAGCCTGGTAAGAGCAGCTGAC
>QHXZ01000159.1 GCA_003223165.1 Acidobacteriota bacterium
ATCTCCTGCAGGCCGAGGAAGTACCAGGGGGCCTTGCTCGGGTTCGGGGTCTTGGCCGGGTTGGCCGGCTCCTCGATCGGCGCCTTGAGCAGGATCGACCAGGCGATCAGGAAGATCGTCCAGAGGATCATGCACAGGAACTCGGTGTAGACCAAGTCGGGCCAGACCATCACCTTGGGGTCGCCGCTCTCCTGCTTCTCGAGCAGAGGCCGCCCGGCCGCCGTCCGGGCGTCGTTCTCGCGCGCCTGGTACAGCGCCAGCCAGACGAAGAAACCGACCAGGAAGATCATGGCGGCGATCGGAACGTTGTCCGGCTTGCCGACGATCAGGATGAAGTTGCGATCGAGGCAGGAGAGGACGAAGAGGAAACCGAGCGCTCCGAACACGATCGCCGCCACGCGGGGCCGGTAGACGGCCGCCAGGGGACGCGTGACGCGGCGCAGCCAGGGCGGGCCGATCTCCCCGGGCAGGACGACCGCGAAGAACAGCGCGACGGTGAGGAGGAAGAACCAGTGAGGGGCCGAAAGCCCGTTGACGATCTCCTTCAGGTGTTCGACGACCGCCATGCCCTGTCCCTCCGCCCGCCCGGCCGGTCTCTAGACCGGTCCCGAGATGCCGCCATCCTTGCGCACGCGCCAGAAGTGCACGGCCATCAGGATGGCGGCGACCACCGGGATGCCGACGCAGTGCAGCACGTAGAAGCGCAGCAGGGCGCCGGCGCCGACGAAGCGCCCGGCGAGGAGCGCGAAGCGGGCATCGTCGCCGGCGTGCACGAGGGCGATGTCCCCCAGCTTCAGGAGACTCGCCCCCGGCCCCTCGTGCCCGAGGAGCGGCGTGGCGCGCGCCATGTTGGAGCCGACGGTGACCGCCCACATGGCGAGCTGGTCCCAGGGGAGAAGGTAGCCGGTGAACGACAGGAGGAGCGTCAGGACCAGAAGCAGGACGCCGACGTTCCAGTTGAACTCGCGGGGCGGCTTGTACGAGCCGGTCATGAAGACCCGCAGCATGTGCAGCCAGACCGTGATCACCATGGCGTGCGCGCCCCAGCGGTGCAGCTCGCGCATCACGCCCAGGGGCACCTGCTCGCGCAGGTCCACGATGTCGACGTAGGCATACTCCACCGTGGGGTGGTAGTAGAACATCAGCAGCAGGCCGGTCGCCACCTCGACCAGGAAGAGGAAGAAGGTGATGCCGCCCATGCACCAAGTGAAGCGCAGGCGGATGCCGCTCTTGCGCACCTTGACCGGGTGCAGGTGCAGGAAGACGTTGGTCAGGACGGCCAGGCCGCGGTTGCGCGGGTTGTCCGGCGGCCCGTGGCGGAAGATCGAGTTCCAGAACTGGGTGTTGCGCGTGTACTCCCAGAGCTTCTTGAGCATCACCCCCTCCGGACCGTCACGCCTTCAGGAACGCCTCGGGGCTGGTCCACTCGCCCTTCTCGTAGGCGAACGATTTCGTCTTGTCGATCAGGATCTGGCCGTCCTCGGCCAGGACGATCCGGTAGCGCTCCAGCGGGCGCGGCGCCGGACCCTCGTAGTTGATGCCGGTGCGGTAGAAGCCGCTGCCGTGGCAGGGGCACTTGAACTTGTTCTCCGCCTCGAGCCAGTTGGGCGTGCACCCGAGGTGCGTGCAGACCGCCTTGAGGGCGTAGATCCCTTCTTCGGTGCGCACCACGAAGACGCCGAACGCCTCCTTGAAGCGGTTGTCGACCGTGCCCACCAGGAAGTCGGACGGGAAGCCGGCCTTGAAGGTCTGGGGCGGCTCGAAGAGCACGTTGGGGAAAAGAAAGCGCGTGGTGGCGATCGCTCCGGCGCCGCACGCCGCGGCGAAGGTGGTCCAGGCCACGCCGATGACCGACAGGAAGCCCCGGCGCGACATCGGGGGCGTGGGCGCGGCCGCGGAGGACGGCCGGGCTCCCCCCGCCGGAGCCGGCCTGGCCGGCGCGGCCGGGACGGTCGGCGCGGCCGCCGGTGGGGCGGCCTGCGTGCTCGGCTGACTCGCGTCGGTCACCTGAGGGCCCCGTTCGTGAAAAAAATCACAACGCCTGGCACGGTGCCCGGCGACACGCTGGCCGCCGGTTGGTGGAGGAGTCCGGAACGTCTCCTCGAAAACGGGACGGTATCTTCACCGAATCCCCGCGGACTGTCAATAGCGCCGCGCGCTGCGCAACGACTCCAGCGCCTCGAAGGCGGCCTGCCGCACGCGCAGGCTCGGGTCGGAGGAGCGGACGCGGCGCAGATCGTCGAGGTGCGCTCCATCGCCCAGGGCGACCAGCGAGCGCATGGCGTTGATCATCGCCTCCTCCTTCTGGACTTCGCTGAGCGCGACCGGGCTGCCGGCCGGGTCGGGGCGCCGCACCCCGTCCAGGTACGAGCGCTCGAGCATGCGGGTGAGAAGAGGGATCCCCTCGCGATCGCCCCGGCGCGCCAGCGACAGGGCGGCGTTCCAGGCCACGTCTTCGATCGGATCGTTGAGCAGCCCGCGCAGCCCCTCGGAGGTCCCCGGCCCCGCGAGCGTGCCGAGCGCGTAGGCCACCGCCTTGCGCAGGTCCGGCTCCTCGCTCGACAGGAGAGGCAGGAGGCCGGCCGCGGCGCGCGCGTCCCCCAGGGCGCCCAGGCCGAGGACGGCGTAGATACGGGTCTGCAGATCGGCGTCGGAAAGCGAAACCAGGAGCGGCTCGAGGGCGCGCGGGTCGTGCAGCTCGCTCAGGGCCAGGACCAGGTAGCGGCGCAGCTGCGGGTCCTCGCCCCGGCTGGCGCCGAGCAGGCCGATCAGGGCGGGCGTGAACCGCTCGTCCCGCCGCCGCGGGTCCTCCAGCGGGATCAGGCGCGACATCTCGAAGGCCGCCTGCCAGGCGCCTCCGCGCCCGAAGCGGATCTCCTCCAGGTAATCGGAGGAAGTCTTGCCCTCGTTGGCGATCAGGCCGAAGAGGATGTAGACGGCCAGCGCCAGGACCAAAAGCCCGATGGGGAACAGCACGAGCGGCGAACGGCGGCGGGACGGCTCGCTCGGGCTCGCGGGCACCTCCATCGGCTCGTGCACCGCCAGGTCGGGGTCGTAGCGGATGCCGCCCGGGATGTCCGGGTCGGAGCGCAGGTCGTCGCCGGGCGGAGGCTCGTTCATCACCCGACTATTATAAGGAACGCGCCCCGGCTCAGACGAGGTACCTGATGAGCAGCGTGCCGATCCCGAGAAAGGACAGGAAGCCGAAGCAGTCGGTGAAGGTCGTGACGATCACCCCGGAGCCCATCGCCGGGTCGATCTGGAACCACTTCAGGACGATCGGGATGGCCGCCCCGGCGAAGCCGGCCACGAACAGGTTGATGATCATCGCCAGGCAGATGACCAGCCCCATGACCGGGTTCCCCTTCCACAGGAAGGCGATGACCGCCATCACCACGCCGGTGACCACTCCCACCGACACGCCCACCAGGATCTCCTTCCAGATGACGCGGCCGGCGGAGCTGAACTCGAGCTCGCCGATGGCGATGCCGCGGATGACCACGGTGAGCGCCTGGGTCGCCCCGTTGCCCCCCATGCCGGCGACGATCGGCATGAAGGTGGCGAGCGCCACCACCTTGGCGATCGTCCCCTCGAAGAACCAGACGACCCACGAGGCCAGGACCGCCGTGCCCAGGTTGATCAGCATCCATCCCAGGCGGCGGCGCACCGAGTCGCGGGCGGTGCTCGTGACGCTGTCCTCGGTGTTCAGGCCGGCCATGCGGTACATCTCGCGGGTGGTCTCGTCGGCCATGGCGTCCAGGGCATCGTCCACGGTGACGATCCCGGCGAGCACGCTGCCGGCGTCCACCACCGGCAGCGCCAGCAGCTTGTAACGCGTGATCAGATCGGCGACCTCGGCGCGCGGCTGGTCGGCGCGCGCGCGCAGGACCTTGCTGTTCATGATCGCGTGCAGCTCCTGGTCCGGCCGGGCCAGGACCAGCTGGCGCAGCGACACGACGCCCTCGAGGTGGCCCGCCGCGTCGACGACGTACAGATAGAAGGCCGTCTCGGCCTCGGGCTCGCCCCGGATGCGGCTGATCGCCTCGCTCACGCGGGTGCTGCGCTCGAGCGCCAAAAAGCGCGTGGTCATCATCCCGCCGGCCGTCTCGGGGCCGTAGGTCAGCAGGCGATCGAGGATTCCCGAGGTGGCCTCGTCGA
>QHXZ01000002.1 GCA_003223165.1 Acidobacteriota bacterium
ATCCACCTCGCCGACGCGCCAGGAAGCAGGCTTGATGGTGTGCCCACGCCGCGCCAGCTCCGCCGCCACCTCGGGCGCGAACGCTCCCTCCTCCGCGATGATCTGGTCCGGGAACCACTGGTGGTGGAAGCGCGGCCGTTCCACCGCCTGACGAAGAAGATCGCGATCCACGATCAGAGCCAGCAGGACCTGGAGGGTGGCCGTCGGGATGCGGGAGCCTCCCGGCGAACCGAGGGCGATCGCCTCGTCGCCCCGCCAGGCGATCATCGGGGTCATGGACGAGAGCATGCGCTTGCCGGGCCTCACCGCGTTGGCGTCCCCCTGTACAAGGCCGTAGGCGTTCGGGAGCCCAGGGGCGGTGGTGAAGTCGTCCATTTCATTGTTCAAGAGGAACCCGGCGCCCGGCACGGTGAGTCCGCACCCGAACCAGCCGTTCAGCGTGGTCGTGAGGGCGACCATGTCCCCCGAGCCATCGACCACCGACAGGTGCGTCGTTGCGGAGGCCTCGCGGCGGGTGGTCCCGATCCGGACCTGATTCGATCCGGGCCAGGGGCGCACCTCGGGCGACGGCGTGGCGCGGGAGCGGTCGATGCCGGAGGCGCGGGTCTCGATCCAGGCGGGGTCGAGGAGCTGCCGCGCCCCCGCGCGCGAGGTCTCCGGGTCCCCCAGGACGAAGCGGTCGGCGTAGGCGCGGCGCCAGATCTCGACCAGGAGGTGGTCGCGATCGGCGCCGCGCGGCGGAAGGGACTGCCAGCCCGTGCTCTCCAGCAGCGCGCAACTCTCGGCCACGATCAGGCCCCCGGAGGAGGGCAGCGGCATCGCGGCGATCTCCCAGCCGAAGGCACGGGTGCGCAAAGGATCGCGCCAGATCGGGCGGTAGGCGGCGAGGTCGCCGACGGTGAGGATTCCCCCGTGGGCGCGCGAGGCGGCCTCGACGCTCGCCGCCATAGGGCCGGAGGTGAGCGCCGCGGGACCCCGCTCGGCGTACGCCTCGAGCGTGGCGGCGAGTTCAGGAAGGCGGACGACGGTCCCGGGCGCCGGCGGCTCGCCGCCGGGCAACCAGAGCGCGGCGCTTTCCGGGAAGCGCGACAGGATGTCGCGCTCTTCGGCGATGGCGTCGTGCAGGCGCGCGGACACCGCGAAGCCGTCCCTCGCCAGGCGCAGGGCCGGAGCCACCACCTCCGCCCAGCGCAGCCGGCCGAGCCGGTGGTGCAGCTCGAACAGGCCTGATGGGGTGCCGGGAACGCCCGCCGCCAGCGGCCCCACCCAGGAGGCGTCCGGCACCGGCTTGCCGTCCGCCCCCAGGTAGGTGTCCTGGCGGGCGGCCGCGGGGGCGGTCTCGCGAAAGTCGAGGCTCCGCGCCGTACCGCCCTGCCGCACGACGGCGAAGCCACCGCCGCCCAGGTTTCCTGCCTGCGGGTGGACCACCCCACGGCCGCGTCCACGGCATCCCCTCCCGAGCGCAGGATGGCGAGGCCCGCACCGGTCGCCGCCGGCTCGGCGGAGGCGACGGCGCCGCCGTGGCCGCTCGCCGCGAGCGACGCCGCGTCCGCGGCGAGCGGCGGAGAGGAGACCGCCGCCGGACGGAGGCAGGCGACGAGGGCGAGCGCCGGAACGAAGCCGGCCACGAGGCGAACGACTCCGGACTGCGCGAATCGCAAGAGTGGGGGAGTCCGCTGGAGGGGCATCGAGGCTCCAGGTGCGGGTCGCAGTCTGACACAGGCGATGTGCCCACGCCAGACTTCCGCCGCGGCCCGCCGGCGCGTGCGCGTCGCACCCCCGCGCGGACGGGATCCGCCGACCTGGTATATGATTTCCCACGGTGGCCGGCGGTGCGCTACGATTGCCGGGGCGTGCCGCGCGCGGCCGCGCTGGCGGAGATGGGCCTGTAGCTCAGGTGGATAGAGCAACGGATTCCTAATCCGTGTGCCGGCAGTTCAAGTCTGCCCAGGCCCACCAGCCAGCGCAGGGTGCGGGCGCGGGGGAGAGCAAGCGATGAGGAAGGACGAACGACACCAGATCAAGAGGGACGAGCTGCTCACCGCGATCGAGCGCGGCACCCTCTACGTGGCGCACAACGCCCGCCAGGTCGGCCTCGGGGCGGCGGCGGCCGCCCTCCTCGCCCTCGCGGGGTTCGGCCTCTACGGATTCATGAGCGCGAGGGCCGAGAAGGCCTCCGCCCTCCTGGGCCAGATGGTGCGCACCTACCGGGCTCCCATCGTCGCCACCATGGAAGCCCTGCAACAGGCCCCGGCCGGCGTGCAGAGCTTCACCACGGCCGAGGAGCGCGACGGGAAGGTGCTGCAGCTGGCCGACGACATCCTGGCGCGCTACGGCGCGACGCCGGCGGCTCCCAAGGCCCTCTACTACAAGGCTCTGGCCCTCGAAGGGCTCAAGAAGGATGCGGACGCCGTCGCGGCCATGGAGACGTTCCTGAAGAAGTATCCCGGGGACTTCCTCTCGCCCATGGCGCGCTTCCAGCTGGCGCGCCTGCGCGAGACGCAGGGGAACGCCTCCGAAGCGCTGGCGCAGTACCAGGTGCTGGCCGAGGACAGTCGCAGCCTGTTCCCGCGCGAGGAAGGCCTCCTGGGTGTGGCGCGCTGCCACGAGGCCCTCGGCCACAAGGACGAGGCCCTGAAGGTGTACCGGCGGGTGTTGAGCGATTTCCCGGACTCCGACTACCGCAGCGAGGCCAGCCGCAAGGTTCAGGACCTCTCCTGAGCGGGCATGCGACGATTCATCAACATGGCGAAGAGCGGCCGCATGGCCGCGCAGCGCAGGGCGCCGGGACGATCGGCCCAGCGCACGGGGCCCGTCACCAGGACCGGCCGGGCCGGCTCCAGGCGCACCAGGACCGCGGGCGGGAAGGGGCGGCGCTCCTGGTAGGGTGACACCCTGACTAAAAGGGGATGTCGTCCTCGGAGGGAGGGGGCCCCTCCTCCGACACGACTTCACGCGGGGCTGCCGCGGCCGTGCCGCGGCTCTCTCCGGTCTCGGGCCGGCCGAGCATCACCACACGGGACGCCTTGATCTCGGTCGTCGTCCGCTTGTGGCCTTCGCGGTCGTCCCACTGGCGGGTCTGAAGCGATCCCTCGACGTAGACCTGCTTCCCCTTGGAGAGGTGCTCGCGAACGATCTCGGCCTGCTTGCCCCAGACCACGATCCGGTGCCACTCCGTCCGCTCCTGGCGCTCGCCACCCTTGTCGGTCCAGACCTCGTTCGTCGCCAGCGTGAAGTTGGCGACGGCGGTGCCGTTCTGGGTGTAGCGGACCTCGGGGTCGCGGCCCAGGTTGCCGATGAGGATCACCTTGTTGACGCTCGCCATGACTGCTCCTCCAGGCTCCGATCGGTTCTCTTGCTAGACTACCACATCCCCCGGGTGGCGGCTGTTGCAACCCGCGCACCTCGAACGTAGAATCCCCGAGCCCCGCGCACGCCGGGGACGGGTGATGAAGGATGACCGAGAAGCACCACGGTCTCGTCCGCGCGGCCGGATCGATGAGCGTGATGACCATGCTCAGCCGCATCGCCGGATACTTCCGCGACAACCTCCAGGCCGACATCCTGGGCGCCGCCAACTCCTCGGACGCCTTCATCATCGCCTATCGCATCCCGAACATGCTCCGCCGCCTGCTGGCGGAAGGCGCCTTGACTTCGGCCTTCGTCCCGACCTTCGCGCGCTACGTCAAGGGAGAGGACCGGCGCGCCGCCTGGCGCCTGGCCGCCTCGGTCCTTTATGTCCTGACCGCGATCCTCGCGGCCATCGTCGCCCTGGGAGTGCTCTTCTCGCCCTGGGTGGTTCGGATGCTCGCCTGGGGCTTCGGCGAGCTGCCCGAAAAGTTCGACCTGACCGTCAGCCTCAACCGGCTGATGTTCCCGTACATCTTCTTCATCTCGCTCGCCGCCCTGGCCACGGGGATCCTCAACTCCTTCGATGTGTTCGCTCTGACCGCCTTCACGCCGGTCCTGCTGAACCTGGCGATCATCGGCAGCGCCCTGGCGCTGCGCCACCGCTTCCCCGACCCGGCCTACGGTTTCGCGATCGGCGTCATCGTCGGCGGCTTTTTGCAGCTGGCGGTGCAGGTGCCCTCCCTGGTGCGGCTTGGCATGGACTTCCGGCTCCCCCGGCCGCTCGATCGCCAGGGGCTCCGGGAGATCGGCCGCCTCTTTCTGCCGCGCCTCTTCGGCGTCGGCATCACGCAGGTCAACCTGGTCATCGACTCGCAGTTCGCCACCTCGCTGCGCAGCGGCAGCGTCTCGTTCCTGTATTACGCCATCCGGGTGACCGAGCTGACCCTGGGCGTCTTCGCCATCAGCCTGTCGACCGTGATCCTGCCGACGCTGTCGCGCGCGACGGCCGAGCGCGATCGAGCCTTGGTCGTCGACACGCTGCAGACCGCCATGCGCCTGCTGGTCTTCGTGACCGTGCCGGCGACGGTCGGGCTCATCGTGCTGCGGTGGCCGATCATCCACGTGCTCTTCGAGCGTGGCCGCTTCACCGCCGAGGACACGACCTTCACGGCGGGGGCGCTCGCGTTCTACGCCATCGGCCTCCTGCCCTACGCGGCCGTCAACGTCCAGGCGGCGGCCTTCTACGCCCACCGTGACACGCGCACGCCGGTGAAGGTGGGGATCCTGACCTTCTTCCTGCACCTGGGGCTGAACTTCGCCCTGCGGGGCCCCATGGGCCACAACGGCATCGCGCTGTCGACCTCGCTCTCGGCCCTCGCGGACTCGGCGCTGCTCGCCTGGCTGCTGCGGCGGCGGGCGGGAGAGTACCTGGATCGCGGCGTGTTGATCTCCACGGGGCGCACCCTTGCCGCGAGCACCGTCATGGCGGCGGGACTCCTCATGGCGGGGAGCGTGGTCCCCATCCAGGCCCTGCACGGAACCGTCGCCAAGGCGGGCGTCCTGGGCGCGCTCATCGCCGGAGGCGGCGGAATCTTCCTCCTGGTCTCGTACCTGCTGGGCGGCGAGGAGGTGCGGCTCCTGAGGGCCTTCTTCGTGAGGACGCGGGCGTGAGGATCGTGATCCAGCGGGTGTCGCGCGCTGAGGTGCGTGTGTCCGGCACGGTGGTCGGTCGGATTGCCCGAGGCTTCCTGCTGTTGGTCGCGATCGAGGTGGACGACACGGAGGCCGACCTTGACTGGTTTTCGGACAAGGTGCTACATTTGCGCGCCTTCGAAGACAACGCCGGCAAGATGAACCTCTCGGCCCTTGAAACGGGCGCCGAGATGCTGGTGGTTTCTCAATTCACCCTCGCCGCCGACCTGAGCCGCGGCAGGCGGCCCGGTTTCGAACGGGCGGCGCCCCCGGAGCAGGCGGAGAGCCTCTACCGCGGCCTGGTCGAGCGCCTGTCGAAGAGCCCGCTCAAGATCGAGACCGGCCGCTTCCGGGAGTTCATGGAGGTCGAGCTGGTGAACGACGGACCGGTCACGTTCGTGCTCGACAGGAAGGGGCGATGAAGGCGGCGGCTCTCGTCGAGGACTTCCTCCACCACCTCACCGTTGAACGCGGGCTGGCGAAGAACACGGCCCTTGCCTACGGGCGCGACCTGGCGAAGTTCGTCCGCTTCCTCGAGGCCCGCAACCGCCGGCCCCACCAGGTGCGGCAGGGAGAGGTCAACGAATTCGCCCGCGCCCTCTCGCGCCAGGGCCTGAACCCCAAGTCGATCGCGCGGGCGCTCAACGCCGTGCGCATGTTCTATCGTTTCCTCGTCATGGAGAAGATCGTCGCCGACGACCCGACCGCGACCGTCCGATCGCCCCGGACCTGGAAGACCCTGCCCCGCTTCCTGACCCTGCAGGAGGTGGATCGCCTCCTGGCAGCCCCCGACCCGGGCACCGTCCTTGGCCTGCGGGACGCCGCGATGGTCGAACTGCTGTACGCCAGCGGGCTGCGCGTTTCGGAGCTTGTTTCGCTGCGCTCGCGCGACCTCAACCTCGACGTCGGCTATCTGACCTGCGTGGGGAAGGGGAACAAGGAGCGCCTGGTGCCGATGGGCCGCAAGGCCGCCGAGAGGCTGCGCGCCTATCTTGAGCGCGGCCGGCCTGCGCTGTCGAGGGGCGCCAACGCGGCCTCGCTCTTTCTCAACAACCGCGGCCAGTCCATGAGCCGCCAAGGCTTCTGGAAGATCCTCAAAGCCCACGGGCGCGCCATCGGCATCCGTGGCAAGCTCAGCCCCCACGTGCTGCGCCACTCGTTCGCAACGCACCTTCTGGAGAGGGGCGCCGATCTGCGCAGCGTGCAGATGATGCTGGGACACGCGGACATCGCCACCACGCAAATCTACACGCACATCAACCGCGAGCGCCTCCGCAAGATTTACAAGGACTTCCATCCCCGCGCCTGAGAGCGGCGCTCCGCCTTCGCTTGACAGCCCCTGCATCGTGTGCTTGACTAGCCGTCATGGCCGTCGAGGACGACGACTTCGAACGACCGCTCCGCGATCTGGAAAAAAAGATCGAGGAACTCTCCGGTGTGCCGGGCGGCGATGATCGCGCCGACGAGATCGCCCGCCTCGTGCGCCGCCTCGAGACCATGCGCCAGGAGATCTACGCGCGGCTGTCACCCTGGCAGCGCGCCCTGGTGGCGCGTCACCCGAAGCGACCCTACACGCTCGATTACATCCAGTTCCTTTTCTCCGATTTCGTCGAGATCCACGGCGACCGGAAGTATTCCGATGATCCGGCCATCGTCGCCGGGCTGGCGACGTACAAGGGGACGCCGGTGGCGGTGATCGGCCACCAGAAGGGGCGCGATACGAGGGAGAAGGTCCGGCGCAACTTCGGCATGCCTCGACCCGAGGGATACCGCAAGGCGATGCGCGTCATGGATCTGGCCGAGAAATTCCAGCGGCCTCTGTTCACCTTCGTCGATACGCCGGGCGCGTACCCGGGAAAAGGGGCCGAGGAGCGCGGCCAAGCGGAGGCGATCGCCATCAGCCTGCGGACCATGGCGCGGCTCTCGATCCCGATCGTCGTGACGGTCACCGGGGAAGGCGGCAGCGGCGGGGCGCTGGCGATCGCGATCGGCGACCGCGTTCTGATGCTGGAGAACTCGATCTATTCGGTGATCAGCCCGGAGGGATGCGCCGCCATTCTCTGGTCCGACCAGGGCAAGGCCAAGGAGGCCGCCCGCGCCATGCGCATCACCGCTCCCGATCTCAAGGAGCTCGAGATCGTCGACGAGATCATCCCCGAGCCGCCAGGTGGCGCCCAGGCCGACCCCGCGCGCCAGGCTTCGATCCTCGACGAGGTCCTCATGGCCCAGCTGGAGGAGATCAGGAGCCTGCCCTCTTCCGACCGCCTCGAGATGCGCTACCAGAAGTTCCGGCGGATGGGGAAGTTCGGCCAGGCGAAGTTTTTCTGAGCGCCCGCTTGGCGTCGAGCCACAGCGCTTCCATCCGCTCCCGGTTCGCGGGAGACGGCGTCAGGCCCTCGCGCGACAGGTGCTCCTCCACGTAACGGAAGCGGTCGACGAACTTGCGGTTCGCCGCCTGCAGCGCGTCCTCCGGATCGATCGCGAGGTGCCGCGCGAGGTTCGCCAGGACGAAGAAGAGATCGCCCAGCTCGTCCGCGGCGGCGGCGCGTTCCTTCGAGGCAATCGCGGCGCGCAGCTCGGCAAGTTCCTCCTCGACCTTGGCGAGCAGGCCTTGCAGATCCGGCCAGTCGAAGCCGACCCGCGCCGCCTTGGAGGCGATCCGCAGCGCCTTCAGCAGCGCCGGCAGCGCGGCGGGGACGCCCGCGAACAGCGACCCGTCGCGCTGGCCGCGCCGCTCCTCCACCTTGATCTGCTCCCATTGCGCCAGAACCTGGTCGGCGGTATCCAGGCGCCCCTCGCCGAAAACGTGCGGGTGCCGGCGGACAATCTTGTCCGCGACGCCGCGTGCGACCTGCTCAAGGTCGAATTCACCGCGTTCGTGGGCGACCTGTGACAGGAAGACGATCTGGATCAGCAGGTCTCCCAGCTCCTCGCGCAGCGCCCCGGCCGAACCGGATGCGATCGCCTCGAGGACCTCGTACGTCTCCTCGAGGAGGAACGTCTTCAGCGTCTCATAGGTCTGCTCCCTGTCCCACGGGCAACCCTCCGGGCCCCGCAGGCGAGCCATGATCTGGCGCAGGCGATCCATCTCCGACATCGCTCCTCCTCGGGACAGCCGTGATCTTATCCGATGGGCCGCCGCGTCGTCTTGTTTTCGACAGGTCGAGATGCTATTCTCCGCGCCGCATCGCCGATGCGACGACCCCGGAGCACGGAGCCGCACGACAGGCAGCCCATGACCGAGACGAAGGACGCCCCCAGAAAGCGCGAGGAGATCCGGGTGGTGGACCGCCGCGGATTCACGCCCGAAGGCGAGCGGCGCTTGCCCGATCTCCCGGGCGACGATGCCGTCCCACCCCTGCCCCCGCAATCCCGCGCCGCGGAGGATCGGGCGAAAGATCGCCGGCCCGGACCGGGACCACAGGCCCCCGCCTCGCGCGAGGATCAGGTCGCCTCGGCGTACTTCAAAAACCTGATCCTGAACCTGGCCGCCACCGCCGCCGCCAACCTGGGCGAGATCGCCAACCCGGCCTCCGGGCGAACGGAGGTCAACCTCGATGGGGCCCGCCAGGTCATCGACCTCCTGCAGGCTCTCCATCTCAAGACGAAGGGCAACCTGACGGCGGAAGAAACGCGGCTGCTGGACGACGTCCTCTACGATCTCCAGGCCGAATTCGTCAGCCGGCAGAAGCAGGCCTCGAAGACCTCGTGAGCCCACCGGCCCCTTCCCGCCGGGCCGGGCGCGTCCCCCGATGAATCGCGCCCGGGCGGCCGTGCTGCCGCTCCTTCTCGCCCTCCTTGCCGCGGGCCACACCGCGCGCGCCCAGGAGCCCGAGGTCATCGTCCTCGACCCGAACCGGCCGCTGATCCAGAACCCGGGGACGGTGCGCTACGGCGCGGGCGGGTCTGCCACCCTCGCCCCCGCCCCCGAGCTCGTCTCGCTTCCGGTGCAGGGGGTCAACGCGCGCGAGGTGCTCGCCGGCCTGTGGTTCCGCCAGCGCGCCTTGGTGGAGAAGGGGGACACCGAGGGCGCCGCGCGGCAGATGAAGAGCGCCCTCGAGTTCATGAAACGAGAGGGCCTGCGGGCGGCTCCGGAGATCGCCGCGGCCTTCCTCGCCGTAGCGCGGCGCTCTCTGGTCGAAGGCGACTATCGCCGGGCGAAAGAGAGCTTCGCCCTGGCGGCGCGCTTCGAGCCCTGGCTGCCTGCGGCCCATTTCGGAATGGCCCTGGCGCTGCTCAAGGGCGATCGGGATCTCCCGGGCGCCTTCGCCGAATGGTGGGAGGGGCTGCGCGCCAGCGCCGGAGAGCCGGGATCCTTCTTCTACCTGGCCGGGAACGTCTTCCTGTGCGCGCTCCTCGGGCTCCTTCTCGGCGCCTGCGTCGGCCTCCTGCTCCTGGGGAAGCGCAGCGCACCGGCCTTCTTCCACGACCTCATGGAGCGTTCCTCGGGGCGCCTCTCCGAGGGGGCGGCCCGCCTGCTGGGATGGACCCTGCTGGCCCTCCCGCTCCTTGTCCCGGTGCCGGCCGTCTGGGCCCTCGCGATCTGGACGGCCCTCTTCTTCGGCTACCTGCGCGGAATGGAGAAGACCGTGGCCGTGGCCGCCCTCCTGCTCCTGCTCGCCGCGGCGCCCGGCGGCCGCCTGATCGCCTGGCACTTCGGGACGGCGGCCGACCCGGCGGCGCGGGCGCTGATCCTGGCGGCGGACGAAAGTCACGGGCTGCAGCACGAGGAAGCTCTCAAGGGGCTGGCGCGCGATCATCCCGAGGAGGAGATGTTTCCCTTCCTGCTCGGCTCGGCGTACCGCGCGGGGGGCCGCATCGACGAAGCCATCGCCGAGTACAACAAGGCGCTGCTCATCGACCCGCGCGACGCGCGCGCCCTGGTGAACCTCGGCAACCTGTACTTCCTCCGCCAGCAGCTGCCAGCGGCCATCGCCAGGTACCGGGAGGCCTCGGAGGCCGACCCGAACCTGATGGTGGCGCACTACAACAGCCACCTGGCGCACGCGGAAGCCTTCCACCTGGAGGCCGCCGAGGAGGAGCTGGCGCTGGCGCGGCGCCTGGACGATGCGAGGGTCACCGAGCTTCTGGCGCGCGGGCCGGCGGAGCGCGGCAAGAGCGCGCCGCTGGACGCCCGCTACCCGGCGCGGGCGATCTGGGTCCGCGCCTTGACCCTGCGGCTCGAGGGCGGCTTGCGACAGCAGGCTCTCGGTGCCTTGACCTCACCGGCTGCCCTCGCCGGGACCTCCGGCCTGCTCGCGGCCCTCTTCCTTCCCGGCCTGGGAATCGCGCCGCGCGCCGGAGCGGCGCGCCGTTGCCGCAGGTGCGGCCGCCCGTTCTGCCGGCGCTGCCAGGTGACCACCAAGTACCCGGACTCCTGCGCGCAGTGCATGCACCTGTTCATCCTGCGGGACGGCGTGGCGCCGGGCGTGAAGAACAAGAAAATGGAGGAGGTGGCCCGTTACCGGCGGCGCGTCGATCTCGGCGCCCGGGTCCTCAACCTGGTGATGCCGGGGGGCGGTCACGTCCTGGGCGGGCGCACCCTGGCGGGGACGGCGCTCTTGATGGCGTGGTGCGGACTGGCCTTCGCGATCGCCTCGCGGGGCTCACTTCTGGTCTCGCCGGAGTGGATTGCCCCGGCGTCGGGATCCATCGCGATGCTCCCGCTCGCCTTCGCGTGGCTCGTCGTCTGGCTGATCGGCAACCTCACGCCCCACGAGCCTGCGCAGGAATAGGACGCCATGGCGCTCAAGGGCACTCTCAAGGACTTCAACCTGGCCGACATCTTCCAGCTGATCGGCATCCAGAAGAAGACCGGCGTGCTCACCCTGAAGAACGAGAAGGAAGTCGTGACCGTGTCCTTCCTCGAGGGGGACGTGGTGGCCGCCGACTCGCTTCACCGCCGCCTGGAAGACCGCCTGGGAACGGTGCTCGTCAAGTCGGGGAGGATCACCGAGGCCCAGCTGCAGGAGGCGCTGAAGGTCCAGAAGAACACGCTCCAGCGCATGGGCAACATCCTGGTCGAAAACCGCTTCATCGAAGCGCAGGACCTGCGCGATGCCCTGCACATCCAGATCAGCCAGATGATCTACCGACTCTTCCGCTGGAGAGACGGCGAGTACAACTTCAGCCAGGAGGAGCGCGTCGACTACGACAAGGACTACGTCATGCCGATGTCCGCCGAGAGCATCCTCATGGAAGGCGCGCGCATCCTCGACGAGTGGCCGATGATCGAGAAGGGGATCAAGTCGTTCGCGTCGGTATTCCGCGCGGCGAACGTGGAAATCGCCGCGGCGCCTCGCGATGGGGCGGCGCACCCGGGGGAGGAGGCCGCGAAGGGCGTGACCTTGAACGATCAGGAGCGCCTGGTCCACTCATTGGTGGATGGCAAGAGGACCATCCAGGAGATCGTCGAGCGTTCCACCCTCAGCGAGTTCGAGACCTGCCGCATCCTCTACGACTTGATCACGCGCCAGATCCTGGAAGAGTTCCGTGCGGGGCCGCAGAAGGCGGCGGTGACGGCGGCACCGGTCGTTTCCCGGCCGGCCTCTCCCGGCACCGTCCGGGCCGGCTCCATGCTGCTGGCGGTCGTGGTGCTCGCTGCCCTGGGCTACCGGCTCGCACCGGCGGCGCAGGACATCTTGGCCGGGGACATGCTCGGCGGTTGCCTCGCCCCCCTGGCCGGCGCCACCCAGGTGGAAACAATCGAGGGTGCGATCGGCCGGAGCCGCTTGTTGCGCGTCGATTTCGCCATCCAGATCTATTACCTGCTGAACCGTGGCTACCCGGCCGAGCTGCACTACCTGGTCACCTCACAAATCCTGAAGCCGGACGCCATCGTCGATCCATGGGGCCGGCCGTTCCGCTACGAGGTGCAACCGGGCGGCTACGCGCTCTCGATGGCGGGAACCCCCGCCGATCCTCGGCCTTTCCAGATATTCAGCGCCCCGCCACAGGTCGAGCAGCAGTAAGGCAAGCTATAGTAAATAATCAAGATAGTGCAATATTCCTGAGGGTGGATGATGGCTTGACAATGAAGGACTCAACCATTATCATACGCTCTGACTTAATCTCATTGGAGACTCGCACCAAGGAGGAATTCGGATGAGCAAGATCATCGGGATCGACCTGGGGACCACGAACTCCGTGGTCGCCGTCATGGAGGGCGGGAAACCGGTCGTCATCGCGAACGCGGAGGGGTCTCGCACCACCCCCTCCGTGGTGGCCTTCAGCGACAAGGGGGAGCTCCTGGTCGGGCAGGTCGCCAAGCGGCAGGCCATCACCAACCCGGAAAACACCATTTTCTCGATCAAGCGCTTCATGGGCCGGCGCATGGAGGAAGTGACCGAGGAGATGAAGATGGTGCCTTACCGCGTGACCGCCGGGCCGGGAAACGCGGTCCGCGTCCGCATCCGCGGAAAGGAATACGGCCCGGAGCAGATCTCGGCGCACATCCTGCAGAAAATGAAACAGTCGGCCGAGGACTACCTCGGCGAGAAGGTGACCCGCGCCGTCATCACCGTGCCCGCCTACTTCAACGACGCCCAGCGCCAGGCCACGAAGGACGCGGGGCGCATCGCCGGCTTCGAGGTCGAGCGCATCGTCAACGAGCCGACCGCGGCCGCCCTGGCCTACGGCCTGGACAAGAAAAAAGACGAGACGATCGCCGTCTACGACTTCGGCGGCGGCACCTTCGACATCTCGATCCTCGAGGTCGGAGAGGGGGTCGTGGAGGTCAAGTCGACCAACGGCGATACCCACCTGGGCGGGGACAACATCGACCAGCGCATCATGGAGTGGATCGTCTCGGAATTCAAGAAGGAGAACGGAATCGATCTGTCGAAGGACCGTATGGCCCTGCAACGGCTGAAGGAAGCCGCCGAGAAGGCCAAGTGCGAGCTGTCGACGGTCACCGAGACCGAGATCAACCTGCCGTTCATCACCGCGGACGCGACCGGCCCGAAGCACCTCACGCTGAAACTCGGCCGGGCGCAGTTCGAGCGCCTTGCGAACGACCTGTTCGAGCGCTCGATCCCGCCGGTGGACCAGGCCCTCAAGGACGCCGGGCTGAAACCCTCGGACATCGACGAGGTCGTGCTCGTGGGCGGCAGCACCCGCATCCCGAAGATCCAGGAGATCGTGCGGCAGTTCTTCGGCAAGGAGCCGCACAAAGGGGTCAATCCGGACGAGGTCGTTGCGGTAGGCGCCGCGGTCCAGGCCGGTGTCCTGGGCGGCGAGGTCAAGGACCTGCTGCTCCTGGATGTCACGCCTCTGTCGCTCGGGATCGAGACGCTGGGCAGCGTGATGACCCGGCTCATCGAGCGCAACACCACCATCCCGACCCGCAAGAGCGAGATCTTCTCGACCGCCACGGACAGCCAGACCAGCGTCGAGGTCCACGTCCTGCAAGGCGAGCGCGAGATGGCGCGGGACAACCGCACCCTGGGGCGCTTCCACCTCATCGGCATCCCTCCGGCGCCGCGAGGCATGCCGCAGATCGAGGTGACCTTCGACATCGACGCCAACGGCATCCTCAACGTCACGGCGAAGGACCTGGCCACGAACAAGGAGCAGAAGATCACCATCAGCGGCACGGGAACCCTCACCAAGGACGAGATCGATCGGATGGTGCGGGAAGCGCAGGCGCATGCCGACGAGGACAAGAAGCATCGCGAGGAGATCGAGTCGCGCAACACGGCCGACACTCGGGTCTACCAGACCGAGAAGCTCCTCGACGAGAACCGTGACAAGGTGTCGCCCGAGGATGATCGCACCCTCCGCGCCGCCATCGAGGAGGTCCGCAAGGCGATGAGCGGTGGCGGCAAGGAAGCGATCGACGCCGCGCTGAAGCGCCTGGAAGAGGAGTCCCACCGCGTCGCCCAGATCCTTTACCAGAAGGCCGGCCCGGCGCCCGGGCCCGGCGAGGCCTCGGGCGGGGGCGGGCCGCAGGACGCGCCCGGTTCCGGAGGCCGGGGCAAGGAGGGGGACGTCATCGACGCCGAGTACGTCGACGTCGACGAGTCCAAGCGATGAGCGGCCGGCCGCCACGGCCGCCCCGCGGCGACGCCCCGCCGGGTCCCTGGGATCCGATCCGCGACCTGATCTCCCTGAAGGAGCGTATGAACCGCCTCCTCGAGGCGGTCCTGGTCCGCGGTGAATTCCAGCAGGGCGAATTCGCACGCTGGACGCCCGCCGTCGATCTGCGGGAGGACCTCGAGGGCTACGTCCTCACGGCCGAGCTGCCCGGCGTCCGTCGCGACGACATCCGCATCCGCATCGAGGGAGGCCTGCTGACCCTGGAGGGCGAGCGACCTCCGGACAGCGCGGCACGCGACGCGGACCACCTCCGGATCGAGCGCCCTTATGGATCCTTCACGCGTAGCTTCCCGCTGCCGGGGTCGATCGACGAGGGCAAGGTGAGGGCGCGCTTCGATCTCGGCATCCTCGAAGTCGTGCTGCCGCGGTCGGCGGGGGCACGCGCCCGTCCCATCACCGTGCAGGTCACGTAGGGGCCCTGGATGGCCATGAACTATTACGAGGTCCTGGGCGTCGAGCGCAAGGCACGCCTCCCGGACATCAAGAAGGCGTACCGCAAGATGGCGCGCCGCTACCACCCCGATCTGAATCCGGGGGACAAGCGCGCCGAGGAGCGCTTCAAGCAGGTCTCCGAAGCCTACGACGTCCTCTCGGATCCCGCCAAGCGCAAGGCGCACGACCGCGATCTGGAGTTCGGCGAGTTCCGCGGCGCGGGCGGCGCCACGCCCCCCTGGGAGCACGATTTCGAGGCCGGCCCCGGAGGGGGCTTCTCATCCTTCTTCTCCGAGATCCTGGGCGGCCGGGGCGCCGAAGCCCAGGAGGCCACGGGCCCCCGAAAGGGCGAGGACGTTACCGATACGATCCGCGTCGGCTTCTTCGATTCCCTGCGCGGACTGACGGCCGACCTGCCGATCGACGCCGAGTCGCCCTGCCCGCGCTGCAACGGGTCCGGCACCGTCCGCTCGCGCATCCGCCGCCCGTGTCCGGATTGCGCCGGAACCGGCCGGATCAGCCACGTCGCGGGGCTGCTGCGCTTCGCCTCCACCTGCCGCCGCTGCCGCGGACAGGGGATGCTCGACTCGGAAGGCTGCGGAAATTGCCAGGGGAGCGGCGTGCTGCGTCGCCGCGAGACCATCAAGGTCCACATCCCTGCCGGGGTCGACAACGGCTCCAGGGTGCGCGTCGCCGGCAAGGGGAGGGCCGGGCGCGACGGCGGCGCGCCGGGAGATCTCTACATCGTGACCCAGGTGGAGCCGCACCCTTTCTTCA
>QHXZ01000157.1 GCA_003223165.1 Acidobacteriota bacterium
TCGTCGAGTTCGCCCTCAGCCGCTGAGCCGCAGGACGGCGCGCCGCCCTCGGGGCCGCCCGGGCCCGTCGGTTCCTGTCACCCCGAAATCCTTGCCCGGCGAGCCTTTGTGCGGATCTCATTTGTGCAACTCGCTTGACTCGCCGATCCCCGAATTCATATTCCTCCTGATAGGTCCTGCGGCGAGGGGGCCGACCAGCGCCCCGGGCTCCGCCAGGCACCGGAGGAGGGAGACATGCGAGTTCGTGTCCTCACGTCGTCGCTCCTGGGTGTGGCCGTCCTGGCCATCGCCGCCACGGCCATGGCCGCCGCGCCGAACGCCCAGAAGAACAGCCAGTCGAAGGGCAACCCGGTCGCCGCGAAGTCCGTGGCCCCGGGCGAGATGCGGAAATTCCACATCACGGCCTCCGAGGGGAAGATCGCGCCCGACACCATCCGGGTGAAGAGGGGCGAAAGGCTCCGCATCACCGTGGTGAGCAAGGACGGCACGTATGGGATCAAGTTCCCGGACTTCGAGGGAGTCAAGGGGAAGGCGACGCCCGAGAAGCCTGGCGTGGTCGAGTTCACGCCGATGCAGAAGGGCACCTTCGAGTTCCGCTGCACGCGCACCTGGGGCGTGCACCACTGGAGCAAGAACGGCACCCTGATCGTCGAGTAGCGGGTGGCGGGGTAGCGACTGCGCGACCGGCGCCGTCCGCGCCATGGCCCGGTCCGGCGAGCACCAAGCGCAAAGGGCGGCCCTCCGGGGCCGCCTTTTTCATTCCCGGGGAATCCGCTAGACTCTCGGCCTCCGATGACCACGCCTCGTGAGACGGCAGGCAGAAGGGGCTCCGACCGCGCAACGCGGCGCGCGCACGGCGATGGCCGCGCCCGCGATGCGGCCTGGATGGGACGGGCGCTCCGCCTCGCCCGCGCCTCCGCCGCGCGGCAGGAAGTCCCGGTCGGCGCCGTGGTGGTGGCCGGGGGGCGGCTGCTCGGGTCGGGATCCAACCGGCCGATCGGCCGCCGCGACCCGACCGCCCACGCCGAGATCGTGGCCCTGCGCCGGGCCGCGCGCCGCGCCGGGAACTACCGGCTGACCGGCGCCACCCTCTACGTCACGCTCGAGCCCTGCCTGATGTGTCTCGGGGCGATGGTCCAGGCGCGCATCGCCCGCCTGGTCTATGGCGCCGCGGACCCGAAGGTCGGGGCGGCCTCGCTGATGCGCGGCCGCCGGCTCCGCGGCCTCAATCATCGGATCGTCGCGAGCGGTGGGATGCGGGTGGCGGAATGCGCCGCCCTGCTCAAGGAATTCTTCCGCGGCCGTCGCTAGGCGGGGCTTCCGCCTGATGCGCGGACGGCCTCCTGGGATACAATCCGGAGCGGAGAGGTACCGAAGTGGTCATAACGGGCCCGCCTCGAAAGCGGGTTGGGGCCTAAACAGCCCCACGTGGGTTCGAATCCCACCCTCTCCGCCAGCCCGCCTTCAACCTGCATCGATCCGCGAAGCATCTAGTTTGTGACGGCCGGCTCGGACGGCGCCTGGCGGCCGCGGCGGCGGGGCGTGAACTCCTTGAAGCGCACCGACTGCAGGACCTTGTCGAACGTCTCCTGGTCCTCGTCCTTGAACTCCCGCTTCGAGACCTGCACGGTGATCCAGACATCCTCGCGGACCATGTAGGCCCCGAGACGCTTCTGGTTGATCGCCACGCCCTGGTACTCGGGGACGGTGTACTCGGCGAGGGCCATGTCGTCGCGCTCCGACAGGACGACGTCGCCGCCCGGGAACAGAGGGCTGTGCTTGACAAGCTTCAGGTAGTGCTTGCGGCAGACCTCGGCGTCACCCTCCTTGGCGGCCTTCTCCACGAAGACGGCGATGCTCAGCCCATCGTCGCGCCCCTTGCCCCGCACCGAGACCGCCGTGCCGTCCGGCTTCTTGACCGGGCGCTGCAGATCGAAGCCGCGCAGGTCGACGACGAGCGACCAGGTCTTCCCCGGGTACTTGATGGTGAAGAGCGCGGGGGCCGGTCGCCGCGCCGCCTGGAGGGGCGCGGCCAGGAGAAGCAGCAGCCCGGCGCCGACGACCAGCCGTGAGGCGGCCCTGGTCGCGCCGGGCGACAAAACTTTGGACTGCGGACGCATCGTTCCGATCCCTCCGTGCCGCTAATCTTATGTCTCCAGGGGTGACCACGCCAGCCGAACGGGTCGCCACGCGGCCGCACCAGGGGTGCACATGGGCGCGAAGGGGCCGCCGGTCAGGCCGGCCGGGCCGAGTCCCGGCGGGCGCGATGGAACTGCTCGAGCGCCGCGTTCGCCTGGGCGATGCCGCGCAGCGCCTCCACGAGGGCGGGCGCCTTGGACGCCGCCACGACGAAGTACTCCTCGCCGTCATCAAGGTCGGTGTAGACGCGGTTGCCGATGCAGCCGAGGCTGGTGGCCCAGCCCTCCGCGCCCAGGGCCATGGGCAGCATGGCGCAGGTGGGGCGTCCCATCGATCCGGCCGCCTGCGCGACGCGGGCGGATCCTGCGGCCTCGACCAGCAGCATCATCTGCCGCGGCGTGCCGCGCACCAGCACCAGGTCGGCCTCGAACGGCGCGCTCGCCAGCGGCGCGTAGAGCGCGACGCCGAACGCCCCCGCGAGGCGCGGTAGCGCGGCGATCTCCTCGGCGCGCACGTAGCCCAGCCCGATCATCGTCCCCAGAAGCCCTTCGAGCTCCTGCGCCTGGACGGGGAGCAGGGGGATGCCGTGCGTGTACGACCCGACCGGGCAGCCGAAGTGGTCCGTGGCCTCCGTGTAGAAGGCCCTCCCCTCGGCGGCCATCTTCCAGTAGGTGCAGCCCGAGGGCGCCGCCGCCTCGACCCGTGGCAGACCCGCCGGGGCCTCCGGCCGGAACGCCAGGGCCACCGGCGGCCAGCGCAGGGCCAGCCGTTCCTGCATTTCCCGCGCCTGGACCGACTGGATCATGAAGTGGTCTCCTTCGCTTTGAGGGTCGGGATCAGAGGGCGCCCAGAAACTCCAGGATGGCGCGGCGCTCGGAATCGGGCAGGGCGGCGAAGCGATCGCGCGCCGAGGCGGCCTCGCCGGCGTGCAGGCGGACCGCCTCCTCGATCGTGGCAGCCCGCCCGTCGTGCAGGAAGTGGCTGCGCAGCCGCAGCCCCATCAGCGGCTCGGTGCGGAACTCCGAAGGGGTGGCCAGGCCCAGGCAGATGTCGGCGAGGGCGGGCCCCATGTCGTGCAACAGCAGGTCGGAATAGGCCGCCACCGGCCTGTAGCGCAGCGCCGCCACGTCGCTGTCGCCGGTCTTGAGGACCGGCACGTGGCAGGCGGCGCAGCGGATCTCCGTGAACAGGCGCTGCCCGCGCCGCGCGGCCCCGGTGAAGCTCCCGTGCGCCGGCGGGGCGAGGAAGCGGACGAAATCGTTCGCCAGATCGAAGTCGGCGGCGCTCAGCTCCGGCTCGGGCAGCGGGTCGACGCCGGGCGGGATCGGCCGGCCGCCGATGCTCTCCTCGGCCGGCGCCAGAGGGTTGGTGATCCCCATCTCGATCACGAAGGCCCCGGCGTTGAACTCGCGCAGCGCCGGCAGGAAGGCCTTACGGCCGAACCGTCCGAGACGGCCGTCCACGAAGCGGTTCGGCCGGCCCGAGATCCCGTCGTGATCGCGGTCGTCCGGGTCGGCCAGCGCCAGGATCGCCTCTTCGGGCACGCCGTCGATGAGCCCGAACCCCAAGATCGATGGGCTCGTGCGGCGGCCGCGGGCCGTGGCCTTCCCCGGGATCGGCTCCGCGTCGATCCCGAGGGCCTTCTTCAGCGCGGGTGTGACGTGCGACTGGAAGACCGGCCCCCCCAGATCGGCCAGCATGTCGCAGCTCCCCTCGCCCGCCGCCCCCGCATGCGGATGGAAGGCCGTGGCGTGCACCTCCACCTCGTCGCCCGATCCTCCCGTCGCCGGCTCCTCGTGGCACTCGCCGCAGGAGGTCGCGTTGAACAGCGGTCCCAGGCCTGTCTCGGGCGTGAACTGCCGGGTGAAGACGTCGCGCCCCTTGTCGAACCGGTCGCGCTGGGCGCGCGACAGGCCCGGCAGAGGGTCGCCCGGCTCGGGCGGCTTGGCGCAGCCGGAGGCGAGCGCCGCGGCGGCCAGGGCGGCCGCGGCCGCGAGGACGGCGGCCGGAGGGGTGGCGCGGCGCGACCGGGGCGGCGGCGAGCCGGGCGGTGGCGCGCATCAGAACGTGAACCTGCGGCGCGGCTCCGGAGCCAGTTGTGGCTCCCCCTCGACGAGGTGGTAGAAGCGGTCCATCTTCACGTCGCGGAACACCTGCACCTCCCCCGTGGTCGGCCAACGCACCTCGATCGCCTGGATCGCCGTCGCGTTGCCGAGGCCGATCTCCTGCTGCAGGCTCGACCCGCCGAAGCTGCCGCCGCTGGTGACGCTGGCGTAGATGTCGCGGCCACCGCGGGGCGTCGCGACCGTCACCTTGATGCGCGCCCCGATGGCCGAGCGGTTGGAGCGCCGTCCCTCGAGCCGCAGCGTGGCCCAGTGGTTGCCGTGGCCGGGATTAGTGTAGAGCACGTTGAAGGCGAAGTCTCCCTCGAACCACCCTCCCATCACCTCGAAGATGTCCTGGTCGCCGTCGTTGTCGATGTCGCCGAAGGCGACCCCGTGCCCCTTCTGAAGATGGCCGAAGCCGCCCGAGGTGGTGACGTCCTCGAAGACGCGGCCGCCTTCGTTGCGGAACATGCGGTTCGGGATCAGGGCGCGCAGGCTCGGCTCGCCGTCCCCGAAGTAGCAGTCGGGCCAGCCGTCGTTGTCCAGGTCGCCGAAGTTGGACCCCATCGGCAGCGCCACCCTATCGAGGTGGACGGCATGGGCCACGTCGCTGAACGTGCCGTCGTGGTTGTTATGGTAGAGCATCGGCATCGTGGTTTCCACCGGCATCCCGAGGTAGAGTTTCGCCAGGTCGGCGACGTTCGTGACCTTGAACCCGGCCGCCATGATGTCGAGCCAGCCGTCGTTGTCGTAGTCCCAGAACCAGGTGGGGAAGCTCTCCTTCGGGGCGACGGTCCCGGCCTGGGGGCTCACGTCGGTGAAGCGCCAATCCTCGCCGCGCGGCCCGGGCGGCACGCGCGACCCGTCGTTGCGGTACAGCTTGTTGTCGTGGTCGAGGATCGAGACGTACAGGTCGGGCCGGCCGTCGTTGTTGAAGTCACCCCACACCACGCCCTTGACGTACCCGAGGATCGGCTCGCCGGGTGGGGATCCCCCGGCAGCGCCTCGTTGCCGACGAAGAGATCGAGCCAGCCGTCGCCGTCGTAGTCGGCCCACGAGCCGGTCTGCGTCGGGTGGGCCGTGAGGATCCCGGCCTTCTCGGTGACGTCCTCGAACGTGCCGTCGCCGAGGTTGCGCAGCAGCGATTTCGGGTAGACGCCTCCCTTCTGCATCCAGCCGCCGCGCAGCACCAGGACGTCCGGGTGGCCGTCGTTGTCGTAGTCGGCATGGACGATGTTCAGCCCCCCGACCTCGCCCGTGAGCCCGGCGGCCTCGCTCCGCTCGGTGAAGGTACCGTCGCCGTTGTTGTGGAACAGATGGAGCTGGTCGCGCAACCCCATCGAGGAGGCCATGATGTCCAGGAACCCGTCGCCGTCGAAGTCCTCCATGATCCCGCCTCCGGCGTGCGAGACGATGGCCAGGCCGGCGCGCGGGGCGACGTCTTTGAAGCGCTTGATGTCGTACTCCGAGTCGCTTGGCGGGGTAATCCCCGACGGTCATGGCGGCGATGTTCATCAGCCAGCGGGTGCTCAGGTCGGCCGGGTTGTCGGCGAGAATCTGCTTGTACCACTTGATCGCCTCGCGCGAGCCGCGCTGCGCCACGTGCACCCCCGATCCCTTGATCGGCAGCAGGCACGACTCGACCCCGTGGTGCCCGATGCAGTTCTCCTGCTCGCCCATGCGCAGGTAGCAGAGGCCGATGAGCTCCTTGACCTCGGCGTCGGTCGGATCGTTCATCGCCTTGGGGTCCGGCTTCAGGAGAGGCAGCACGGTGTCGAGCGCCTCCTGGGTGTTCCCCGCCTTGAGGAGCTGGTCCGCCAGGCCCATGGTGAGCGCCCGGCGCTCGTGGGCGTTGGTGGTGGTCGCCAGGGTGGCCCGCACGATCGCCGCCCGCTCGATGTTGGCGAAGGCGTTCTTCGTCGGGTCGAGGTTGCGGGTCAAATAGTCGAGCCGCGCGGCCATCTTGATGGTGCCCGGCCGCCGGCTGTCCCCAGGGCTGGGGGCCGGCTCGGCCGGAGCGCCGCCGGCGGCCGGGCCGGACGCGACCGCGCCGCCGCTCGCGGATGGCGCCTGGCCCCCGCCCGGGGCCCCGGGCTGCGGGCCGCAGCCCAGGGCGACGGCCGCGACGGCGAAGGCCGCGCAGGCCGCGACCCGTCGCGCGCCGCGGGCGCCGGGGCGCGCCACTCGAGGGATGCTCTTCACCGGTCGGCCCGCATGTCGCACTGTGGCTGCACGGATAGCCTCGTCTGCCGGGCGCTCGGCCCGGCCGGCACATTCTAGCAAATCGGCCCTGCCGGCCTCATTCCCGGTACATCGCCTCGATGAGATCGGCGTAGCGCTTCTCGATGACGCGCCGCTTCACCTTCAGCGTGGGCGTCAACTCGCCCGCCTCCTGCGTCAGCTCGCGCGGCAGCAGGCGGAACTTCTTGACCGTCTCGTAGTGCGGCAGGCCGGCCATCTTGGCCTCGATGCGCCGCCGGTACAGGTCGAGGACCTGCGGGTTGGCGAGGAGCTCGGAGCGGTCCTTGAAGGGGATCTCCTTGTGGCGCGCGTACGACTCGAGCCACTGCGGATTGGGGGCGATCAGCGCCGAGATGAACTTGCGCCGGTCGCCGATCAGCACCGCCTGCGAGATGAAGCGGTCGGTCTTGAGCAGGTTCTCGATCGGCTGCGGCGCCACCATCTTGCCCCCGGAGGTCTTGAGGACCTCCTTCTTGCGGTCGGTGATCGCCAGGAAACCGTCCGCGTCGATCACGCCGATGTCCCCGGTGTGGAACCAGCCTCCCTCCATCGCCTCGCGCGTCGCCTGCTCGTCGCGGAAGTACCCCTTCATGACGTTCGGGCCGCGCACCAGGATCTCGCCGTCGGGCGCGATACGCACCTCGATGCCGGGGATGACCGGGCCGACCGTGCCGATGCGCGTGCGCTCGAGGGTGTTGACGGCGATGACGGGCGAGGTCTCGGTCAGGCCGTACCCTTCCAGGATGCGGATCCCGGCGGCGTGGAAGAAGAGGGAGATCTCCGGCGCCAGCGGCGCGCCGCCCGAGATGAAGAAGCGCGCCCGCCCCCCCAGCCGGCCGCGCAGCTTCGCGAACACCAGGTGGTCGGCCACCGGCCGCAGGAGGCGCGCCCACGCCGGCCCCGGCCGGCCGTCGACGAACGGCCGCGCCGCGCGCCGCCCGACCGCCAGGGCGGCGGCGAAGATCAGCCGCCGGACCTTGGACGAGGCCTGCACCGAGTCGAGGACGCGGGCGTGCACCTTCTCGAACAGCCGCGGGACGCTCGCCATGACCGTGGGCCTGATCTCGGCCAGGTTCTGCGGCACGGCGTCGAACGACTCCGCGTAGGCGATGGTCGCCCCCTGGGAGAGGTAGGCGAACTCGACCATGCGCTCGAAGACGTGCGTCAGGGGGAGGAGCGACAGGCAGATGTCCTCGGCGGAGAACGGGATCAGGCTGACGGTGGCGTTCACGTTCGAGGCGAAGTTGTGGTGCGTCAGCATCACCCCCTTCGGGTCGCCCGTGGTCCCGGAGGTATAGAGGACGCTGGCCAGGTCCTCCGGCGCGACCGAGGCGCGGATCGACTCGAACCGCCCGGGGTCGGCGCGATGGGCGGCCTCGCCCTCCTTCAGGAGGGCGGCCCAGGTCACGGCGCCGGGGGGCGGCGTCTGCGGCGGGTCGAGGATGACCAGGCGCTCGAGGTCGCGCAGCGCGGCGCGCGCCGGCAGGATCTTCTCCATCTGCGCGGCGGTCGAGACGACCAGCAGGCGGGCCTGGCTGTTCTCCAGGATGAAGCGCACCTGGTCGGTGAGCAGCGTCGCGTAGATCGGCACGTTCACCGCGCCCAGGTTCAGGAGGGCGTGGTCGCAGGCGGTCCACTCGGGGCGGTTCTCCGACAGGATCGCCACCCGGTCGCCTTTGCGCACCCCGAGCGCGGCCAGCCCCAGGGACAGCGAGCGCACCGTGGAGACGAACTCCTCGCTCGCGATGTCCCGCCAGGCCCCCTCCGCCTTGTAGCGCAGGAGGGCGGGCTTGCGGTAATGGCGATCGATGTGGGTCAGGATGTCGCAGAGAGTCCGGATCTCCACGCGCCCTCCGGGCCGCTACTTCCCGAACGTCCAGCCCACGCTGACGCCGAGGAGGTTGGTGAAGTTCTGGTACGTCCCCGGCTGCACCGGATCGGAGCCGGTCCCCGGACCGAGCGGCCCCAGGGGGCTTCCGGTCGCTGTCCGATCTTTGAAGAACAGGGCCTGGTAGGCAACATCGAAGGTGAAGCCGCTCTTGCTCCGGAAGCCGTATCCCGCCTGGAGCGAGGTCCGGTCGGCGTCCGGCAGGCGGGGGCGCACGTGCGCGTCCGGGATCGGGTTCTTGTCGTAGTACGCCCCGAAGCGGTACAGGTGCCGGTCATTGACGTAGTAGGTCAAGGCGAAGCGGAAGGAGTAGGTGTCCTTCCACTCTTCAGTCTGGTCGACGTCGGTCACGGCCGCAGTGTTGTTGGCGATGTCGATACGGAGGTGGTCGAACACCGACCACCCCGTCCAGAGAATGTCGAACTCTCCTTCCCAGTTCCCCTTCGGTGCGTAGGCGATGCCGGTGACGAAGGAGGCCGGCAGCGGGATGACCGCCGAGGCGCCACCATCCGGGAACAGAGCCGCGACCGCGGCGGCGGGGACCTGGAAGTCGATGTTTCCGTCGATGTCGGGCTTCATGCGCGAGCGGTAGGAGGCGCCCCAGCGCCAAGCCCTCTTTCCGGCCCAGCGCACCGCCGCGTTCCAGCCGGTGTCGGTCCCGTCGCCGGTCAGCTTGGCGAACCCCTCACAGGGCGTCGCTCCGCACGGGCCGGCGGGGATGAAGATGTTCCTCGACAGCTCGCGCATGTCGGCC
>QHXZ01000158.1 GCA_003223165.1 Acidobacteriota bacterium
TGGGGGGGCTCGTGGAGCACTACGCAGGAGCCTTCCCCCTCTGGCTTGCCCCCGTGCAGGCGATCGTGCTGCCGATCACCGACCGGGCGAAGGAATACGCGCGACAGGTCAGGACGGAGCTCTTCGACGCGGGGCTGCGCTGCGAGTCCGACGAGCGCAACGAGAAGATCGGCGCCAAGATCCGCGATGCCCAGCTCAAGAAGATCCCGTTCATGCTGGTGGTCGGGGACCGCGAGGCGGAGGCGCGCACCGTGTCGGTGCGCAGCCGGCGCGAGGGCGACCTGGGCCCGGCGCCCCTCGCGGCGATCCGCGACCGGATGCTTGCCATGCAGGCGGAGCGGGCCGTCGGCCCGTAGCCCTGCGCACACGACCCCTCGTGGACGGGGGTGGGAGGGATAGACCATCGAGAAGAAGCTGAGGGTCAACGACAAGATCCGCGCCCGGGAGATCCGCGTCATCGGGCCGGACGGCGGCCAGCTGGGGATCATGACGCCGGACCAGGCGCTGCGCGAGGCGCAGGTGCAGGGCCTGGACCTCGTCGAAGTCTCGCCCGACGCGAGTCCTCCGGTCTGCCGCATCCTGGACTACGGCAAGTACCGGTACCAGCTCAACAAGAAGGCCCAGGAGGCCAAGAAGAAGCAGCGGGTCATCCAGGTCAAGGAGGTCAAGTTCCGCCCCAAGACCGACGAGCACGACTACGAGTTCAAGCGCAACAACATCATCCGCTTCCTCGGCAAGGGGAAGAAGGTCAAGGCCACGGTCATCTTCCGCGGCCGCGAGAACATGCATCGCGACATCGGCTACCGCATCCTGGCCCGCATCCGCCAGGAGGTGAGCGAGGTCGGCACGGTCGAGTCGGAGCCGCGGCAGGAGGGCCCGTTCCTCGACATGATCCTGGCGCCGAAGAAGTGGGGCGGCCCTTCCCCCGTGCCGGCGCCGCCGGCCCCGGGCGAAGGACAGCCCGCAGCGCGCCGCCACTAGGGAGATCGCCATGCCCAAGATGAAGACCAAGAGGGGCGCCGCCAAACGCTTCCGTATGTCGGCGACCGGGAAGATCAAGAGGAGCCGCGCTTTCAAGCGCCACATCCTGACCTCGAAGACCACCAAGAGGAAGCGGCACCTCGACATGGAGAGCCTCATCAGCAAGTCCGACACGCGGCGCGTGCGCGAGATGCTGCCGTACGGCCGCCCTTAGGAGAGACCCGTGGCACGAGTCAAGAGAGGGACCAAGAGACGCCACCGCCGCAAGAAGATGCTGCGGCTGGCGAAGGGGTACTACACCGGCAAGAGCAAGCTGTACCGCGCCGCCAAGGAGGCCATCGAGAAGTCGCTCGGCTACGCCTACCGCGACCGCCGGGCCCGCAAGCGCGACTTCCGCAGCCTCTGGATCGTGCGCATCAACGCGGCCGCGCGCCAGAACCAGCTGTCCTACAGCCGCCTGATGGCCGGCCTGCAGAAGGCGGGGATCGCCCTCGATCGCAAGATCCTCGCCGATTTGGCCGTCACCGATCCCGCGGGGTTCTCGGCGCTGGCCCAGAGCGCGCGCACAGCCCTCGGTCTGGCCTGAACGAACCGCCGCAGCGGGGGGAGACCGACGACGGTGGAGACCCGCGTCCAGGAAATCCGCCGGGCCTTCGATCGCGACCTCGCCGCCGCCTCCGACAAGGAGGCCCTGGCGGCGATCCGCGTGCGCTACCTCGGCCGCCGGGCCGGCCTCCTGACAGGCCTCCTCAAGGACCTGCGCGAGCTGTCCCCCCAGAAGCGCGCCGCCTCCGGCAAGGCGGTCAACGATCTGAAGACGCACCTCGAGCGCAGCCTCGAGGAGGCCGAGGCGCGCCGGCGCGGCTCCGAGGACGCGCCGGGCGAGGAGCTCGACCCGACGCTGCCCGGCCGGGCGCAGCGGCCCGGCACATCCCACCCGATCACCCAGGTGCGCGGGCTGATCGAGGAGATCTTCCTGGAGATGGGATACGCCCTCGAGTCGGGGCCGGAGATCGAGACCGACTACTACAATTTCGAGGCCCTGAACATGCCGCCGCACCATCCGGCGCGCGACATGCAGGACACGTTCTACCTGAAGCCGCACCCCTTCCATCCGAAGGCCGGCCTCCTGCTGCGGACCCACACCTCGCCGGTGCAGATCCGCACGCTCGAGAAGCAGCGGCCCCCGGTCAAGATGGTCGCCCTGGGCACGGTGTTCCGCCGCGACTCGGACGTGACCCACTCCCCCGTGTTCCACCAGGTCGAGGGGCTGGTGGTGGACGAGGGGATCACCTTCGCCCACCTGAAGGGGACGCTCGAGCATTTCTGCCGCCGCGTCTTCGAGCGCGATCTGACCATCCGCCTGCGCCCCTCCTACTTTCCTTTCGTCGAGCCGGGGGCGGAGTACGACATCTCCTGCATTTTCTGCACCGGCGGCTGCAGCCGCTGCAAGGGGAGCGGCTTCATCGAGATGGGCGGCGCGGGCATGGTGCACCCTGCCGTCTTCGAGAAGGTCGGGTACGACCCGGAACGCTATTCCGGCTTCGCCTTCGGGCTCGGCATCGAGCGCATCGCCATGCTCAAGCACGGCATCGACGACATCCGCCTGTTCTACGAGAACGACCTCCGGTTCCTCGGGCAGTTCCCCGCGTGAGGCGCGACGGCGCAGCGGTGGCAGGATGAGATTCAGCCACGCCTGGCTCAAGGAGTACGTCGAGGTCGAGGAGCCCCCGGCCCGCGTCGGGGCCCGTCTCACGGCGGCCGGCCTGCCGCTGGACGGGATCGAGGGGAGCGGCGACGCCGCGGTCTACGATTTCGACATCTTCACCAACCGTCCCGACTGCATGAACCACCTCGGCCTGGCCCGCGAATACGCCGCGCTCACCGGCGCCTCCCTGCGGCCTCCCGACACGGCGCTCCCGTCGGGCGGATCCCCCACCTCGGGCGCCGCCGCCGTCGCCATCGAGGCGCCGGACCTGTGCGCGCGCTACAGCGCGCGCTGCGTCCTGGGAGTGCGGGTCGGCCCCTCCCCCGCCTGGCTGCGCTCCCGGCTGGAGTCGATCGGCCAGCGGCCGATCAACAACGTGGTAGACGCCACCAATTTCGTGCTCTGGGAGATGGGCCATCCCCTGCACGCGTTCGATCTGGAGCGGCTGGAGGGGCGCCGCATCGTGGTGCGACGCGCCCGTCCGGGCGAGACCCTCACGACGCTCGACGGGACGGACAGGACGCTCCTGCCCGAGATGCTGGTGATCGCCGACGCGCGGCGGCCCGTGGCGCTGGCGGGCGTCATGGGCGGCCGGGACACGGAGATCGCCGCCACCACCCGCGACGTGCTGCTCGAGAGCGCCTGGTTCGAGCCGGTCTCGGTGCGCCGCACGGCGCGCGCCCTTGGTCTGCGCACCGACGCTTCGCACCGCTTCGAGCGCGGCGCCGACCCGGAGGGGACGGTCGCGGCCCTCGATCGCGCCGCCCGCCTGATCGCCGAGATCGCCGGAGGCCGCGCCACCGACCCCGCCCTCGACCTCTACCCGCGACGCCTGCCGGCGCGCCTGGTGGGCTTCCGCCCGGAGCGGGCCTCGGCCCTCCTGGGCGTGGCGCTGCCGGAGGCCACCCTGCGCGAGGCCATGGTGCGGCGCGCCTTTCGCGTCGAGGAGAGGCCCGGCGCGGGCGCGCCACGCTCCTGGCAGGTGACCGTCCCGTCCTTCCGGCGCGACGTCGAGCGCGAAGTCGACCTGATCGAGGAGGTCGCCCGCCATCGGGGCTACGACGCCATCCCCGCGGAGCTGCCGGTCCTGGCCGGCTTCGCCAGCGGAGGGGGCGGCCGGGGTCCGGGCGACCGGCTGCGCGGCACGATCCGCCAGGCGCTTCTGGCGGCGGGGCTCACGGAAGCGATCAACTACGCCATGGTGGAGCGGGACGAGGCCCTGCTCTTCGCCGATCTCGCCCCGGCGCCCGAGCCGTTCGAACTCGAGAACCCTCTCCAGTCCCAGGCCCCCTGCCTGCGCCTGAGCC
>QHXZ01000161.1 GCA_003223165.1 Acidobacteriota bacterium
CGATCGTCAGCCCCCGCTTCTGCGCCCCAACCTCCCACGTCGGCTGCAACGACCCCAGAGGCGACAGCCCCGCCGGCCGCGCCGTCCCCGGCGCCTGCATGCTCTGCACGCGCTTCGCGGCCTCGAACTCGGCCTCGTCGATGAAGGCCTTGTCGGACAGCACGCGCTGCTGCCCGCGGCCGGCCCAGGTGGAGTAGGTGACCACCACGAACGAGCCGCAGAAGACGAGAAGCGCGCACACCACGCTGGCCAGGAATCGCCGCCTCAGGGTTCGAGCCACGGGAACCTCCCTTGCGATGAATGGCTTGGGGATAGCTGTTTTCATGAAGATTGAGTGCGTTGTCCGCCCACGCTGGCCCGGCCGGGCGCCCCTGAAAAGGGCGACCACCCCGCACTCAGCCTCGGGGTGGCAAGGCCTCCCAGCATTGATGCTGGCGCATGTACGGCGAAACCTGTCGGCTGTCAACTCCAATCGGGCCAGTATCGAGGCGCGCCGCGCCGGCAGCGGATTTGGGGCGAACGGCGGCCTCTGCGAGGGGCTCCGGCCTGGCTCCGCCCGGGGCCCTGAGCCTGCCGGAAAATGCCGCAAGGGGGTGGTCGGCACGCCTGGCCGATTCGGGCGGGGGGATTTCCTGGAGCCGGAGGCGCCCTTACCGACCGGGTGGTCGGTAGGCGAGGGGCGAAACCCTCAGCGTTTCACGGGGCGGGTGGAGGTGGCGGTCCGGATCGCCTCTTCCAGGATGTCCAGCCCTTGCTCGAAGAGGGCGCGCTCGATGTTCAGGGGCGGCTGGATGCGGGCGAACCAGGAGATGCTGTCGGCGATGTAGTAGAGGCCGTGTTTCAGGCACTCCCGGTTGACGATGGCGGCGGTCTCGAAGTCCTTCTCGCGGGTCTCCCGGTTCTTGACGAACTCCAGAGCCAGCCAGAGACCCTTGCCGCGCACCTCCCCGATCACGGCGTACTTCTCTTTCATCTCCAGCAACCGCCCGAGGCCGTACTCGCCCAGGGTGGTGGCGTGCTCCAGGAGGCGATCGCGCTCGATGATCTCGATGGTCTTCAGTCCGGCGGCGCAGCCGGCCGGGTGGCCGGCGTACGTGCCCGCGAGGAAGGCATGGGCCTTGTCCATCATCTGGGCCTGGCCGGCCACCGCCGCGATCGGCATCGATCCCCCGGAGAGCCCTTTGCCGATCACCAGCAGGTCGGGCTCGACCCCCCAATGCTCCATGGCCCACCACTTGCCGCAGCGTCCGAAGCCGCTCTGCACCTCGTCGATGCAGAGGTACCAGCCGTGGCGGTCGCACATTTCCCGCAGGCCGGGCAGGAAGTCGTCGGGCGGGATCCAGACCCCGGCTTCGCCCACCACCGGCTCGACCAGCACGCCCGCGATCATGTGCGGCGGCACCTCGTAGGTCAGGATCATCTCTTCGATGAACTCCAGCGAAGCCCGGCCTGGCCCCCCGTTTCTCGAGCGCAGGGGCGTGCGGTAGGCGTAGGGATACGGGGCGTAGACGAAACCGTTGACCAGCGGCGCGACGTCCTCACGCAGCTCCGCGTTCAGCGGCCCCGCCGCCATCGCCCCGTACGACAGTCCGTGGTACTGCCCCAGGAACGACAGGACGAACGGCCGGCCGGAGGCGCGGCGCATGATGCGCAGCGCCGCCTCGACCGCCTCGGTGCCGGTCGTCAGGAAGAGGACCCGGTCGGTGCGCTTCGGGCAGATCGACAGAAGCTTCTCCGCCAGCTCGATCCGCTGCACGCTGTTGGCGGCGCTGGTCCAGCAGACCACCCCGGCCTGCTTCATCATGGCGTTGACCGCCTCGACCACTTCGGGATTGCAGTTGCCCACGTTGTTCGTGGCCCAGCCGGCCCCGAAGTCGATGAAGCGGTTGCCGTCCACGTCCTCGATGAGGGATCCCGCGGATCGCGCGGCGATGAAGAAGCGGTCCTCGACGTCGCCGTAGGCGCCGGCCGGGAAGAGCTGGCTCTCGCGCCGGGCCAGACGGCGGGTCTCGGGGCCGGGCGGGTCCGTTTTGATCAGTGAAACCCTGTTCGGCTTGGACATGGCGGGCATTATACGACGGTCAAGGGGCGCGGCGCGCCGGCCGGTGCAGCCAGCGCTCCACCTGGTCCGCCATCTGCGCCAGCCGGGCCGGATCCTCGCCCGCCAGGTCGTGGGTCTCGCCGGGGTCCTGGGAGACGTGGAAGAGGGCGTGGCGCCCGTCGGATCCCCACTGGATCTTGTAGCCCCCACGCCGCAGGGCGACCAGCGTGCGGTCGAAGCGCGAAAGATCGCTGCCCGGGAAGAGACCCTGCATCACCTTCAGGAATTCGACGGGCGGCCCGACGAACTCGCCCACGATCGGATCCTCCGGCCCGCGCCGCGGCCCCCCGATGCCGCAGCCCGGCAGGGGTACCGCTTCCACCGTCACCCCGCGTGGCGGCGCCACCGAGGCCAGGGCCAGGAGCGTCGGATACAGGTCGTGCATCTGCACCGCCGTCGCGATCGACTGCCCCGCCTCGACGCGCCGCGGGTAGCGCAGCACCAGGGGAACGTGCAGGAGCGTGTCGTGAACGCTCATCTTGTGGTCCATCATGTGATGCTCGCCGATGTTCTCCCCGTGGTCCCCGGCGACGGCCACGATGGTGTCGTCGAGGATCCCCTGCCGCACGATCTCCGCCAGCACCTCTCCCAGGCGCCGGTCGACGTAAGCGATCTCCCCGTCGTACAGATCGCTCAGCAGCGCCAGGTCGCCCGCGGTCAAGTCCGAGATCCCGAGGATGAACTTCATCTCGTCCGGGTGTCCGAGCCGGCTCAGGCGCTCGACCCTGCGCGGGTCGGCGCCGGACCGCAGCAGCCTCGAGCGCTCGGGTTCGGGCGGATGGTACGGGAGATGAGGCTCGAAGTAGTTGATGAAGATGAAGAAGGGCCGCCCGCGGGCGTCGGCGTCCTCCATCCGCCAGCGCAGGAAGCGCAGCACGTGATCGTTGGTGAGCCCGGCCCCGGTGTCCTCGCCGGCGGGAGGCACGTCCCTCCAGGTCTCGATGAACTTCTCGAACCCTTGCTGGAAGTTGTAGGTCGTGCTGACCCACGGGTTGGCGGTGTAGCCGGCGGTGAGATAGCCGGCGTCGCGCAGCGTCTCGGCCAGGGTCACGGCCCCGTCGGGCAGCCGCAGCGAGCCGCAGTCGGTCCTGTGCAGCGAGGGGTACTGGCCGGTGAACAGGCTGGCGTGCGCCGGGACCGTCCAGGGCGCCGGCGAGAAGGCCTGCGTGAAGACCGCCCCCTCGCGCGCCAGGGCCGTCAAGACCGGAGCCGTGGGACGGCCGTAGCCGTCGAACGGAAAGCGGTCGGCCCGGGCGGTGTCGATGACCACCAGGAGGATATTGGGACGCGCCGGGTGGCCGCACGACATCGCGCCGAGAGAGGTCAGCGCCAGGAGGAATGCCGCTCGCTGCAAGGCGCCGAGAATCGTAACACCCGCTCGAGACAAGCGTCAAATCCGGCGGCGGTGCCTCACCCTTCCGCAGGCCTGAGCCGGGGAAGGAGCCCCGGCGAGAAGCGGCGCCCCCTGCGGCCGCCGGGCACCGGGTCCGGCTCGCTGCGCGAGCCTCCCCTCCGCCTCGCCTCGCTCCCCCCACCGCGCTGTGGTGCGCGCGGTGGGGCCCGGTCGCGAGGTCTCGGAGGGCCCGGCGGCCGCAGGGGGCGCCGCTTCTCGCCGGGTACCCTTCACCGATTCATACCGGCACCGAAAGGAATTACCGCTGACGGACCGAACTCGCCCCGAGCCGGACGGAACAAGGGCCTGGATTGACGGGAGTCCGCTGTCTGCCGGCGGCGCCCGTACCTGCTCCAGGAATGAACCGCTGAAGGCGGTCCCGTGTGAAGCGCCGCGCCCCCCGCAGTTGCCGGGCCCTCTGAGACCTCGCGCCGGGGACCCGGCGCGCGATCTGCAGCGCGGCGGG
>QHXZ01000162.1 GCA_003223165.1 Acidobacteriota bacterium
CCAGGAGGCGTCCACGAGGGGGACGCTGAAGGCCAGGCCCAGGCGCGGCGTCACCGAGTAGGTGGCGCTCAAGTCGAGGATGCGCTGCCGGTTGATGACGTTGTTGTGCTGCTCCTCGCGCTGCGCCTGGTAGACCGTGCCGTTGTAGTGGTGGTCGGCGGTCAGGTCCCGGTACTGCATGTAGAACTGCCATTCCTTCGCGGAGGAGGGCAGGCTGTCCTTTTCCCCGAAGAGCGGCTCGTTGTTGCGGATGATGATGCATCCCTGCGCGTGCGCCGGCCGCGCCAGCCCGAACCCGGCGACGATCAGGACGGTCGCTGCGAACAGGGCCCGCATGACAGGTGCCTTCATCGGTCGTCTCCTCCCGGCCTACAGGGTGTGCGCCGTCCTGAAGCAAGAAGCGTTCCAGGGGGGCCTGCGGGTGGCGGCACGGGCCACCACGCACCGCGCCGATGACGGCGCATGGTCTTTATGACCGGGGAATACGCGCCGCGTAGGTTCTACGCGCCGGACGGCCGCGCCGCCCGCCCTACTTCTGGACCTTGTACTTCGGGCGCGCCGGCCTCTTCGGAGGGTTCGCCTTGAGCTGCTCGAGCGCGTACTGGATGGCGCGCTCGAGCTGCGGATCGTGCCCCGACACCATCAGATCGGGGGAGTTCTCGACCTCGATGTCGGGATCGACCCCGTGGTTCTCCACGACCCAGCCGCCCTTCGGGTCCCACACCCCGACGTCGGGCATCGTCACCACCCCGCCGTCGACGAGGGGGAGATTCTGGCTGATGCCGACCAGCCCGCCCCAGGTCCTCTTGCCGATGAGCGGGCCCAGCCCCTGCTGCCGGAAGTAGTACGGGAAGGCGTCGCCGCCCGATCCGGCGTACTGGTTGATCAGGATGCACTTGGGGCCGTCGATGGCGACCTGCGGCGTGCGGAAGTCGTGCCCATCGCGGTTCGACCAGTAAGTCCAGGTCGTCTGGCGCAGGCGGTTGATGTAGAAGTCGGGGACGTAGCCGCCGCTGTTGAAGCGTTCGTCCACGATGATCCCGTCCTTGTCCACCTGGGGGTAATACTGCTTGGTGAACTCCTGGATGCCGTGGATGGCCGTGTCGGGGACGTGGACGTAGGCGACCCGGCCGTCCGTCGCCTGGGACACGCGGGCCCGGTTGGCCGCCACCCAGGCGGTGTAGCGCAGCGACACCTCGCGATCGATCGGCTTGACGGTGAAGGTGCGCGGCTTCGGGTCGCCGGCGGAGGAGCCGACGGTGATCGACGTCGCCTTGCCGGTCGTGCCGACGAACGCGGCGTAGAGGTTCTGCGGCGCCTTCACCGGCTGCCCGTTGACCGCCAGGAGGTAGTCCCCCTCGCGCACGTCGATGCCCGGCTCGGCGAGCGGCGCCGCGGTCGGTGCGTTCCAGTCGCGCTCGCGGAAGATCGTCTTGAAGCGGTAGAGACCGCTCTTGGGGTCGAGATCGTAGTCGGCGCCCAGGAGGCCGACGTCGACCTTCGCGGGCTGGGGGGCGTCGCCGCCTCCCACGTAGGTGTGCGACGTGGACAGCTCGGAGATCAGCTCCCCCAGGATGTAGTTCAGGTCGGAGCGGTGCGCCACGTGCGGCACCAGCTGGCGGTAGCGCTCTCCCATCGCCTTCCAGTCGATCCCTCCCATGTCCGGGTCGTAGTAGAAGTCGCGCTCCAGGCGCCAGGCCTCGTTGAACATCTGTATCCACTCCTGGCGCGGCGCCACCGTGGCCATCAAGGTCCCCGCCCCCTCCAGCTTGCCGTCGCCCGCCTTCTTCCCTTCCGCCGCGTCGACGATGCCGAAGTCGTCCTTGGCCTTGTAGAGAAGCTTCGAGCCGTCCTTCGACGCCGCGTAGCCGAGGGCGACTCCCGCGATGACGACGCTGTCCTTGCGCTTCTCGAGATCGTACAGGTGGATCGTTCCCGTGAAGCTGCCCGGATCGTCCGGAGCGCCCGCGGGCGGGTCGACCTCCTGGTAGATCAGCTTCCCCTTGAAGGCCGTGAGGTTGGCGTAGCGCCCGGCCGGCACCGGGATCTCGGCCACGCGCGCGCCCAGACCCGCCAGATCGACGACCCAGGGTTTCGCAGGCGCCTCGGGCTTCGCGGCCCCTTCCTTGCCCGAGTCGGCGTCCTTTCCCCCCTCCTTCCCCTCCTTGCCTTCTTTCCCCTCCTTGCCGCCCTCCTTGGCTTCTCCCGTCTCCTCGTCGCTCTGTGGAGCGACCGGCGAAGCCGCCCCGGCGCGCAGCGTGACGGCGTAGATCTTGTCGGTCTTCTCGAACTGGAAGTCGAACTCGAAGGCGCCGAACTGCGGGTTCAGGGTGCGGCGGGAGACGAAATAGAGGGCGTTCCCCTCGCTGTCGAACGCCGGGCTGGAGTCCTCGAACAGGCCGCTCGACACCGGCGTCACCTGCCCGGTCTCGAGGGCGTACAGGCGTATGGCGTTGAGGAAGTTCAACCCCGGGCTCGTGTAGGCGATGAAGCGCGAGTCGCCCGACCAGACGTACTCGCGTATCTGCCCCATTTCGCTCTTGTCGACCCGGTTCACCTTCCCGGACGCCACGTCGCACCACCAGAGGGTGTAGGTCTTGTCCGAGAAGGCGATCTTCTTCGAATCGGGGGACCAGCGCGGGGCGAAGCGGAAGGTCGCCACGCCCGCCCCTCCGGCGTCCTTGCCGCCGCCCCGGGCCGCGCCCGCCGCGGGTGCGCTGTGGGTGACCTGGCGGTCCGGCGCCTTGCCGTCGCTGCCGATGACGTGGATCTCGTACTCGCCGCTGGCGTCCGACAGGTAGGCGATCCACTTGCCGTCGGGCGACCAGGCGGGATCGCGCTCGCGCGAGGCGGGGGATTGCGTCAGGTTGCGGACGTCCCCTTTCTCGGCCGGCACGGTGAAGATGTCGCCGCGCGCCTCGATCACGGCGCGCTTGGCCGACGGGGAGAGGTCCCAGCCCCCGATGAAGTGCGCCACGTTGCGGTACTCGGGGCGGGTGGCCGGCTTGTCGTCGGGGACCAGCACCTGGATCTTGGCCGCCTTCTCCCCCGGCAGGTCCATGACGTACAGGTAGCCGCCGTTCTCGAACACCAGGGCGTCGCCGCCGAGGCTGGGCCACTTGACGTCGTACTCGTTGAACTGGGTCACCTGCCGGTGCGTCTTCTTGTCCAGGTCGTAGGCCCAGAGGTTGACCGTGCGGCCGCCCCGATCGGAGGCGTAGTAGATCGTCCGGCGGTACCACATCGGCCACTCGTCGGCACCCGGCCAGTCGGTGATCTTCTCGGCGGCGTTCTTCGCGAAGTCGTAGACCCAGACGTCTGGAGCGTTGCCGCCCTGGTAGCGCTTCCAGGTCCTCTGGTCGTAGGACGGCGACAGGTAGGCGATCTGGCGGCCGTCGGGCGAGAAGCTGGCGTACCCCGCGGTCGGCAGCGCCAGCGGCTCCTCGAAGCCGCCACCGGCCGCGACCTTGTAGAAGCGATCGTAGCGGCGGGGTGCTGCGGCGCGCGGCGAGCGGATCAGGACCGCCCGCCCGTCCGGGTACCATTCGGCCACCTGGTCGTTATCGGGGTGCCAGGTGAGCCGGACCGGCTCCCCTCCCTCGGCCGGGATGGTGAAGGCATCGACGTTGCCGTCGTACTCGGCCGTGAACGCGATCGTCTTGCCGTCGGGAGAAAACTTCGGGAAGCGCTCCACCCCCTCGTGCGCCGTGAGGCGGGCCGCCACGCCGCCCGAGCGCGGCACCGTCCAGAGGTCGCCGGCGTACACGAAGACGATCCGCTGCCCCTCGATGTCGGGCTGGCGCAGCAGCCGGCACTCCTCGAGGGCCAGGGCGGTGCCGGCGCCGGGCGCGAGCGCCGCGGCCAGCGTGAGGGCCGCGGCCGTGATCGAGAGACGATGCAGGTGACGGTGGCGGGCGGTGCGGGCGAGATCGGCCATGGGGGTGCGGCTCCTCATCGGGACGCGGAGCGCCCCGGCAGTCGTGTCGGTCCGGACCTGGTCTGTGACCGCGGAAGTATACGGGGATCCGCGCCTCGAGGTTCCCCCCATCCGTCGTGCCGCGGTAGCATGGGAGGCCTTCCCGCGTCAGGATCCGGGGACCGTGCGCCCCGCCCGGCGGGCGGCCCGCCCCGACCGGTGGGGCCTCAGCGACAAGGAGCATCCCGTGAGCATCCAGAAGGACGTGACCGAGCTGGTCGGGCGGACGCCGATGGTGCAGCTGCGCAAGGTGCTCGACGGCGCCGCGGCGACCGTCGTCGCCAAGCTCGAGTACAACAACCCCGCCAAGAGCGTGAAGGACCGCATCGGGTTGTCGATGATCGACGCGGCCGAACACGACGGCAAGATCAAGAAGGACACCATCCTGGTCGAGCCGACCAGCGGCAACACCGGCATCGCCCTGGCCTTCGTGGCGGCGGCGCGCGGCTACAAGCTGACGCTGACCATGCCGGAGACCATGAGCAAGGAGCGGCGCATGCTCCTGCGGGCCTACGGCGCCGAGCTGATCCTGACTCCGGGTCCCGAGGGGATGAAGGGGGCGATCGCGCGCGCCGAGGCGCTGGTGCAGGGCGACAAGCGCTACCTGATGCTCAACCAGTTCGAGAACCCCGCCAACCCCGAGATCCACCGCCGCACGACCGCCGAGGAGATCTGGCGCGACACGGACGGCAAGGCCGACATCCTGATTTCGGGGGTCGGCACCGGCGGGACGATCACCGGGGTGGGGGAAGTGATCAAGTCGCGCAAGCCGTCGTTTCGCTGCGTGGCGGTCGAGCCGTCGGCCTCTCCCGTCCTCTCGGGAGGCAAGCCGGGGCCGCACCCGATCCAGGGGATCGGCGCCGGCTTCATCCCCAAGATCCTGAACATGAAGATCATCGACGAGATCATCCAGGTGCAGGCGGAGGACGCCATGACGGTGGCGCGCCGCATGGCGGCCGAGGAAGGGCTCCTGGTCGGCATCTCCTCGGGCGCCGCGGTCTGGGCCGCGGCGCAGGTGGCGCGCCGCCCGGACAGCAGGGGGAAGACGATCGTGGTGATCATCCCCTCCTTCGGCGAGCGCTACCTGAGCACGGCCCTGTTCCAGAACCTGGCGGTCTGATGCCGGGGACGCTGCGCCGGGACT
>QHXZ01000163.1 GCA_003223165.1 Acidobacteriota bacterium
GCGCGCCTCCGGCTCCTCGCCCGCCTGCTGTCGCACCTCTCGCGCGCCCTGACCGGCATCGAGATCCACCCGGGGGCGCGGCTGGGGCCCGGCTTCTTCATCGATCACGGCATGGGGGTGGTGATCGGCGAGACGGACGAGGTCGGGGTCGACGTCACGCTCTACCACGGGGTGACGCTGGGGGGCACCTCCTGGCACAAGGGGAAGCGCCACCCGACGCTCGAGGACGAGGTGGTGATCGGCGCCGGCGCCAAGGTCCTGGGGCCGATCCGCATCGGGGCG
>QHXZ01000003.1:0-1306 GCA_003223165.1 Acidobacteriota bacterium
TCGCGCACGCGCGGCAATACGCGCCTGTACTCGGAGCACGATCTGGAGAAGCTCTCCTTCATCCTGAGCCTGACGCGCGAGCTGGGCGTGAATCTCGCCGGCGTCGAAATCATCATGAACATGCGCTACAAGATGGAGACGATGCAGGCCGACATCGATCGCTTCGTAGCGGATCTGAAAGAGGAGCTCTCGCGCCGCCGCCGGCCGGGAGAGGCGGAGGCGTCCCAGGCGCTCGTACGCGTCGGGAAAGAGGGACGAACGATCAAGATCGAAAAGGGGTGACGGGTGGAAGAGGAACGATCGACACGCCAGCGGTCCGCGTCCTCGTCGGAGACCCTCAAGAAGTACCTGCAGGAGATCTCCAAGCTGCCCCGCATCACGCCGGACGAGGAGAAGGTCCTCGGGGACCGCATCCAGGGGGGCGACAGGGAGGCGCTGCGCAAGCTGGTCGAGGCCAACCTGAGGTTCGTGGTCAGCTTCGCCAAGAAGTACCGCAACTGCGGCCTGTCGTTCCTGGATCTGATCAACGAAGGAAACATCGGGCTCATCGAGGCGGCGAAGCGCTTCAACCCGAAGAAGAACGTCAAGTTCATCACCTACGCCGTCTGGTGGGTCCGGCAGGCGATCATCCACGCGCTCTCGGACCAGAGCGGTGCGTTCCGCCTGCCCCAGAAGCAGGCGAACCTGCTCTACCGCATCGGCAAGACGATCTCCCAGCTCACGCTCGACCTCGAGCGCAATCCCACACCGGACGAGATCGCCCAGAAGCTGGAGATCCCGGTCGAAGAGGTGACCAACCTCCTGCAGGTCGCGGACGAGAACGTCTCGCTGTCGACGGTCATCGACGAGGAGCACGAGTTCCACCTCTCCGACAAGCTGGAGCAGGATGTGATCCCGTCGGCCGACGTGGCGCTTCTGAAATCGTCCCTCAAGGACCACCTGTACGCCTGCCTGGGAGAGCTCGACCCGAAGGAGCAGAAGGTCCTGCGCCTGCGCTTCGGCCTGGACGAAGGGGAACCGAAGACCCTCAAGGAGATCGGCGAGATGATGGGGCTGTCGCGGGAGCGCATCCGGCAGATCGAGGCGCAGGCGCTCGAGAAGCTCAACCGCTCCCAGAAGTGCCAGCAGCTCCAGGGATATCTGAACTGAGGTCGGGAGGAGAGGCGATGTCGGAGATCCAGGGCACCTGCGGCGCCTGCGCCGGGACCGGTTTCCTCCTGCTCGAGGATGGCGGGGTCACGCGGGCCCGCCCGTGCGGCTGCCGGGGTGCGGCGGGCGCCGGGACCCGGGACGCCCGATCGTCCCT
>QHXZ01000003.1:1384-5460 GCA_003223165.1 Acidobacteriota bacterium
GCCAAGCGTAACGCGGAGGAGTATCCCCTGCGCGACCGCGGGTTGCTCCTCATGGGGCCACCGGGCGTCGGCAAGACGCACCTGGCGGTGGCGACCCTGCGCCGCCTGCTGCTCGAGAAGGGCGTGCCCTGCCTGTTTTGCGACGTCCAGGACCTGCTGCGGCAGCTCCAGGCGACCTTCGACCGGCAGTCGGGAATGAGCGAGCTCGACCTGCTGCAGCCGGTGCTGGCGACCGAGGTGGTGCTGCTCGATGACCTCGGGGGGCGCCAGTTCAGCCCGTGGGTCGAGGAAACGCTGTCCTACATCGTCACCACGCGCTACAACGAGAACCGCGCCACGCTGGTCACCACGAATTACATGGACGACGGCCCCGACGAGCTCGGGGCAACCCTCAAGGCCAGGATCGGGCCCCGGGTGCACTCGAGACTCTACGAGATGTGCCACCCCGTGCGCGTCAAGGCCGAGGACTTCCGCATCGCCATCAAGCGGGCCGACCATCATCGCTCCGCCGACCGGCTGAACCGGGAGCAGGAGGCACCATGAAGGCCGGGCTCTACGACGCGGTCATCGTGGCCGGAGCCCGCACGCCGATGGCCACCTACAACACCCACTTCCGCGACCTCACCGAGGTCGAGCTGGGGGCCCTCGCCGCCCGCGAGGCGGTGCGGCGCTCCGGCGCCGACCCCGGGCGGATCGATCAGGTCGTGTTCGGCAACGCCATGCAGAGCAGCGGCAACGCGATGTACGGGGCGCGCCACGTCGGCCTCAAGGCCGGTCTGCCGGACACTGTCCCCGCCCTCACGCTCAACCGCCTGTGCGGTTCAGGCATCCAGTCGATCGTGACCGCCGCTTCCCTGTGCGCCTTGCAGGAGGCCGACGTCGTCCTGGCGGGAGGCATGGAGAACATGACCCAGGCCCCCCACGTCGCGCGCGGCCTGCGCGCGGGCGTCAGGATGGGGCACGTCACCCTGGAGGACTCGCTCATCACCGGCCTCTTCGACACCTTCTGCGGCTTCTCGATGTCGCAAACCGCCGAGAACCTGGCGGAGGAACGCGGCATCACGCGCCAGGAGGCCGATCGCTACGCGCTGCGCAGCCAGCAGGCGGCCGAGGCCGCCCACCGCGGCGGGCGGTTCAAGGACGAGATCGTCCCCGTCACGGTGAAGGATCGCGGCAAGGAGATCGTCGTCTCCGAGGACAACCACCGCCGCCCCGACACCACGCTGGAAGCTCTCGCCAAGCTGCCACCCGCCTTCGGCGGCAAAGGGTTCGTCACGGCGGGGAACGCTTCGGGCATCGTCGACGGCGGGGCGGCGGTCGTGGTCGCGACCCCGGCGGCCGCCCGCGGGCTGCCCGCCCGGCCCCTGGGGCGTCTCGTTTCGTACGCCGTCGTCGGCGTGCCGCCGCGCATCATGGGGATCGGACCCGTGCCGAGCATCCGCAAGGCGCTCGAACGGGCCGGTCTCGGGCTTCGTGACATCGACCTCTTCGAGATCAACGAGGCGTTCGCGGCCCAGTACCTGGCCGTCGAGAAGGAGCTGGGGCTCGAACGCGAACGAGTCAACGTCAACGGCGGCGCGGTGGCCCTGGGCCACCCCCTGGGCGCCACGGGGACGCGCCTGGTGCTGACGCTCCTGCTGGAGCTGGGGCGGCGCGGGGCGCGTTACGGCGTGGCGAGCGCCTGCATCGGGGGCGGCCAGGGGATCGCCGTGGTGGTCGAGGCGGCGGCTCGCTGACGCGACGATGGGAGCGACGGAGGTGAGAGCGATGCAGATCAAGAAGGTCGGGGTCCTGGGCTGCGGGCTCATGGGTTCGGGGATCGCCCAGGTGGCGGCGCAATCGGGCTATCCCACGACGGTGGTGGAGGTGTCCCGTGAGGTGCTCGAGGCGGGCCTCAAGCGGATCGACCAGTTCCTGGCGACCGGCGTGGCCAAGGGGAAGGTGAAGCCGGAGGAGAAGCAGGCGACGCAGGCGCGCCTCGCGGGAAGCACGAGGCAGGAAGACCTGCGGGACTGCGACATCGTGATCGAGGCGGTCGTGGAAGACCTCGAGATGAAGCGGGAGATCTTCGCCCGCGTCGACGGAATCCTGAGGTCCGACGCGATCCTGGCCAGCAACACCTCCTCCCTGTCGATTACGGAGATGGCCACGGCCACCCGGCGCCCGGGCCGCTTCGTCGGTCTGCACTTCTTCAACCCGGTGCCGCTCATGAAGCTGGTGGAGGTCATCCGCACCATCCAGACGGAGGAGGGGATCGAGGAGACGGTGAGCGCCTTCGCCCGCTCCCTGGGCAAGACCCCGATCCGCACCTCGGATCGCACCGGCTTCATCGTGAACCGCCTGCTCGTTCCCTACATCCTCGACGCCATCCGCGCCCTCGAGGAGGGGGTCGGCTCGATCACCGATATCGACCAAGGCCTGAAGCTGGGCTGCGGCTACCCCATGGGCCCCCTGACGCTCCTCGACCTGGTCGGCATCGACACCACCTATTACATCGCCAACATCATGTTCGACGAGTTCCGCGAGAGGCGCTTCGCCCCCCCGCCCCTCATGAAGCGGATGGTCCTGGCGGGGTTCTACGGCCGCAAGACGGGCAAGGGGTTCTACGATTACAGCGTGGAGCCGCCGCGGCCGAACGACTTCCTCACCGCCCGCTAGAAGGGGTCCACCGTCGCTCCCGGAGGGGCCGCCCACCATGACGAACACGAGCCGCGTGCTGTATGAGGCGAAGGATGGCATGGCGCGGCTGACGATCCATCGCCCCGAGAAGCTGAACGCCCTCGACCGGGCGACGGTGCAGGAGATCGATCGCGCCGTCGACACGGCGGGGAGCGATCCGCGGGTCGGGGTGCTGATCCTCACCGGGGCGGGGGAGAAGGCGTTCGTGGCGGGGGCCGATATCCACGAGCTGGCCACCCAGACACCCGTGGAGGGAGAAGCCTTCTCGCGCGCCGGCCAGGCTGTCCTGAGCCGCCTCGAGACGCTGGGCAAGCCGAGCATCGCCGCCATCAACGGCTACGCCCTGGGCGGCGGGCTGGAGCTGGCCCTTGCCTGCACCCTGCGCCTAGCCTCGGAGAGCGCGCGCCTGGGACTGCCGGAAGTCTCGCTCGGGATCATCCCGGGCTACGGTGGCACGCAACGGCTGGCCCGCCTGGTCGGACGCGGACGGGCCCTCGAGATCGTCCTGACCGGCGAGCCGATCGACGCGGCCGAGGCGCTCCGCATCGGGCTGGTGAACCGCGTGGTGCCGGCCGCCGACCTGCTTTCGACGGCGGAGGCCCTTGCGCGCACCTTGCTCTCCCGCGGCCCGATGGCGCTGCGTTACGCCATGCAGGCGGTCCGCGACGGCCTGGAGATGACACAGGCCGAGGGGCTCGGCCTGGAGGCCGCCCTCTTCGGCCTGACCTGCGCCACCGAGGACATGCGCGAAGGGACACGGGCCTTCGTCGAGAAGCGCAAACCTGCGTTCCGAGGCCGCTGAGGCGCCATGGAGCCGAGCCCACGCATCCACGTCCGGCCGCACCTCGCGGTGACCGCCTTGCGGGTCCTCATCCTGGCGGTGCTGGCCGGCTTCGGCCTGGCGCTGGTCCTCAGCTACGGCCACAAGGGAAAGCCGCAGGCCGTCATCACCATGGCGCCCTCGTCACCCACCCCCCCGGGACAAGGCCCGGTGCTGAACAAGTCCGACGAGTTCGAGATCAGCGGCTCCCGCGAAGGCCGCCCGGCCTTCACCCTGAGCGCCCGGACGGTCACCGGCTTCGAGGGCGACCGCAAGCTGATGGACGGGGTGCGCCTGACCCTCCACGACGAGGAGGGCGGGTCGATCACGGTCACGGGACTCAATGGACAGTTCGACGCCCCCTCGCGCAGGGCCCAGCTGACCGGCGACGTGCACATCGAAGGGGCCGACGGCCTCTCCTTGAGCACGGGGACCCTCTTCTACGACAGCGATCGCGACATGATCTTCACCGCCGATCCCATCACCTTCCGGGTCGGCGGCCTGGAAGGGGAAGGACGCGGGCTGAACTACCTGGCGGGCGAGCGCCAGATCAAGATCCCCGACCAGGTGCGGCTGC
>QHXZ01000003.1:5725-6220 GCA_003223165.1 Acidobacteriota bacterium
AAGAGGCGGAGGCCTCCGGCGGATGCCGGGTGACCTCCGGCGGCTACACCTCGCGCAGCCGCTCCGCCCGTTATGCGGCGCGCGAGGACCTCGTGGAGCTGCGCGGCGAGCCGGTGGTGCTGACCGAGAGGGATCGCATCGCGGCCCAGGAGATCGACCTGCACCCTTCTCGCCAGGCCCTCGAGGCGCGGGGCGATGTGCGCACGGTCTCGCTGCCGAGTCCGGGCGGTGGTGGGGCGCCCGGCTTCAGCGAGCGCGCGGCCACTTCCTTCCAGGCGCGGGAGCTGCGGGCCGACCGGGCCGACCGGCGCGCCAGATGCGCGCCACCGAGAACGTCATGGCCCGCTTCACGCAGCGCGGCGCCCCGGGCGGGGCCGGAGCGCCCGCCCGCCCGACGGTCAGCGTGATCACCGCCCGCAGCCTCGTGTACGACGAGGCCGGCGGCGTGGCACGCTATCGCGATGGCGTGCGACTGACGCGGCCGGCCTCGTCGTA
>QHXZ01000003.1:6302-39676 GCA_003223165.1 Acidobacteriota bacterium
GATCTGCAGCGGGTGGAGGCCACCGGCGCCGTGGCCGTCAAGCAGGGCACCGCCTTCGGCACGGCCAGGAGCGCCGAGTACCTGCCCGACCAGGATCTCCTCGTGCTGAAAGATGAGGAGGGGCTCGCGGATCTCGTGGATAGCGCCACCGGGCGGACCCTGCGGGGCCGTACGTTGACATTCGATCTGGCGGGCGATAGGATTCTGACCGAATCCGAGCACGGCGGCCGGACTTGGATCACCCTGAAGCCCGAGAGCAAGGACGTGCAGTCCCTTGAGCCGAAAACTAGTCATTGAGGGGCTGAGCAAGAGTTACCGCGGCCGACCCGTCATCAAGGACATCTCCCTCCACATCCAGGGTGGTGAGGTGGTCGGGCTCCTCGGGCCAAACGGCGCGGGGAAGACGACGACCTTCTATTGCGTGGTCGGCCTGGTCCAGCCGGACCAGGGGCGGGTGCTCCTGGGCGGGCACGACGTGTCGCGCCTGCCGATGTACCTGCGGGCGCGGAGCGGCATCAGCTACCTGCCGCAGGAGCCGTCGATCTTCCGCAAGATGACGGTCGAGGAGAACATGATCGCCATCCTGGAGACGCTCGACATGCCCCAGGAGGAGGTCCGGCAGCGCACCGCGGCCGTCCTCGATGAACTGAAGATCGCCCATCTGGCCAAGAGCCCGGCCTACAACCTGTCGGGAGGGGAGCGGCGCCGGGCGGAGATCGCCCGCGCGCTGGTGATCTCCCCCTCCTTCATCCTCCTGGACGAGCCGTTTTCCGGCATCGATCCGATCGCCGTCGCCGACATCCAGAAGATCATCTATCAGTTGAAGGGAAAGGGGATCGGGCTGCTGATGACGGATCACAACGTCCAGGAGACGCTGCGCATCACCGACCGGGCCTATATTATCGCCGAAGGCCGGATCTTCCGGAAAGGCACGCCGGACCAGCTGGCGGCCGACCCGAAGGTCCGGGAGGTCTACCTGGGCGCCAACTTCCGTCTGGTGCCCGGCGAGCCGGTGGAGGCGCCTCCGAGCGCCTACCCGGGGGACTAGGGAGAGCGATGGCACTCGAGCAGAAGCTCAATCTGCGGATGTCGCAGAAGCTGATCATGACGCCGTCGCTCCAGCAGGCGATCAAGCTCCTGCAGATGACCAAGCTCGAGCTGCAGGAGGAGATCACGCAGGAAGTGACCGAGAATCCCCTTCTCGAGGAAATGACCGAAGGGCCCGCCGAGGGGGAGAAGGCCGAGGGCGAGGAGGCCGCGCCGGGGGAGGCGGGAGAGGCGGCCGAGGGCGAAGCGCCCGCGGTGGACGCCCCGGCCGCCGAGGAGAAGGAGAGCGATTCCTTCGACGAGATCGACTACGAGTCTTATTTTCAGGACTACATGGAGATGAGCTACGTTCCCCAGGCGCCGGCCGAGGAGATCGAGACGCCGCCCCTGGAAAACATCCTGACCAAGCCCCAGAGCCTTTCCGGCCACCTGCTCTGGCAGCTCGACATGACGGTCATCTCCGCCCGCCAGAAGGAGATCGCCCGCGCCATCATAGGCAACCTCGACGATGACGGCTATCTGCAGGCCTCGCCCGACGAGATCGCCGCCATGGGCCCCTACAACCTCGAGGAAGTGGAGCGCGCCGTGCACGTGGTGCAGGACTTCGATCCGTCCGGCGTCGGCGCGCGCGACCTCAAGGAATGCCTGCTGATCCAGCTCGCCTTCCACGACATGGAAGGGACCCCGGCGGAGCGCATCGTCAAGGAGCACATGGACCTCCTGCAGACCCGACGCTTCCGCGACCTGGCCCAGGCGCTCGGGTGCAGCCAGGAAGAGGTGATGCATTACGTCGAGACCATCCGCACGCTCGACCCGAAGCCGGGGACGAAGTACAACGCCGGCAGCAACAACTACGTGCTGCCCGACGTCTACGTGGTGAAGGTGGACAAGGGGTACACGATCATTCTCAACGAGGACGGGCTGCCGCGCCTGCGCATCAGCCCTTTCTACCGACGCATGATCGATCGCAACAACACCGACGTGTCGCGCGAGACGCGCGAGTACGTGCGCGAGAAGTTCCGCTCGGCCTTCCGCCTCATCAAGAGCCTGGAAGAGCGCCAGCGCACCATCTACAAGGTGGCGAAGAGCATCGTCAAGCACCAGCAGGGCTTCCTCGACTTCGGCTACGAGCACCTCAGGCCGCTCATCCTCAAAGACGTCGCCGACGACATCGGCATGCACGAGTCGACGGTCAGCCGGGTCGTGAACCACAAATACATGCATACGCCACGCGGCCTTTTCGAGATGAAGTTCTTCTTCCATTCGAGCATCAGCTCGGCGCAGGGGGAGGACGTCTCCTCGCTGACCGTCAAGGAGCGCATCAAGAGGGTCGTGGCCGACGAGGACCCCAAGCACCCGATGTCGGACGCGGCGATCGTGCAGAGGCTCAGCGACGACGGCCTGCGCATCGCGCGCCGCACCGTCGCCAAGTACCGCGAGGAGCTTCGCATCCCATCCTCCAACGAGAGACGACAGGGATTCCGCTGACCCACGGGGCGGCCCGCCGGAGGCCCCGGACGAGGAGACCGCGATGACCATCCTGTTCACCGGACGGAAGGCCCACCTGACCGGTCCCCTGAAGACCTTCGCCGAGGAGAAGCTGGCGAAGCTCGAGCGTGTCCTGGACGGCGTCCTCGATGTCCACGTCATCCTGACGCTCGAGAAGCACCGCCACCTGGCGGAAATCGTCGCCAAGGCGCGTACCGCAACGCTCACCGCCAAGGCCGAGGCGATCGAGTTCCAGGACTCGATCACCGAGTGCGTGAGCCGCCTCCTGGCCCAGGCGAAGAAGCACCGCGAGCGGCTGGCGCGCGAACGCAAGCGCCAGGGCCGGCGCGCCTCGCCCCGGCGCCCCGGCGCGGCGATCCCGGCGCTCGGCGACCTCGGGCTCGCCCCGCCGCGGCGGGACGACCGGCCGCCCGTCGTGCGCATGGGCCGCATCCCGGTGAAGCCGATGTCGGTGGAGGAGGCTCTCCTCCAGGTCCAGGACGCCCGCCATCCCGTGCTCGTCTTCCGGGACGCCGAGTCCCAGCAGGTTTCGGTCCTCTTCAGGCTCCAGGACGGCCAGTACGGCCTCCTCGAGGCGGAGGCCTGAGCGCGTGGCGTTCGATTGCACGCTCTCCCGCGAGCAGGAGATGGTCCGCGAGACCGTGCGGGCCTTCGCCGAGGACGTCCTCAAGCCCCGCGCCGCGGCGCTCGACCGCACCCGCGAGTTCCCCCACGACAACTACCGCCGTGCCGCCGCGCTGAACCTGACGGGCATGATGGTTCCCGAAGCCTACGGCGGCGCGGGCTTCGACGCCGTCTCCTACGTGATCGCCATCGAGGAGGTTTCCCGCGCCTGCGCCTCGACGGGCGTGGTGCTGTCGGTGAACAACTCCCTGTTCTGCGGCCCGATCCTCAAGTACGGCAGCGAGGAGCAGAAGCGCCGCTACCTCGTCCCGCATGCGCGCGGAGAACGGATCGGCGCCTACTGCCTGACGGAGCCGGGCAGCGGGTCGGACGCGGCGGCCCTGCGCACTTCGGCGGTCCGGCGCGGCGACCGCTATGTTCTCAGCGGCAACAAGGTGTTCGTCACCAACGGCGTCGCCGCCCACACGTTCATCGTCTACGCCACGATCGACGCGAAGCTGCGGCACCGCGGGATCAGCGCCTTCATCGTCGAGCGCGACTTCCCCGGACTGCGGACCGGCAAGCCGGAGCACAAGATGGGGATCACCGCGTCGGGCTCGGTGGAGATCGTGCTCGAGGCCTGCGAAGTGCCGGCCGGGAACCTTCTCGGCGCGGAAGGAGAGGGCTTCAAGATCGCCATGAACACCCTGGACGGCGGCCGCATCGGCATCGCGGCCCAGGCCCTGGGCATCGGCGCCGCCGCCCTCGAGGAGTCCCTGGCCTACAGCCGGAGCCGCCAGGCCTTCGGGGCGCCGATCGCCCAGCTGCAGGCCATCCAGTGGAAGCTGGCCGACATGGCCACCGAGCTGGAGGCCGCCCGCCTTCTGGCGTACCGCGCCGCCTGGGCACGGGATCACCTCGAGCGCTACTCGCTCGAAGCGTCCATGGCCAAGCTCTTCGCCTCCGAGGCCTGCATGCGGGCCGCGAAGGAGGGGGTGCAGATCCACGGCGGCTACGGCTACATCAACGAGTACACGGTGGAGCGCCTGTTCCGCGACGCCAAGATCACCGAGATCTATGAAGGGACCTCGGAGATCCAGAGGCTGGTCATCGCCAAGGAGATCCTCAAGGGGGGGCCGGCATGAAGAAGGGCGGCGGGAAGGCGGCCACGGTGCGGCGCGCCACGCGCCGCGACTGGGAGGAGCGGACCCTGAAGGAGGTCCTGGCCCGCCGGCCGGAGCGGCTGCCCGCCTTCACCACCGTTTCCGGGGCCCCGGTGGAGCGGCTCTACACCTTCGAGGATCTCGAGGGCTGGGACCCGGTCGAGAAGCTCGGCTTCCCCGGGGACCCGCCCTACACGCGCGGCGTCCACCCGACGATGTACCGGGGCCGGCTGTGGACCATGCGCCAGTTCGCCGGCTTCGGCTCGGCGGAGGACACCAACCGCCGCTTCCGCTACCTTCTGGAGCACGGCCAGACGGGGCTGTCGACCGCCTTCGACCTGCCGACCCTCATGGGCCGCGATTCGGACGATCCCATGGCCGAGGGCGAGGTCGGCCGGGAAGGGGTGGCGATCGACACCCTCGCCGACATGGAGGCGCTCTTCCGGGACATCCCTCTGGGAAGGGTTTCCACCTCCATGACGATCAACGCGCCCGCCGCCGTCCTGCTGGCGATGTACCTGGCGGTGGCCGAGCGCCAGGGCGTGCCGCTCGAATCCCTCGAAGGGACGCTCCAGAACGACATCCTGAAGGAGTACATCGCGCAGAAGGAGTGGATCTTCCCGCCGGCTCCCTCGCTCCGCATCATCACCGACCTGATCGCGTTCTGCACCGCGCGCGTCCCGAAATGGAACACCATCTCGATCAGCGGATACCACATCCGGGAGGCGGGCTCGACCGCGGTCCAGGAGCTGGCCTTCACGCTCGCCGACGGCATCGGGTACGTGCAGGCCGGAATCGACGCCGGCCTCGAGGTGGACGCCTTCACGCCGCGCCTGTCCTTCTTCTTCAACGCGCACAACGATTTCTTCGAGGAGATCGCCAAGCTGCGCGCGGCGCGCCGGATGTGGGCGGCGATCATGCGCGAGCGCTTCGGCGCCGCGGACCCGCGCGCCTGGCGGCTGCGCACGCACGTGCAGACGGCCGGCTGCTCGCTCACCGCGCAGCAGCCCCACAACAACGTCGTGCGCGTCACCCTGCAGGCCCTGGCCGCCGTGCTCGGCGGCACGCAATCCCTGCATACCAACGCCCTCGACGAGACGCTCGCGCTGCCCACCGAGGACTCGGCGCGCCTGGCCCTGCGCACCCAGCAGATCCTCGCCGAGGAGAGCGGCGTGGCGAACACCATCGATCCGCTGGCGGGCTCCTACTTCGTCGAGTCCCTCACCGACCGCATGGAAGAAGAGGCCTGGGACTACATCCGTCGCATCGACGCCATGGGCGGCATCGTCAAGGCGATCGAGCAGGGCTTTCCGCAGCGGGAGATCGCCGAGGCGTCCTACCGCTACCAGCGCCAGGTCGACGAGGGAGAGAAAACGGTGGTGGGTGTCAACCGTTACACCGAGGGGGATGCGGCGAAGATCCCCCTCTTGCGGATCGGACCCGAGGTGGAGCGCGCCCAGGTCGAAGGGCTGGGGCGCGTGCGCGCCACCCGCGACGCCGCCCGACACGCCCGCGCCCTGCGCGACCTTCAGGCGACGGCGCGCTCGCGCGACAACCTGATGCCGGCCATCCTGGGCGCGGTCAAGGCGCATGCCTCCGTGGGCGAGATCTGCGACGCCCTGCGGCCGATCTTCGGGGTCTACCGCGAAGGGACGGTGCCCCTGTGAAGGCCGGCGAGGGGAAGGTCCGCCTCCTGGTCGGCAAGGTCGGCCTCGACGGCCACGACCGCGGGGCAAAGATCATCGCCCGGGCGCTGCGTGACGCCGGTTTCGAGGTGATCTACACCGGCCTGCACCAGACACCGGAGATGGTCGTCGCCACCGCCCTCCAGGAGGACGTGGACGGCATCGGGCTGTCGATTCTTTCCGGCGCCCACAACACCATCTTCCCCAAGATCACCCGGCTGCTCCGGGAACAAGGCGGGGCCGACATCGTCGTCTTCGGGGGCGGGATCGTTCCGGACGAGGACGTCCCCGGCTTGCTTCAGGCCGGAGTCAGGGCTATCTTCACGCCCGGCACCACCACCCGGCAGGTCATCGACTGGGTGATGGCAGAGGTCAAACCGCGCCGCCGCGGCTGACACCCGGGCGGCCTCGAAGGGACACGCGGCATGGCTCTCAAGGGAATGCGCCCCGTCCACGTGGTGGCAGGCGGGGTCAGCAAGTTCGCCAAGGCCCGTCCCGACCGCACCTTCCAGCCGATCGTCAAGGAGGCGTTCGACGAAGCCCTGCAGGACCTGGGGCTGGAATTCGGCCGCGCCAACGAGCTGATCGACGGCACCGTCGGCTGCTACTTCTCGGATCACTTCATGCGCCAGCTGAAGGCGGCCACCATGGTGCAGGACTACCTCGGCCTCTGCCCCAAGCCGTCGCACCGCGTGGAAGGGGGCGGGGCGACGGGCGGGCTCGGGTTCCAGGAGGGCTGGAAGAGCGTGGCCTCCGGGCTGATGGATGTCTGCCTGGTCTTCGGCTGGGAGACCATGTCGCACGTCCAGACCTGGAAGGGGAACGAGTTCATCGCGCTGGCGTCGGACGTTTCGTTCGACTACCCGGTCGGAGGGTTCTACTCGGGCTATTACGCCATGATGGTCGTGCGCCACATGCACGAGTTCGGCACGACGGTGGAGCAGATGGCGCACGTCTCGGTGAAGAACCACACCAACGCCCTCCACAATCCCTACGCCCAGAAGCGCCTGAAGCTCTCCGTCGCGGACGTGCGCGCGGCCCCGATGGTCGCCTACCCGCTGACGCGGCTCGACATCTGCGTCATGTCGGACGGGGCGGCCTGCGTCTTGCTCGCCTCGGAGGAGGGGCTCGCCTCGATCGAGAAAGCGGCCGGGCGCTCCCTGCCGCGCGTCGTGGTGACGGGGGTGGGGCGCGGCACCGACGCCATGCGCATGGCGGACCGCCCGCACGGCGAGGTGATCCTGTTGCCGCACGAGAAGCCGTCCGACTACAAGGGACTGAAGTACCCCGGCGTGCACTCGTTTCGGGCCGGGCGCATGGCCAGCAAGCAGGCCTACGAGATGGCCGGCGTCAAGAACCCGATCAAGGATCTCAGCTTCGTCGAGCTGCACGACGCCTACACCTCGTCGGAGGTGCAGACCTACGAGGACATGGGGCTATGCCGTTACGGTGAGGGTGGCCCTTTCGCCGCGTCGGGGAAGGCGTTCCTGCCCGGCATCGATTACGGCCTCAGGTTGAGGGGCCAGGGGACGATACCGGTCAACCCGTCCGGAGGGTTGATCGCCTGCGGTCATCCCGTCGGGGCGACCGGCCTGATGCAGGCCGTCTTCGCCCTCTGGCAGCTGCAGGGGACGATCCCCAGGCACTTCGGCGACGCGGCGCTGCAGGTGAAGGATGCGCGGCGCGGCGCCATCCACAGCCACGCGGGCACCGGCACCTACGTCACCGTCAGCATCCTGGAACGCCAGGATTAGGGCCCGCAACCCCTCCGGGCAGCGAGGAGCCTCTCATGGCCAGGCGCCGACAGCCACGACGGATAGCAAGGCCGACGCGCCGGGCGAGGCGCGCGCCGCCGGCCCGCCCCGGCGCCCCGGCCGGGACGCCCGCGCCCGGCCGCGCCGAGACCCTCGAAGGGACCGTGGTCTTCCGAGTCCCCTTCCCGGAGCAGCTCGACGATCTCAAGGGGATGAGCCCGATCATCGTCAAGCAGCCGTACCACATCGACTACGTCCACTCGTTCGGGCAGGACTCGCCGTTCTTCGCGGGGCTGGCCAACCGCCGCCTGCTGGGCACACGATGCCCGCGCTGCGACTACACCTATGCCACGCCTCGTCTTTCCTGCATGGTCTGCGGATCGGAGACCGACTGGGTGGATCTCCCCAAGACGGGCCGCGTCCACACCTTCACCACCTGCTATTTCGGGAGCGAGGAGTTCCTGCCCGAGTGCCCGTTCAGCTTGATCCTGGTCGAGTTCGAGGGGGCCGACACCCTGTTTCTGGCACGCCTGGTCGGCGCCCAGCCCAAGGAGATCCGCGTCGGCATGGAGGTCGAGGCGCGTTTCCTGCGCAACGCCAAGTTCAAACCGACCGACGTCTATTTCGTCCCCCGACGCCCCTAGGAGCCTGTCCGGAGAGCCGTCTCTGCCTTGACAGGGCGCGGACTTTGGGCTAGTTTCTGCCTCAGGGCGATGAAGCTCCTCCTGATCAGCGTCGGAAGGGGACGTTATGCCGTTGCGGCCGACGCGGTCACCCGGATCCTGGATCCGGAGCGCCAGCCCGACTTCCGGCGGGAGGGAGGCGGCGGAGACGCGATCGAGCGCGGCGTGCGTTACCCTGTGCTGGATCTGCACGCCGCGGCCGGGGAGACACCGGGGCCTTCCTGCGTCTACCTGATGGTGGAAGGGCGCGGAGGGCGGGCGGTGCTTCCGGTCGACAGCGCGGAGGCGATCCGGGAGGTCGCCGCGAGCGCCATCGCGCCGCTTCCGTCCTTCATCTTCGCCTCGCCGAAGCGCCTGTTCCGCGGAATCTTCTCGGATGGCCTGGAGCCCCGCCTGCTGCTGGACGTGGACGGCCTGTCGTGAGCCGCGGCGCGGCGGCCCGGCTCCTGGGGTTCCGGCTCGGCGCGACGCCGGCGGCGCTGCCGCTGGAGGCGGTACGCGAGGTGCTCGAGGCCCCCTGGATCGTGCCGATCCCCGGGAGCCATCCGCACGTGGCCGGTGTGGCGTTGAACCGGGGCGTGGCTCTTCCCGTTTACGATTTGACGCGCTTCGTCCCGCTCTGGGAGGCGCGGGTCGCGCCGGTCCGCGCAGCGGGACGCCTGCAGGCGCCTCACTTGATCGTGTGCGGGTTCGAGGAGGTCCTGCTCGGGGTGCTGGGCGATGGCGTCGACCTGGTGAAAGACCCGTCGCCCGTCGAGGCACCGGAGGAGTTGGGCGCCGTGCGGCTCGAGTACGTAAGAGGTCTGGTGTTGAGCGGCGACGAGGTGGTGGCCCTCCTCGATCCCGCCAAGCTCTTTCCGTCTTTGGGCGTGCCGGCGGAGGGGTCCCCATCCGCCAGGGAGGATGCCGGTGAAGAAGATCCTGCTGGCCGATGACAGCATCACCATCCAGAAGGTGGTGGAGCTGACCTTTTCGGAGGGGGACTACCAGGTCCTCTGCGTCAGCAACGGCGCCCAGGCCTTGAAGAAGATCACGGAGGTGCGCCCCGATATCGCCCTCCTCGACGTCATCATGCCGGAGAAGAACGGCTACGAGGTCTGCGAGCAGATCAAACGCAACCCCGCGACCTCCGGGATCCCCGTTCTCTTATTGACCGGCACCTTCGAGCCGTTCGACAAGAAGCGCGCCGACGCCGCCGGCGCCAACGGCCATCTGACCAAGCCGTTCGAGTCCCAGGTCCTGGTCTCCAAGGTGGAAGAGCTGATCGCCGCCAGGCCGTCCGTGGTCTCTTCGGAGGAGGCCGGCGTGATGACCGTCATCTCGGGGGGCGACCTCTATAATGTCGGAGGGGGGCGCTCCGAGGAGGGCATGCGACCGGTGGCGCCTTCCTACGGGCCCGCCCAGGCCCAGGGCGGCGCTCCGGGGACCGAGGGCCCGGCCTTTCCGCCTCGCTCGCCGTCCCCTTCCGGGCCACCCGCAAGCGACACGGCGCCCCATCCCGCCCTCCAGTCCCCGGACCCCGCCTCCGGCGGCTCGTACGTCGGTTTCGCGGACCTCGGCGTCGGGATGGGGGAGGGAGGAGAGATCGTCCCCGATCGCTACGATGACCCGGTCGGCGGCGCCTCTCCCGCGACCCTCCGCCTGCGGCGCGACGCCATCCCGCCCCGTCCGGCGACCGCCTCCACCTCCCCGGGACAGGTCGAGGAGATCGGCCCGGACAGCAGCTTCTCGGGAGAGCGGATGGAGGGGCTGACCGGAGGCTTCGAGATCCAGGACGCCGCCTCCCCGGGCTCGCCCGACGCCTCGGAGCCGCCCGGGCTGCGGGACCTCGGCGGCATCGAGGAGGAGACCGCCTGGGCGCCTCCTCCCGAGGCGCCGCCGGCCGAGACCTGGCAGACGCCGGAGGAGGAGCCGATGCGGGCAGCTCCCGCGGCCGCGCCGCTCCCCGGGAACGGAGCGCCGGGCCTGACACCCGAGGCGATCGATCTGATCGCGGAGAGGGTGGTGCAGAGGATGTCCGACCGCGTGGTGCGCGAGATCGCCTGGGAGGTCATCCCCGAGGTCGCCGAGGCGATCGTCCGCCGCCGTATCAAGGAGCTCGAGGAGAAAGGCTCCGGCTAGGCCCAGAGCGCACGACGACGGCGGGGACGATCCCCGGGCAAAGTAGGTGCCGCGCCTACTTTTTTTGTTGCCCGGCAGGCGCATCCCGCCCCACCCCATGAGCACGACTCGTCCGAGCGAACTCGAGAAGGCCTTCGACCCGTCGCGGTTCGAGGACCGGTGGTACGCCCACTGGATCGCCCTGGGCGTGTTCACGGCCCGGCCCGCCTCGTCACGCCCGCCCTTCTCCATGGTGATCCCGCCGCCCAACGTGACCGGCCGCCTGCACATGGGTCACGCCCTGAACAACACGCTGCAGGACATCCTGGCGCGCTGGCGCCGGATGAAGGGGGACGATGTCCTCTGGCTCCCGGGCACCGACCATGCCGGGATCGCGACCCAGATGGTCGTCGATCGCGAGCTGGCGCGCGAGGGGACGAGCCGCCAGACGCTCGGCCGCGAGGCGTTCGTCGCCCGGGTCTGGACGTGGAAGGAGGAGTACGGCGGCGCGATCATCGCGCAGCTCAAGAGGCTGGGCTGCTCGTGCGACTGGACGCGCGAGCGCTTCACCATGGAGCCGGCGCTGTCCCGCGCCGTCCGGGAGGTGTTCGTCCGCCTGTACGAGGACGGCCTGATCTACCGCGACAAGTTCATCGTCAACTGGTGTCCCCGCTGCCGCACGGCCATCTCCGACCTGGAGGTGATCCCGCACGAAACGCAGGGCCACCTTTACACCATCGCCTATCCCTACTCCGAGGGCGGCGGCGCGATCGAAGTGGCCACCACGCGCCCGGAAACGATGCTGGGCGACACGGGCGTGGCCGTCCATCCGGAGGACGAGCGCTACCGGGACAAGGTCGGGCGCACGGTCATTCTGCCCCTCGTGGGACGCAGGCTGCCGATCGTGGCCGACGCCTTCGTCGATCGGGCCTTCGGCACCGGGGCCGTGAAGATCACGCCGGCCCACGACGCCAACGACTACGCCGCCGCGCAGCGCACGGGCCTTCCCGTCCTGGTGGTCATGGACGAGGAGGCGCGCATGAACGACAACGTGCCGGCGCCCTACCGCGGCCTGGATCGCTTCGAAGCCCGCCGCCGCGTGGTCGAGGACCTGAAGGCGGCCGGGGCCCTGCGGAGCGTCAAGGACCACGTCCATAACGTCGGCCGCTGCCAGCGCTGCCAGACGGTGGTCGAGCCTTACCTCTCGACACAGTGGTTCGTGCGGGTGCGGCCCCTGGCCGATGCCGCCGTGCAGGCGGTGGCCGACGGCCGCGTGCGCTTCACACCGCCGCACTGGGTCAACAGCTACAACGAGTGGATGTCGAAGATCCACGACTGGTGCATCTCCCGCCAGCTGTGGTGGGGGCACCAGATCCCGGCGTGGTACTGCGACGCCTGCGGCCATGTCACGGTGGCGCGCGACACCCCGGCGCAGTGCGCGGCATGCGGGACGGCCGCTCCGTGGCAGGACCCGGACGTCCTCGACACCTGGTTCTCTTCGGCGCTCTGGCCGTTCTCCACGCTGGGCTGGCCCGAGAGCACTCCCGAGCTGCGGCGTTACTACCCCGGGACGGTGCTCCTGACCGCGTTCGACATCCTGTTCTTCTGGGTGGCCCGCATGGTCATGATGGGGCTGCGTTTCATGGGAGACGTGCCGTTCCGTCGCGTCTACATCACCGGTCTGGTGCGGGACGCCGAGGGCCAGAAGATGTCCAAGACCCGCGGCAACGTCGTCGACCCTCTCGAACTCATCGCGCGCCATGGCGCGGACGCCGTGCGCTTCACCATGGCCGCCATGACCACGCCCGGAGGCGCCGACCTGCCCCTCTCCGAGGAACGGATGGCGGGCTACCGTGCCTTCGCCAACAAGATCTGGAACGCGGCCCGCTTCGTGCTGATGAACCTGGGCGAGGCGGGGGCGGCCCCCCGACCGCCGGCGGTACCGGCGCGGGACGCCCTGACCCTTCCGGACCGCTGGATCCTGAGCCGGCTGGCGCGCCTGGCGGCCGACGCGGACGCGGCCCTCTCGGAATTCCGCTTCGACGAGATGGCCAACGCGCTGTACCAGTTCCTGTGGCACGAGTACTGCGACTGGTATCTCGAGATGGCCAAGCCCCACCTGGCCGCGCAGGCGGCTCCCGCGGACGCCGCACGCACGCGCTCCGTCCTGCTGCACGTGCTGGAGAGGGTCCTGCGCCTGCTGCACCCGGTCATGCCGTTCCTGACGGAGGAGCTGTGGCAGCGTCTGCCCCACGAGGGCGAGTCGATCGCGCTGGCGCCCTATCCGGCTCCCGAGGAGGCGCGGCGCGACGACGAGGCCGAGCGCCGGGTGGCCCTGCTGATGGAGGTCGTCGGCAAGATCCGCAACGTGCGCGCCGAGCTCAACATCGACCCGGGACGCCGTCTTCCTTTGCGCTACCACGCGAGCGACGACGAGGCGGCCCGCACCCTCGCAGGGGCGCGCGCGGTCCTCATCACGCTCGCCCGGCTGGAGGACGCCCAGGAGGCGTCCGGCCTCGACGGCCTCGGCCCCGCCGCCCGGGCCGTGGCCGCGGGGGTCGACCTGGCGGTGCCGCTGGCCGGGGTGCTGGACGTCGGCAGCGAGCGGCGCCGCCTCGAGCGCGAGATCGAAAAGCTGTCGCGGGAGAGGGAGGGGCATGCCCGCAAGCTGGGGAACGCGGACTTCATCGGCAAGGCCCGCCCCGAGGTTGTGGAGAAGGTGCGCGCCATCCATCGCGAGCTGGACGAGAAGGCGAACCGCCTGCGCCGCACCCTGGTATCGCTCGAAGGGACCGGCGACGCCTCGCCTTGACCACCCTCGCACCCTGTGGGAGAATCCGCCCACCCATGATCGATCCGGAGATCCTGCGCCGCGCCGTCCGGGCGGCACTCGAGGAGGACCTCGGGCCGGGCGACATCACCTCTCAGGCCGTGGTCGGCGAAGCCGCGCGCGGGCGCGGCCGGATCGTGGCCCGCGAATCCCTGGTGGTGGCCGGGCTGCCCGCGGCCCGGGAGGCCTTCCGCCAGGTCGATCCCGGCCTGGCCTTCGACGAGGCGGCCGCGGAGGGAGAACGCCGCGGAGCCGGCGAGCCGATCGCCTTCGTCAGCGGAGCGGCCCGGTCGATCCTGGCGGCGGAGCGGACCGCCCTCAACTTCCTGCAGCGGATGTCCGGCATCGCCACGGCCGTCCGGCGCCTGGTCGATCGGGTCGGAGAATCGGGCCTGCAGGTCGCCGACACGCGCAAGACCGCCCCCGGACTGCGGGCCTTCGACAAGTACGCCGTCCGCGTCGGCGGGGGCACGAATCATCGCTCCGGGCTCCACGACGCAGTCCTGATCAAGGACAACCACTGGCGGCTGGCCGGAGGCGTGGCGGCGGCCGTGAGCCGGGCGCGCCAGGCCATGGCGGACCGTGGCCCCGGCGCCGGGCGCCGCGCGCGCATCGAGGTGGAGGTGGGGACGATCGCCGATCTCGAGGAGGCCCTGGAGGCCGGGGCGGATGCGATCCTGCTGGACAACATGGACGCCACCACGCTGGAACGCGCGGTGACCAGGGCGCGTGGCCGGGCCTTCCTGGAGGTTTCGGGGGGCGTCGGCGAGGACGATCTCCAGCGCCTCGCCGCCCTGGGGATCGACAGGGTTTCGATCGGATCGCTGACCCACTCCGTCCGCGCGGCGGATATCGCCCTCGAACTGGAGGCCGCATGAAGCGCCCCGCGCCCCCGCCGCGCGATCCGCCGGCCGCCGGCGTCCTCTTCGGACCTCCGCAACCCTCCGGAGACGAGGCGTTGACTCCGGCGGCCCTGCAACGCCGCCTGCGCACGGCCGTCTTCGGCCATCGCGTCTTCTACTACCCGAGCATCGGCTCCACCAACGACCGGGCCCTGGAGCTGGCCGCTGCCGGCGAGCCGGAGGGGAGCCTGGTCCTGGCCGAGGAACAGACCCTGGGGCGCGGCCGGCGGGATCGCTCCTGGAGCTCGCCACCCTGCTCCGGAATCTATGCCACCCTCATCCTGCGCCCCTCCGTGCCGGCGCCGCGCGCGCCGCTCTTCACCTTCATGGCGGCGGTCGCGGTGACCGAGGCCCTCGAGGAGGCGGCCGCCGTGCCGGCGCGCATCAAGTGGCCCAACGACGTCATGGTCGGCACGCGCAAGATCGCCGGCATTCTCGGCGAGGTGCGCGGCTCCGATCCCGAGATCCGGGAGCTCGTCGTGGGCTTCGGGATCAACGTCAACCATGGGCCCGAGGACTTCCCGGCCGACCTGCGCGGGCGGGCCACCTCGGTGAGGGTCGAGACCGGAGTGCCGGCGGAGCGGGCGTCGATCCTGGCCCGGCTCCTGGAAGGTCTCGAACGCCGCTACGGCCGCCTGCTGCGCGGCGAAGCCTCCGACCTGCTGCGGGAGTGGGAAGGACTTTCGGCCCTGCCGCCGGGAGAGCGGGTGGTGGTGCAGGGACCCGGGGGACGCGTGGAGGGGAGCGTCGTCGGCGTGGACGACGAGGGGGCGCTCCTGCTGCGCGATGGGGACGGCCGCGCGGTGCGGGTCCCGTTCGGGGAGATCGTCCGGTGCTTCTGGCCCTGAGGGAGCGTCCGCCATGCTCCTGGTGATGGACGTCGGCAACAGCAACACCGTCCTGGGAGTCTACGACGGCACGCGCCTCCTGGCCCACTGGCGCCTGACCACGGTGCGCGACCGGACCGTGGACGAGTACGGGGTCCTGGCGCGCAACCTCTTCTCGATCGCCGCCATCGAGGCCCGCTCGATCGACGGCCTGATCATCGCCTCGGTCGTGCCACCGCTCAACGGCGTTCTCGAGGAGATGGCCCGCGTCTACCTCAAGCTGAAGCCGCTGTTCGTCGAGCCGGGCATCAAGACGGGAATGCCGATCCTCTACGAGAACCCTCAGGAGGTCGGCGCCGATCGCATCGTCAACGGGGTCGCCGCCTTCGAGCGCTTCAAGAGCGCGGTGATCGTGGTGGACTTCGGCACCGCCACCACCTTCGACGCCATCTCATCCAGGGGCGAGTACCTGGGAGGGGCGATCGCCCCCGGGCTCGCCATCTCGGCGGAGGCCCTCTTCCAGCGCGCCGCGCGCCTCCCGCGCGTCGACATCCGCCGGCCGCCGCACGTCATCGGGCGCAACACCACGCACAGCGTGCAGTCCGGGCTGTTCCATGGATATGTGTCCCTGGTGAGCGGCATCCTTTCGCGCATGCGGGAGGAAGTGGGGGAGCCCGCCCGTACCATCGGCACCGGCGGCCTGCTCGTGCCTCTCGAGGCCGAGCTGCGCGCCCTGCTCGATACCCTGGACCCCGACCTCACCTTGGAAGGGCTGCGGATCATCTACGACCGGAACCGATGATCGGGCCGCCCGACCCCGACGCCTACTACCGTGCCATCGAGGAGGAGTTCGTGCGGCGTCGCAAGGCGCCGATGATCCTGTCGCCGCGGGACTGGGCCCTGATGGGCGCCTGGCGGGAGGCGGGCATCCCGCTGCGCATCGTGCTGCAGGGGATCGACAACGTGTTCGAGGCATTCGAGAGTCGTCCCCACGCGCCCGCGCGCCGCATCAACTCTCTCTCCTACTGCCGCCAGGAGGTCCTGAGCCTGCATCACCTGCACCAGCGCCTGCAGGCCGTCGAGGCCGGCCGTCCCGCCGGCTCCGGGCGCGAGGCCGCGGCCGGGGTGGCGCGCCACCTCGGCCAGCTGGCGCGGCGGGTGCGCCAGGCGATGGGCGCCGCCTCGGAGGCCCGACTCGATCCCCTGGTCGCCGCGCTCGCCGGCGCTGCGGCCGATCTCAAGCGCCTGCGTAGCGAAATCAAGGCCGGGTCGCTCCAGCCCTCGCGGCTCGAGGAGGAGCTGCACCATCTCGAGGAGGGGGTCCTCGACGCGGCGCGCCGCGCGTTGCCCGAGGGCGAGGTCGTCGCCCTGGAGGCGGACGCCGCGCGGGAGCTGGAGGGGGAGCGTACGCGCATGACGCCCGATGGCTTCGCCGCCACCCGCCGCGCGCTCGTGGCGCGCGCCTTGCGCCGGCGCTGCCGGCTGCCGCGCCTCACGCTCTTCGACTGACCGCCCCGCGAGGATCTTGACCGGGCGAGTCGCGGGGACTAGCATCGTACGCCTGCCTGGAGAGCCGGCAAGCCGGGGCGCTCGTGGGCCTCCCCCGATCCGAGCGAAACCGATCGCCGGCCGGCGCACGGAGCCTGGCCTTCGCGTCGGCCTGCGCCGCGGGCGTCCTTCTGGCCGCGCCCGCCGGACCCGAGGCCGCGGTCACGCTCCTCGCGCTGCTGGCGCTCGCCGCGGCGCTCCCGGCCCACCGGACGCCTCCCTTCCGCATCTTCCTGGCGCTCGCCCTGGGCGCCGCGAGCGTGTCGCTTCATGCCTGCCGTGACGGGACCGCCGGCCTGGCGCGCCTGATCGCCCGTGCCGCTCCGGGGCCCGTCGGCCTGCGCGCCAGGCTCCTCGAGGTGGAGACTCTCCCCGAGAGCCGCGCCGCCCTGCTGGTCGATCTCGAGAGGTATGCCCTCCCGGGCGGCGACCGTGACTGGCGCCTGCCGCCCGGGGATGCCCGCCTGCGTCTCACGGTGCCGCTCGATCCGGCGGGCGGGGAGCCGCCCTGGCGCCCGGGGGATCTCCTCGAGATGAGCGCGCGCGTGTCGCCGCCCCGGCGCTTCGCGAATCCCGGCTCGTTCGATTACGCGGCCCATCTCGCCGCGCGCGGCATCGGCCTGGTGGGATCGATCAAGAACGCGCGCCTGATCGAGGTCCTTCCCGGCAGCGGACGGCCATGGCTCGACCTCCTGCCGGCGCTGCGCCGGGAGATCGTGGCGCGCCTGCGGCGTGCCGCGGGTCCCGGTCCCGGTGGGGAGGGAACGGCCTCCTTCCTGGCCGCAATCCTGGTGGGGGAGAGGGGCGATCTGCCGGCCGAGCTCGAGGAGCGGCTGCTGCGCGCCGGGGTCTACCACATCATCGCCCTCTCAGGGCTCAACGTGGGCCTGGTCGCCCTGCTGGTGGGGGGCGCGTTCCGTCTCCTGCCGCTGCGCCAAGGCCGGCGGCACGCCCTGGCGGCGGTGGCGGTCGCGCTGTACTGGGGCGTCGCCCGTCCGGGAGGATCGATCGCGCGCGCCGCGCTGATGGTGCTGCTGCAGCTGTCCGCCGGCGGGCTCCGGCGCCGGGTCCCGCCGCTCGCCACGCTCTCCGTCTCCGGGCTCCTGCTGCTCCTCGCCCGGCCCGCCAACGCCTTCGACGTCGGCTTCCAGCTGACCTTCTCCGCCACGCTCGGCATCCTGCTCCTGGGACGACGGCGTACCCCGGCGGGCGAGACACCCGGGCGACCGGGTGGAACCCTCTTCCGATGGGTGCGGACGTCGCTGCGCACCTCGGCCGCCGCCCTGGCCGCCACGGCGCTCTGCACCGCGCACCACTTCCACACCATGACCGCCGCGGCGCTGGCGGCCAACCTGTTCGCCATCCCGATCGCCGGTCTCCTGCTGGTGCTGGCGTTCGCGATCGCCATCCTGCCGTCGCTCGCCTTCGGACCCGCGGCGCTCCTGGCTTCCGTGGCCGGGGCCGCGATCGACCTTCTCGGCCGCCTGTGCGCGCTCGTGTCGAGGCCGCCTGGCGCGTCGTTCTTCGTCCTCCCACCGGCGGGAGCGCTGGCGCTGTGGGGGAGCGCCCTGGTGGTGATCATCGGCCAGGCACCTCGCGCCGCGGTCCGCCGGGCGGCCTTCGCGGCGCTCCTGGGCGGCCTCGCCTGGACGGCCGCCGCCGGCCGCCAGGGGAGCGGGCCGGGTGAGTTGCAGCTCGTCGCGCTCGACGTGGGCCAGGGGGATGCGCTCCTGATGCGTCTGCCCGCGGGGATCACGATGCTGATCGACGCCGGGGGCTTCGCCCGCTCGGAGTTCGACGTCGGTGCCAAGGTGGTCGGGCCCGCCCTCAGGTCGCTCGGCCGCCTGCGCCTGGACATCCTGACCGTGACCCACGCGCACCGCGATCACCTGGGGGGCGCCGCGGCCATCCTGCGGCAGTTCCATCCCGGCGCCCTCTGGCTGGGGCGCATGCCGCCCGGCGATCCGTCGGTCGGCGCCCTGGAGAGGCTGGCCGAGGAGGAGGGCACCGCCGTCGTGCGGCCGCGGCGTGGCGTCCTCCTGCGCACCGGCGGGGCGCTGCTCGAGATCCTCAACCCGGGCGCCGGCGTGCCGGAGCGGACCCAGGCTGCGAACGATGACAGCCTGGTGATGCGGATCACGTTCGGGCGCCGGAGCGTCCTGTTGACCGGCGATCTGGAAGCGCCCCTCGAGGCGGTCCTGGTCCGCGAAGGGAGGGGCCTGAGCGCAACACTTCTCAAGGTGGGGCACCACGGCAGCCGCACCTCCACGACCGCCCCCTTCCTGGCGCGGGTGGGCCCGCGGCTGGCCGTGGTCTCGGTGGGGGCGAGCAACCCGTGGGGCCATCCCGACCCGGAGGTCCTCGACAGGCTCGCGGCGGCCGGAGCGCGGGTCTACCGCACCGATCGGGACGGCGCCGTCCGCTTCCGCACCGACGGCCTCGCCCCCTGGTCCGCCGCGCGGCTGGCGCCGCCGGGCGCGCAGGAGGCGGACGGGATCAGCGCGCCACGCCGACCGGTTGCGGAATGAAGCAGAGCAGGAAGATGGCCAAGGCCAGCCAGGCGATCGCCAGCCTGCCACGGTCGAGGGCGGAGTCCTCCTCGAGAAGAGGGGGATGCCGCCAGCCGATGATGGCGAAGATGACCCCGAAGGTCACGAGCGGCCAGGCCTGGAACACCACCCCGAAGACGATCATGACGGGGATTCCGTAGCGCGACACCCTGGCGTGAAGGCGGGGCGAGAGGGCGTACAGCATGTGGCCGCCGTCGAGTTGTCCGATCGGGAGCAGGTTCAGCGCGGTGGCCAGGAGGCCGAGCCACGCGGCGGCGAAGACCGGGTGGATCCGGATCAAGGTCTCGGGCCCGAGCCGGAAGAAGAGTGGGTACAGGACCTCGAGCAGCAGGCACGATCCCAGGCCGATGTCGCCGGGTCGCGCCGGCTGCCGGGTCACCGTGGAGTGCGCCAGGCCGTACAGCAACACCGGTATCGCCACGACGAAGCCGGCGAGGGGCCCCGCCACGCCCACGTCGAACAGCGCCCGGCGGTGCGTGAAGGGGGCGCGGATGCGGATCAGCGCTCCGAACGTCCCGAACATGTGAGGCGCCGGCAGGAAGAAGGGGAGCGACGCTTCGATGCGGTAGATCCGGCAGGCGATGTAGTGCCCCATCTCGTGCGAGCCGAGGATCAGCAGCAGGCTCAGCGAGTAAGGGATCCCGAGCGTCCAATACCGCGGGCCGAGCAGGACCTCCCGCGCCGCCCTCCAGCTCGGGTCATCCAGGGTCATGAGCGCCCCCGCCACGATGGTCGAAACCAGAGTCGCGAGAAGGCACGCCAGGTTGACGGCGGGCGGGAAGGGACGTCCACGGCGGCGCGCGGGACCGGGAGGCGGCGGAGGGGACCAGCGCGGGTCGCCCGGAGGAGGGTGGATCTCGAGAGCTTCCTGCACTACCTCAAGTTCCTGAGGTTCTTGCCTGGCTTGAAGCGGATGGTCTTGCCGGGAGGGATGCGCACCTCGGTTCCGGTCCTGGGGTTGCGGCCGATCCCCTTCTTGCGCGGCTTGACCTGGAAGACGCCGAAGCCGCGCAGCTCGATCCTTTCGCCGCGGCGCATCGACTCCTTCATCGCATCGAGGATCGCCTCGACCGCGACCACCGCCTTGACGCGGGTGATGTCGGCCGTCTTGGCGACATTATTGATGATGTCGGTCTTGATCATCCCCGGGCCTCCCCTTCAAGCATCGTGAAAATGCTCGTAAGTTGCTGAAAGTATAGGAATCTAGACGCGGACTGTCAAGCCGGCCCCGAAGAGCCGCTGTGATATATTCCATTCTGACTCAAGGACTTCCGAAGGATCCCGGGGAGGTGGCGCGATGCCGCTGCCGGTGGTCGCCATCGTCGGCGCACCGAACGTGGGCAAATCCACTCTGCATGCTGGGGCGCCGGCAGGCGATCGTGTCGGACCTCCCAGGGGTGACGCGAGACAGGATCGCCGCGTCCTGCGATCTCTATGGCGACCGGGTGACGCTCGTCGACACGGGCGGGGTGGTCACCGGGGCGGCCGACGATCTCACCCGCCGCGTGCGCGCCGAGGCGCTCAAGGCGGTCGAGGAGGCCGACCTGATCCTCTTCGTGGTGGACGCGCGCGCAGGCCTGACGGCCCTCGACCTCGAAGTGGCCTCTCTCCTGCGTGTCTCGGGGAAGCGGGTCCTGACCGTCGCCAACAAGATCGACGCGGCCAGCCTCGAGGGGAGCGAGGGGGAGGCCCACGGCCTCGGCCTGGGCGAGGTGGTGCCTCTGTCGGCCGAGCAAGGGCGCGGGATCGACGAGCTCGTCGATCGGCTGCGCGCCGCCCTGCCGCCCCGCGCCTCCACGGAGGAGCAGCGCGGGGTTCCGATCGCCATCATCGGCCGCCCCAACGTCGGCAAATCCTCCCTCTTCAACCGCATCGTCCGCGAGGAGCGCGTCGTCGTCGCTCCGGAGCCGGGCACGACGCGCGATCCGATCGACGCCCTCTTCGAGCATCGCGGCGTCCTGTACCGCGTCATCGACACGGCCGGCATCCGCAGGCGCGCCAAGAGCAGCGGCGAGGAGGTCGAGTGGGTCAGCGTGCTCAAGGCGCGGCAGGCGCTGGACGAGGCGGAGATCGCCATCGCCCTCGTGGATGCCTCCGTGGCGGTCGGACACCAGGACCTGGCCTTGCTCGGCCTCATGGCGCAGGGCCACACGCCCACCGTGCTGGCGGCCAACAAGATCGATCGGCTGGCGGAGCGCGCCGGCGCGCTCGAGGAGGCGCTGGCGTCGATCGGCGGCGCGCTGCGATTCGCGCCGCACGTGCCGCTGGTGCCGATCTCGGCCCTGAACGGACAGGGGATCCCGCGACTCCTCGATACCGTCGAGCGCGTGCGCGAGGAGAGCCGCCGGTCCTTCCCCACCGCGGACCTGAACCGCGCGCTGGCCGACGTCCTGCGGGAGAAGCAGCCGCCCTCCGACGGCGGCAGGGAAGTCCGCTTCTACTCCATGGCGCAGACAGGCGGCCCGCCCCCGCGCTTCGCGATCTTCGGCAACGGCCGCAGGGTGGACGCTTCCTACCAGCGCTTCATGGAGAGCCGGCTGCGACAGAGGCTCGGCCTCGACGCGACGCCGCTCGTCCTCAGCTTCCGCCGCCGGCGGGCCTCGCGTTGACCCTCCCTGGAGCGGATGTTATATTGCCGTCGCCCTGGGAGATCGGATGGTCCTCTTCAATTACTCGACCCGCGAGCTGACGGCGAAGATCGTCTACTACGGCCCCGGCCTCTGCGGCAAGACCTCCAACCTCCAGTACGTCTACGACTCCCTGCCCGACAGCGTCAAGAAAGGAAAGATGCTGTCGCTCGCCACCAAGACCGACAGGACCCTCTTCTTCGATTTCCTGCCGATCGAGCTCGGCCAGATCCGCGGCATGAAGACCCGGCTGCAGCTCTACACCGTCCCCGGCCAGGTCTTCTATAACTCGACCCGCAAGCTGGTGCTCAAGGGTGTGGACGGCGTCGTCTTCGTCGCCGACTCCCAGGGGAAGATGCTCGAGGCGAACGCCGAGAGCTACAAGAACCTCGAGGACAACCTGCGCGAGATGGGGATCCGCCTCGAGGAGATCCCGCTCGTCATGCAGTTCAACAAGCGGGATCTGCCGAACCTCGCCTGCGTGGAAGAGATGAACACCGAGATCAATCGACACAACGCCCCTTTCTACGAGGCGGTGGCGACGACCGGCATCGGCGTCGAGGACACGCTCAAGGCGATCACCAAGCTGGTGCTGAACAACCTCTCGGCGAAATACAAGCTGGAGGGAGGAGGGCCGCCCGCCGAGGCGCCCGGGCCGCACCCGGCCGCCGACCGCCCTCCCGCGGTCGCCGCGCCACGGCCCGCTCCGCCTCCGCGCGCCGCCGCTCCCGCGCGCGCCGTCGCCCCCGCCGCGGCGCGCTCTGCCGCGGCGCCCGCCCATGAGCCGTACCTCGAGGAGGGCGCTCTCGATCTGGAGGAGGTGGAGCCCCTGGAGACCCCGCTCCCGCCCTCCGCCCGCCGCGCCGTCCGCCCCGCGGCGGCGCCCTCGCCACCCGCGCGCCCGCGCGCCGCGCCCTCCTCCGCGCCCGCCGACGAAGAGATCTTCGACCTGGGCGACGAGATCGACCTGCCGGGCCTCGAGGAGCCGCAGAGCGGCACCATCGACCTGGGGGAGGACCTCCTGCAGGAGCTGGAGGAAGAGCCGGTCCGCGCCGCGATGCCTCAGGCACCCGCCCGACCGCCGGCGCGCGCCGCCGCGCCGGGGCCTCCGCTGCGCGCCGTGCGAGCCGAGGCGCCGGCGGCGATCGAGGAGCCGCTCGATCTCGACGAACCGCTGGACCTGGGCGAGGAATGGGACGAGCCGGCCCCCTCCACCTCTTCTCCCGGGCCGGACGCGCCGATCGACATCGGCCCCCTGGCGCCCGGGCAGGAGAAGGCCATCGCCGTGCCGGTGACCGCGACCATCAACGGGAGGCCGGTGCGCCTCACCCTGAAGGTCACGGTCCGCCTGCCGCGCTGAGACACCCCGGCCGATGAGCGACGGCGACGCCCCTCCGCTCGCGCCGGCCCCGCCGCCGGGCGCGAGCGCGCGGCGGCTGAGACGGGCCCCCGAGCAGCGCGAGATGGCCCTGATCCTGGGGCTGGCCTTCTTCCTCAACCTCTTCCCGGGATCCCTCCTGCAATGGCTCCATTTCCGCTGGGGCCTGCTCCTCACCCAGACTCTGTTCATCGCCGGTCCGGCGGTCCTGGCGATCCGCTGGTTCTACCTCGACGGTCGCGTCGTCCTGCGGCTGCGGCGGCCGAGCCTGGCGGCGCTCGGCGGCACCGCCCTGGCGACCGCCGGGCTCAACCATCTCCTGAACCTGGCCGGTGCCTGGCAGGACCGGGTCTTTCCGATGCCCGAGGCCCTGCGCGTCCTGTGGGAAGGGCTGCTGGCCTACCATGGGCCGCGAGATTTCGCGCTTCTGATCCTCCTGTTCGGAGTCGTTCCGGCCATCTGCGAGGAGATCCTTTTCCGCGGCTTCCTGCAGGCTGGATTCGTGCAGGTCCTGGAGAGTCCCGCGAAGGGGATCGCCCTGACCGCCCTGGTGTTCGCCGGCTTCCACCTGGATCCTTGGCGCTTTCCGACCCTGCTCGTGCTCAGCCTGTTCCTCGGTTACCTCGCGCACGCGACGGGGAGCCTGGCGCCGCCGATATTGGCGCACGCCCTCAACAACGTGATGTCGATCAGCCTGGCCGATGCGAGCGGCCAGGGATCCGGCGCGCTCGGCGCGTCGGCGCCGGGCATCCTCGGTGCGCTGGTCCTCTGCGCGGCGGGAATGCTGCTGGTGCGCCGCTCCGCCGCGTGAAGCGCGGAAGGGCGCGTGCTATACTTTCGGTTTCGCGACATCGCGCAGAGGAGGATCCGCCACCATGAACGTCTCCCGTGCCGCGGCCCTGGGCGCGGCAATCTGCCTGGCTCTCGCCGCTCCCGCGGCGCCGGAGTCCGGCCCGCTGTTCAGCTCCTACCCGTCCTTCGGCGCCAAGTTCAACCTCGACACGGAGAAGTTCTCCCTGGTCACGAACCTCGTGGTCTACAACATCAGCGGCCAGACCTTCACCGACGTGAGCTTCAAGCAGACCTACCCGGACGGCGTGACGGTGAAGGAGACCTACCAGCGGGACGTGGGGACCGAGGCGACGGGGGAGCAGTCGTCGGCGCGCAAGGTCGAGGGGAACGTCTTCTTCGCCAGCCTGCAGACCTACAAGAACCGCCAGTACGTGGTCATCTTCAACGAGCTCGACCTGGCCCGGCGCCTCAACCAGATCACTTTCCCCGGGGTCGAGATCACCTACACCGATCCCGCCGGGCAGCGCCAGACGGCCAAGCTGCAGGACAGCAGCTACGATCTGTTCATCTACTCGAACGTGGTCGGCGGGCTCGAGCGCTTCATCCGCAAGTACAACTTTCGCGCCCATCGCCGCCAGCGCGCAGGGCCGCTTCCCGACCGGCATCATCGGCACGTTCCCCGGCGAGGACCAGTACAACGGCCACTTCCGCCTGCGCAGCGGCCCGCCGGACGACAACATCCAGATCGTGGTGGCCTACAGAGGGGTCAACAAGAAGGAGAAAGTCGCCGACCGCGACACGCTGCTCAAGAACCTGCGCGACTACCTGCGCTGGTGCGGCGAGTTCGAGATCCGCCAGGAGGGCCTCCAGGTGACCCAGGGCAACTGGAAGAAGTACGACGGCGCCTGGAGCGTCGAGGGGCGCTGGGTGGACACCATCAAGGACCGCCTGGGCGAAGGTCCCTTCAAGGCGAAGGTCTTCTTCAGCGGGCGCGAAGACGTCGAGTACTACGTCCTGGGCGTGGCCCATGGCCGCGGACTGGGAGCGGAAGGCAGCGCCAAGCCGAACCCCGAGAAGGAGGCGCAGCTGGCCGCCCAGATCGATCGCCTCCTCGACACCTTCAAGTCGGACATCGTGCCCCTCTCCTACGAGAGGCGGCACTAGGACCCTGTTCCCCGATCAGGATCGCCCGGGTGAGGCGGGGGATGGCGAAGCCCCCGGCTCCGCGGGAAGCGGCGCCGGCTGGGGAGGGGGCCGGGGACCGGAGATGGTCTCGGCCGTGAACACCTCGATGCGCGCCCCTTGCGCCCAGGCACCCGGGGGCAGCGCCGCCTGCTTGCACAATTCGTCCAGCGCCCGTTCGGCGTTCAAGCCCTGGGAGCCGGCCACTCCGGGCAGGAAGACCGCGCGCCGCCCCCACTTCTCCAGGAAGATCCCGTGCCGATCGATCTGGATGGCCTCCGGCCCGCCGACCCGGTGGCGCTCGCCGATCACCTCGATCTCGACCGCGAGGTCGGGAAGCTCGAGGTCGGTCAGCGGCAGGAAGCGCGGGTCGCGCGTGGCGGCGCGGCGCGTGAAGACGATCACCTGCTGGTAGAGCGGCCGCGTCGGCTCGATGTCGCCCTGCCGCCCCCGCACCTTGTCCCCCTTCTTGAGGGTCACGAAGCAACCCCGCTTGGCCATCAGGCGCGGCGTGAAGGCGTATCCCTCCAGGTCGCTGTCCCTGATCGGATGGTTCGTCAGGTGTCCGGCGAGGGTCCGCCAGGCGAGGCTCAGGAGCAGGTCGCGCTCTCCCGGCTCGAGCCGAGCGTTCAGGTCGACGGTCGGCGTGGACGAAGGGGAGGGCGCGGGGGTGGGGGTCTCCTCGGGTGGAACTTCCGGGGGCGGGGCCTCCTGCGGGGGCGTCTGGGCGCGGGCGGCCGGCGGGCACAGGAGCAAGGCGAGCATCGTGGCGAGCAGGCTTCGACGCATGCCCGCACACTGTAGCATCGGGGCGCTGGCCCATCAAGGCGGATACGGCCGCCGCGCGCCGCCCGCCGGGCGCGCGTTGACGGGGGACGGCGCTATGCTATAATTCGCGCCTTCACCGGGCACCCCTCATCCACGGAAAGGAGCGACCGACCCCCATGAGAAAGCCGGCGGACGTGTTGAAGCTGGTCAAGGACAACGACATCAAGATCGTCGACCTGCGGTTCATGGACCTGCCCGGTCTGTGGCAACACTTCTCGGTGCCGACGCACGAGCTGAGCGAGAAGTCGTTCGAGGAGGGGTTCGGGTTCGACGGCTCGAGCATCCGGGGATTCCAGGCGATCAACGAGAGCGACATGCTGGTCGTGCCGGATCCCGAGGGCGCCTTCGTCGATCCGTTCACCGAGGTCCCGACCCTCAACATCATCTGCAACGTCGTCGATCCGGTGACCAAGGAGCGCTACGGCCGCGACCCGCGCGCCATCGCCCAGAAGGCCGAGAATTACCTCCAGTACACGCGCATCGCCGACACGGCGTACTTCGGGGCCGAGGCCGAGTTCTTCATCTTCGACGACGTGCGCTTCGATCAGAACGCGCACTGCGGCTACTACTACGTCGACTCGGTCGAGGGACAGTGGAACTCGGGCCGCGAGGAGGGCCCGAACCTCGGGTACAAGCCCCGGCACAAGGAAGCCTACTTCCCGGTGCCGCCCCACGATCACTTCCAGGACCTGCGCTCGGAGATGGTGCTGAACCTCGAACGTTGCGGGTTGACCGTCGAGGCGCACCATCACGAGGTCGCGACGGGCGGGCAGATGGAGATCGACGTCCGCTACAACAGCCTGACGCGCGCCGCCGACAACGTCACCATCTACAAGTACGTGGTCAAGAACACGGCCATCAAGCGGGGGAGGTCGGTCACTTTCATGCCGAAGCCGCTCTTCGGGGACAACGGCTCGGGCATGCACTGCCACCAGAGCCTCTGGAAGGGCGGCAAGAACCTGTTCGCCGGGGAGGGATACGGCGGATTCTCCGAGATGGGGCTGCACTACATCGGCGGCCTGCTGAAGCACTCGGCCGCCCTGGCGGCGATCATCGCCCCCACCACCAACTCCTACAAGCGCCTGACCCCCGGCTTCGAGGCCCCGGTGAACCTGGCTTATTCCCGGCGCAACCGCTCGGCCGCCATCCGCATCCCGATGATCTCCACCAGCCCGTCGGCCATCCGGCTCGAGTACCGGCCGCCCGATCCGTCCTGCAATCCCTACCTCGCCTTCGCGGCCATGATGATGGCGGGGCTCGACGGGATCGAGAACCGGACCGACCCGGGCAAGCCGCTCGACAAGGACATCTACGGGCTCGGGCCCCAGGAACTGAAGAACATCCCCTCGCTGCCGGGGTCGCTCGACGCGGCCCTGAAGCACCTCGAGGACGATCACGACTTCCTCCTCAAGGGCGACGTCTTCACCGAGGACAACGTCCGCCTGTGGATCGAGTACAAGCGCGAGCGCGAGGTGAACCCGATGCGCCTGCGGCCTCACCCGTACGAGTTCGCCCTCTACTACGACATTTGATCCGGGGGGCGACCCTTCTCCATGCCCGCGCACCCGACTAGCGAGGCCCGCGGCTGACCGGACCCGAGGCCGCGGCCGCGCTGTCGCGCCTTCTGCCGGCGGAGGACGCCGCGATCCTGGCCGGCCACGTCGCCCGCCTGCCCGACCCGGATGACGCGGTGCGCCACCTGGAACGGCTGGCGGCGTCGGGGGCCCTGCCTTCCGGACGCGACCGCCTGCAGTCTTTCCTGACCCTCGCCGGATCGAGCCCGTACCTGGGCCGGCTCCTGGTCCAGAACCCCTCCTTCCTCGACACGCTCCCCGCCGGCGGATCGGCGCGCGCGCCGCGCACCCGCGAGGACCTCGAGGAGGACCTGGCGCGTTTCCTGGCCCTGAACTCCGGGCGCGACCCTTCGGCGGCGCTGCGCCTCTTCAAGCAGCGCGAGTACCTCGGCATCGCCCTGGCCGACTTCCTCGGCACGGCCGACCTGCCCGCCATCACCCGCGCCCTGTCGCTCCTCGCGGACGTCCTCCTCGACAAGGCGGTGCAGATGGCCTGGGCCCCGCTCGAGCGGCGCTTCGGCGCGCCCACCAGGCGCGACGACCAGGGCCACCTCGAGCGCGCCACCTTCGCCGTCATCGCCCTCGGCAAGCTCGGGGGCCAGGAGCTGAACTACAGCAGCGACATCGATCTCCTCTACCTCTTCTCGCGGGACGGCGAGACCTCCGGGAGCGGCGCGGAGAGCGGCGGCACGATCGGCAACAAGGAGTTCTTCACCCGCCTGGCGAGCGATGTGACGCGCCTGATCGCGGGCCGCGATCCCGAGGGGCAGGTGTTCCGCGTCGACCTCGACCTGCGCCCGGGCGGCAGGGACGGCGAGCTGGTGATCCCCCTGGGCGCGGCGGTGGCCTACTTCCGCAACTGGGCCGATGCGTGGGAGCGCCAGGCGCTCATCAAGGCGCGCGCCGCCGCCGGATCGCCCGCCCTCGGCCGCCGCTTCATCGATCTCGTCGAGCCCCTCGTCTACCCCGAGACGCCCGATCCGTTTCTGACCATGGAGATGACCGCCATGAAGGACCGCATCGACGCCCGGCTCTCGTCCGAAGGGCGATCGGAGACCGACATCAAGCTCGGAAGGGGGGGGATCCGCGAGATCGAATTCGCCGTCCAGGCCCTGCAGATGCTGCACGGCGGGCGCGATCCCTGGCTGCGGCAGGCGAACACCCTCCTGGCCCTGCACCGGCTGGCGGAAAAGGGGTTGGTCGGCTACGCCGAGTACGCCACCCTCTCGGAGGCCTACACCTTCCTGCGCGACCTGGAGCACCGCCTGCAGCTCGGCCACGACCGCCAGACGGCGACCCTGCCGACCGACCCGGCCGGCCTGCGGATCCTGGCGCGGCGCATGCGCCTGGGGGGGGCGGCGCCGGGTGACGAGACCTCGGCGCTGGCGGAACGGCTCGAGCGCCACCGCTCCACCGTGCGGGCGTTCTATGATTCCGTGTTCGGCAGGGCCGCCCAGAAGGAAATCACCGAGGAGGAAAGCGAGGACCTCTGGGTCGAGAGGTTGGACGAGGAGCGCACGCTGGCCCGCCTGCGGCAGCACGGCCTGCGTGACCCCGAGACGTTGCTCAGGCCGGTCAGGGCCGTCCGCCGCCTGCTGCGCCCCGCGGCGACCACGCCCGAGATCCGCCGCCTGCTGCGCAAGGCGGGGCCCATCCTGCTCAAGGGAGCCGCCGAGGCCGTCGACGCGCGTCGCGCGTTCGACAATCTCGAGAAGCTGCTCTCGGCGATCGGCGCCGATCCGCTCGGGCTTTTAGGCTTTCTGTCGCGCCGCGAGGTCCTGGCGCCCACGATGCGCCTGCTGGGGGCGAGCGATTTTCTCGCCGGGCTGTTCCTGCGGCAGCCGGGGCTCGTGGCGACCCTCGGTGATCGCGCCCACGTGCTGAGGACGCCGCCGCCCGAGGAATACCGGGCGAGCCTCCTGGAGGCGGCCGCGGGCCGAGACCCGGCGCGCGCCCGCGAGGGGGAGCTGCGGCGCCGCCACAACGCCGCCCTGGCCTACATCGCCATACGCGACATCAACCGCCAGGCCACCCTGCGCGAGGTCCTGAAGAGCCTCTCGAACCTGGCGGACGGGACGCTCGAGGCCGTCGTGCGCCTGGCGGCGGAGGAGGCCGGGGCGGACGAGCCGGGCGGCGGGACGGGCCCGCGCCTGTCCGTCCTCGGGCTCGGGCGTCTGGGCTATCGCGAAATGGACTACGGCTCCGATCTCGACCTGGTCTTCGTGCGCGAGGGCGGGGACGACGAACGCGCGCGCGCCTTCGCGCGGCGCTGGTGCGAGGCGATCGTGCGCGTCCTGTCCACCCTGAGCCGCGACGGCCAGCTCTACAAGGTCGATCTGCGCCTGCGGCCCTCGGGACGCGAAGGGGACCTGGTGGTGTCGCTCGAGCGCCTGCGCGACTATCTCCGGGACAGCGCGGAGGTCTGGGAGATGCAGTCGTTCCTGAAGGCTCGCCACGTCGCGGGGGACCCGGAGCCGGGCGCGCGGGCGATCGACAGCGTCGAGTCGATCGTGCACGAGCGCGCGCGCGCGGCGGGCGCCGCCGCCCTCGCATCCGCCGTCACCGGGATGCGCCGCCGGCTCCTGCAGGACGCGCCGCGGCCGGAACGCCGGCCGCTCGACCTGAAGGCCCGCGAAGGGGGCCTGATGGACGTGCACTTCATCGTCGAGTTCCTGCAGCTGCGCGACGCGGTGCCCAACCCGGCGGACAAGGACACGCTGAGGCTCCTGCTGCACCTGAACGCGGCGGGGTCGCTGGACGAGGAGGGCATGCGGATCCTCCACGAGGGCTACCTCTTCTTCCGGGCCCTGGATCACCAGGTGCGCCTGATCCACGCTCGCCCCCTGCCGCACCCGGCCGCCGACGAGGCGCGGCTGGCCGAGCTGGCCCGCGCCCTCGATCCCGCGGCTCCCGCCGACGCGGCCGCCGCCGCGCGGGGCCTGATGGAGAAGCTCCAGGACCACACCACGTCCGTCCACCGCGTCTTCGAGCGGATCGTCACGGGCTAGGAGCCCGTCCGGAAATGGGCGACGGCCGCGGCATCAACAATTCCTGTGCAAAAGCCTGTGGAAATCTGCTCGCGCGCGGCGGCAATCCCCTGCATGACGGGAGGATAGAGCGCTCTGCACTCGATTTCGGCAGGACGCGGGGCGGGGGAGAGCCGGCGGTCAGCGGACCTCGAAGGCGGCTTCGGCCGGATCGGAGAGGTTCCCCGCCTTGTCGGTGGCCCGGATCTCGAGGCGGTGCGGCCCGGGCGACAGGTCCGGGACGTCGAGCACCCTGGACAGGCCACGGTCCGGGTCGAACTCCGACTCCAGCGGCCGGCCGTCGAGCACGAACGCCACGCCGTCGAAATCGAGCCCCTCGCCGTCCTCTTCGACATGCGCCCAGATCGGCGGTCGTCGCCCGACGTTGCGCGCGCCGGCGGGCGGGCTCACCGCGCCGACGACCGGCGGGGAGGCGTCCTGCAGCAGCGCGAAACGCCCGTAGCGCCGGAAGGCCAGCGTCAACGCGCGGCCGGTGGAGTCGACGTCGCCCCCCTCGTACGTCCAACGGGCGTGGAAGGAGTCCCAACGGTAGATGCCGAGCGCGCGCGGATCGAGCACGGCATCGCTGAGCTCGAAGGCCAGCGTGGCGCGCTCGTTCAGGGCCTCGCCCTCGGGCAGCAGCTCGACGGCGTCGCTCATCGCCGGCAGGCGGCTCTCTCCCGCGGTCGGAACGGCACGGACCAGCAGCGGCCCCGGGAAGAAGCGGCTCCCGGCCGGCAGCCGCACCTCGAAGCCGGGGCCGCGGTAGGTCAGCGCGTCCTGCGGGCCCAGGAAGCGGGCGTCGATCGCCAGGCGGGCCAGGACCCCGCCGGGCGCTCCCGGCGCGGCAATCGCCAGAGGCTCCGCGCCCGCCAGGCGGCGGTGGTCGATGGAGGCGCCGCACCGCAGGCCGTCCCGGTAGAGGAACGGTGCCAGTGTCGCGCCTTCCGGACCGCCCGTGAGCCGGAGCTCGGGGACGACCGGGGCGTCCAGCGCCAGCATCACGTCCAGGAACCCGGGCCAGGCCTCGAGGGTCGGTTCCGATGCCGGGGGCACCGCGGCCACGGCCCCCTCGGGAAGCGCCAGGACCCAGGGACCCTGGACCCCGTCTCGCACCTCGCGCAGGCGCGCAGTCCGATCGCCGACCCCCGCATCCCGTGGCGCGAGGCACGCGCCCTCGCGGAGGCTGCAGGAGAGCGGCTGGAAGCGCTCTCCCTCCCCGCTCCAGATCTCGGCTTCGACACCGGGCCCGCCGGCCACGCAGCCCCCAACTCCGGCGCCCTTCGCCTCCGGTCGTGGGGGCGCGGCGGCATCGGCGAGCGCGAAATGGACGAGCACCCCGCCCCGTGAGCCGTCGCCGTCCCGCCACGCGCGAGGCGTGCCAGGGTGGCCCACCAGCAGGCAGACGACGGCCCGGCTGCGGTTGCCCGCCTCGTCGCCCGCCCGGATCTCCATGCGGTGCATGCCAGCAGGGAGATCGAGGGCCCCCGGCTCTGCGGCGCTCTCCGCTCGCGGGGCGGGCTCCGCCGGGCCTCCCTCGGCCAGCTGGTTGCCGGGCAGGCGCAGGAGACGGTAGGTGAACTGCGCCGGTCCGAGGCGGCTCCTGCGGTGGTCGAAGATCAGTCCCGCCTGGGGATACTGCTCGAAACGGAAGGAGCGCGGCGCGAGGTGGTACACGGTGCGGCCGTCGATCGCCATCTCCAGGGAGGCGATCCCGGCCTTGCCATCCGGCCCGGCCGGGTCGTACGCGCTGACCGCGGCGAGGAAGGGGCCGCTGACGCGGACCGGGCCGGAGGGTGCCGCCGCGCCCGCGCCTTCGACCAACGGGTAGACCTGTTCCCGCAGGGCGCCGTCGACGAACGTGGTCTCGCTCGCGGCGGTGATGGTCAGCGACTCCAGCACCGGGCGGCGCCGATCCTCGGGCGGGGCCAGGCCGGCCGCGAACGGGTCGAGCGGAGCGTCGTCGCCGTCGCGCACCTCGAAGTGCAGATGGGGGAGGCCGACCCCGGACTCCCCCGAGTAGGCGACGACCTGTCCGCGGCGCACGGGGAGGGGAGGGTCGAGGTAGATGTCGCCCGGGTAGCGCGTGCGCGCCTCCGCCTGGCGGCGCGCCACCCGTCTCTAGGAGGCGGTCCTCGTAGCGCTCCAGGTGGCCGTACACGGTGACCCGCCCGCCGGCGTGCCGGATGTAGAGCGCCCGCCCGTAGCCGCGCCATTCGACCTTGAGTCGGTAGATCGATCCGGACTCCGCGGCGCGGACCTTGTACCCCGTTCCACCCCGGGTGGAGATGTCGACGCCCGCATGCAGGTGGTCGTAGCGGTACTCGGCGAACGTGCTCAGCAGGACACCCGGGATCTCCAGCGGCCAGAGGAGCGATCCCCGGACCGGCCGCCTCCCGCCGGCGGAGGGGCGCGGGGCAGACCGTCTCTCCGGCGCGGCGGGCGCCGCCCGCGCGGGGCCGGGCGAGGGGCCCGCCCCGCTGACCAGGAAGAGCGCCAGGGCGCCCGCCGCCGGTGAGGCGCGCCTCCAGAATCTCTTCGACCGCAGGCTCCACGTCGGGCGCATGGCAGCGGCATTCTAGCGGCAAACCATCCCCGCGCGCACCCGAACCGAGGTTTGACAAGGCTTCCGGCCATCCATTATCATCGCCCGCGGTGTTGCGCGTCTAAGTCCATCCTGGGCAAAGGAATAGCCACGTGGCCGCCGACCCGTTCAAGGACCTCACCATCCGGTTCAAGAAGGCCG
>QHXZ01000160.1 GCA_003223165.1 Acidobacteriota bacterium
CGCCGCCGCCAGCGTCGCCGCCAGGGCGGCGGCCAGCGCCGCGGGCGGGATCGTCGTCGCCGGGGCGACCGGCCTCATCGGGCCACGCCCTTTCCGCGTCCCGCCTTCTCAAGGATCGCCTCGACCTGCCGCAGGAAGTCGCCCAGCTCGACGCGCCCGACGCCCCGGCGGCCGGGATCGACCGGCCGGCCGTCGCGGTCGAGATAGAGCGCGCCGCCGGTGCGGTCGTTCACCAGGTCGCGGCCGCTCTGCGGGTCGCGCCGCACCTCGAGCCGGCCGAGGTTCCAGCCGACGACCGAAAGCCGGCCGCCCCCCGGAGCCCCCTCCAGGAATAGGACAGCCCGATCCCCCTTCGCGAAGGTCGGGGCGCCCGAGGCGATCAGGATCCGATCGCCGATCCGCCCTCCGGGCACCTCGAGCGTGACCCGCGCGCGCGGTCCTCCCTTGAGGGTCCTTTCGACCTGAAGCGTGACGCGGGTGACGATGATGCGGCCGTCGTCGCTCATGGCGCCCTCGACCGCCTCGACGGTGCCGAGGGCGATGACGTCGGCGCGCAGCGCCATCTCTTCGAGGCTCATCCAGGGAAGGACCGCCGCCCGCGCCGGGCCCACCGCCGCCAATGCCGTGGCTAGCACGAGGGCGAACGCGCCGGGGGCGCGCCGACGAGGCAGGGCGCGAGGGGGTGAGGGGGGAGCATGTCGCCTCCCCCGGGGGGGCTTGAACTTCAATGAATTCAACTGGTTGCTCCGGACCGGCCGCGGGAAATATACGCTCACGCCCAAGGCCCGGCAATGGCCGAATGCAGCCGAATCGGCCCCGAGCGGGGGCGTCAGCCCGGGCGGGTGTCAGGCCGGGCGGCGGTGCGTGGCGGTGACGACCGTGTGGATGCCGCCGCGCACGCTGAAGTCGCCGACGACGGTCATCTCCTTCGGCTTCAGCAGGGCGACCAGGTCGTCGAGGATCCGGTTGGTGACGTCCTCGTGGAAGTGCCCCTCGTCCCGGAACGACCAGACGTAGAGCTTCAGGGACTTCAATTCGACGCACAGGGCGTCGGGGACGTAGCGGATCTTCAGGGTCGCGAAGTCGGGCTGGCCGGTGCGCGGGCAGAGGCAGGTGAACTCGGGGACCTCGAAGGCGATCTCGTAGTCCCGCCCCGGCCTCGGGTTGGGGAACGATTCCAGCGCCTTGGACGGCTTGCTCGGCATCGCCTGATCCTCAGTGAGGCTGGCCGGTCGGGGCGGGCGGCTGAAGGTGCGCGGCCAGGAAATCCTTCACGTTGGCCCAGGCATCCTGCGCCACGTCCTTCTCGAACCCAGGCCGCTCGTCGTTGAAGAAGGCGTGCCCGACGCCGGGGTAGATGTGGATGGTCGCCGTCTTGCCGGCCGCCTTCAGGGCCGCCTCGAACTTGCGCACGTCCTCCTCGGGGATGCCCTGATCGTCCTTGCCGAAGAGGCCAAGGAGCGGGCAGGCGAGCGGCGCCACCGCTTCCTTCGTGGTCTCGACGCTGCCGTAGAACATCACCACCGCCTGCACGTCGCCCCCCTTGAGGGCCGTGGCCAGGGCGACGCGGCCCCCCATGCAGAAGCCGATGATCCCCACGGGGAGAGTCGGGACGCCGGCGCGCGAGCGCAGCAGGGCCGCCGCCCCCTTGGCGATGCCGACCGAGCGGTCCTCGTTCAGGCCCCGCATCAGCTCGTGCGCCAGGTCGGGCTCCTTGTAGGAGGCCACCTTGCCGCGGTACAGGTCGGGGACGATCGCCGCGTACCCCAGGGCCGCCAGCCGGTCGGCGATCCTCTTGATCTGCTGGTTGAGCCCCCACCACTCCTGGATCACGACCATGCCGGGATGGCTCCCCGCCCCCCTGGGGACGGCCAGGTAGGCGATCACCTTCTCGTCGCCGGCCTCGAAGGAGGTCATCTCGCTCGCGACCGGCGTGGGCCGACCGGCCGCCGGGCTCGCGGCCGGTGCCGACGAGGCCGCGGCCGGGACCGCGTTGGCGGCCGGGGGGGCCGGCACCGGGGTGGCCGCGGCGCGGGCTGCGGACCCCGCTACGGCGGCAAAGCAGAGGACGGCGCCGATGGCGAGCGCGGCGCGGACGTTGGGGCGGGCGGCGGGGCGTGCGGTCATGAAAGGGGCCCTCCTTGCTGTGTCGCTCATGACGGGTTCGCTCATGGTGTCTCGCTCCAGGGGAACCACCAGGGTTTGACCGAGGCCTCGATGTCCCAATGGACGTGCTTCGTCACTTGGAACTCCTCCAGTCCCTCTTCGCCGAGCTCGCGCCCCATGCCGGACATCTTCATCCCACCGAAGGGGCCGGCGGGGTTGTCCACCAGCGGGTCGTTCACCCAGACGTTGCCGACCTCGATCTCCTCGAAGTAGCGCCTGACCCGCCGCGCGTCGCGCGAGAAGAGGGTGGCGCCCAGGCCGTACGGCGTGTCGTTGGCCAGGCGCAGCGCCTCGTCGAAGGTCGAGAAAGGAATGACCGGGGCGACGGGGCCGAAAATTTCTTCCTGGATCAGGCTCATGCCGTGGCGGACGTCGGCCAGGACGGTCGGCTCGTAGAAATATCCCTTGGGGAGGTGCGGCGGGCGGCGCCCCCCCGCGACCAGCTTCGCGCCCTCCTTGCGGGCCAGGCCGACGCGCGTCTCGACCGCGTCACGCTCCCTGGAGCCGATGAGCGGCGTCACCTCGCTGCGCTCGTCCATCCCCCCTCCGACCCGCAGCCGGCTCGTGAGGGCGCCGAGCCGCTCGACGAACTCGGCGTAGACGCTCCGCTCGACGTAGATCCGCTCGGCGCTGGTGCAGACCTGGCCGGCGTTGAGAAAGGCGGTCCAGGCGACCGCCCGCGTCGCGGCCTCGAGATCGGCGTCGGCGCAGACGATCGCCGCGTCGCTGCCGCCCAGCTCGAGGTGCAGCTTCTTGATCCGCTCGGCGCCCAGGCGGTAGATCTGCCGCCCCACCGCGGTGCTGCCGGTGAAGGCGATGCACGGGACGTCCGGGTGCTTCACCAGGGCGTCGCCGGCTTCCGCGCCCGACCCGGTGATGATGTTCACGACACCGCGCGGCAGATGGTCGAAGACGCGGTGCAGGTCGAGCGTCAAGAGCGGCGTCTGCGACGCCGGCTTGATCACGACCGTATTGCCGGCGGCCAGGGCCGGCGCGACCTTCCAGGCCAGGAGCATCAGGGGGTAGTTGAACGGCACGATGCAGCCCACGACGCCTATGGGCTCCTTGATGACCAGGTTCAGCTGGCCCGGCTCGGCGGAGGGGATGACGCGCCCGCGCCGGTCGCGGATGAGCCCGGCGTAGTAGTCGAAGCACAGGGCGGCCCAGTCGACGTAGCCGCGGTTCTTGCGGATGGCGCGCCCGGTCTCGCGCGTCAGGGTGACGGCGAACTCTTCCTTGTTCTGCCGCAGGCGGCGCGCCGTCTCGACCAGCAGGTCGGCCCGGGCGAAGGCGGACGTCCTCTTCCAGGGCGGGAAGGCGGCCTTCGCCGCCGCCACGGCCTGGTCGACGTCGGCCGCGCCGCCCTTCGGGACGGCGTCGGCCACCTCCTCGGTCGCAGGGTCGACCACCGCGAGGGTGGCGCCCGAGGCGGCGTCCAGGTGCTCGCCGTTAATCCAGAGCTTGCGCATGAGGACGTCGATTTTACCTGATCGGCCGGTCCGGGCGCAGCCGCGTTCGGCTAGGATCGAGCGCGGAGGCGCCCGTGCCGCAGACACCCCACACCGAGAAGCATTTCACCGCCGGGGACCGGGTGCGCGACATCGTCATCGGGATGTCGGACGGCCTCACCGTCCCGTTCGCGCTGGCCGCGGGGCTGACCGGCGCCGTCGCCACGACAGACATCATCGTCACCGCCGGCCTGGCCGAGATCGCCGCCGGATCGATCGCCATGGGGCTGGGCGGGTACCTGGCCGCCCGCAGCGACGCGGAGCACTACCAGAGCGAGCGCCAGCGCGAGCGACGCGAGGTGCGCGACCTGCCCGAGCTCGAGGCGGCCGAGGTGGCGGACGTGTTCAAGGAGTACGGCCTGACAGAAGAAGAGGCCGCTCCCGTCGTGGCGGCGCTGGTGCGCCGGCCGGAGGCCTGGATCTGGGGCTCGAGAAGCCCGACCCCCGGCGCGCCCTGGTGAGCGCCTTGACCATCGCCTTCGCGTACGTCGTCGGCGGCATGATCCCGCTCACTCCGTACATCGTGCTGCGGGCCGTGCACCCGGCCTTCGCCTGGTCGATCGCCGCCACGGTCGTGGCCCTGTGGGTCTTCGGCTACGGCAAGGGCCGCTTCACCGGCTCGGGCCCGGCGCGCAGCGCGCTGCAGACCACCCTGATCGGCGGCCTCGCCGCGGCGGCGGCCTACCTGATCGCCCGGATCATCTCGTAGTTAGACGGCGTCCGACTTGCTGGTGAAGGTGAAGGCGCCGGACTTGATCGCCGGCAGGACCATGCGGCCGGCGGGGACCGCGGGGCCGAGCCCCAGGACGTTCTGCAGCATCACCACCGGGCTCTCGTTGAAGCGCAGGTTGACGGCGGGGCCCGCCACTTTCCCCTTCTCGATCAGGAACAGGCCGTCGCGCGTCAGCCCGGTGAGCATGGCG
>QHXZ01000167.1 GCA_003223165.1 Acidobacteriota bacterium
GACCCAGTACGAGCAGAGCGTGACCAACGCCTTCTCCGAAGTCTCGACCGCCCTGGTCGCCTACCAGAAGCTCGCCGACGTCGAGAAGGAGCAGGCCCGCGCCGTGGACTCGTATCGCGAGGCGGTCCGCCTCTCCAACTCCCGTTACCTGGGGGGCCTCTCCGACTACCTCGAGGTCCTGCAGGCCCAGCAGCAGCTCTTCCCAGCCGAGAACTCCCTCGCCCAGACTCGCTTCGACCGCCTGGCCACCCTCGTCCAGCTCTACAAGGCGCTGGGAGGGGGATGGAAGCTCTCCGACCAGGATTGGTCGCGGACGGAGACGCGGGCCGCCGCGGCAGCCCCGGCCGCGCTGCGCTGACCCTTCCGGCGCACCCCGTGTGATCGCCCCGGCCTTGACCCGTGTATGATGCCGTCAGGCGATGCCGAAAAACTGGGAACGATCGCTCGAGCGCTGGATGGAGGCGCGGCTCATCGACGCCTCGGCGGGGGAGCGCATCCGCGCGTTCGAATCCGAGCGCGAGCGCCGCGGCGGGCGGCGGTGGCCGGTGCTGCTCGCCTGGGTCCTCGGCGGGGTGCTGATGTGCGCGGGCGTGCTGCTGTTCGTCGCCGCCCACTGGGACCAGATGTCGCCCGCGGGCCGCTTCGTTCTGGTCCTCTTGATGGTGGGCGTGTTCCATGCCGCGGCCGCATTCGTCAGGGATAGGACCGACGCGCTGGCGCAGGTGCTGCACGGGGTCGGGACGGTGGCCCTGGGCGGCGGCATCTTCCTCGCGGGGCAGATCTTCAACCTGGCGGAGCACTGGCCGGGCGGGTTCATGCTCTGGGCCGCCGGCGCCTGGATCGCCTGGCTGCTGCTGCGGGATCGGATCCAGCTGGTCCTGGCCGCGTTGCTGACCCCGATCTGGCTGGCCGGCGAGTGGGAATTGGCGACCGAGCGGATGCGAGGCGGCGAGCATCTCCTACCCGAAGGGTTGTGGCTCCTGGCGCTGACCTACCTCGCCGCGCGCCTCCCCGCCAAGGAAGGCCCCGAGCGTCGCGACCTGGCCTGGGTCGGCGGGCTGGCCCTCGTCCCCCTGACCTTCTGGGTGATCTTCCCCGAGGGATGGGTCCCATCGGAGTACCAGCGGGTGCCGATGGGCCTGCTGACCGCGGGATGGATCATCGCCTACGCGGTGCCGCTGGGGCTGGCCGCCGTGCTGCGGGGCCGCGCCGCCTGGCCGCTCTTGCTCGCAGCGCCGTGGGTGCGGCTGCTCGGCACGACCGCGGCGCGCGCGCGCGACTACACGGGAGCGACCCCGGATTGGCACCAGATCGAGTGGCGCCAGATCGAGATGTACGCCTTGTGCGGAGTCGGCTCGGCGCTGCTCGCCTGGTGGGGGATCGCCGAAGCCCGCCGCGAACGGATCAACCTGGGGGTGGCCGGCTTCGGCCTCACCGTCGCGTGCTTCTACTTCGACAACGTGATGGACAAGATGGGCCGATCGCTGAGCCTGATCACCCTGGGCCTGCTGTTTCTGGTCGGCGGCTACGCGCTCGAGCGCACGCGCCGCCGCCTGCTGGCGAGGCTGGAAAGGAGCGTCCCATGACCGGCCGGACGAAAGGACTGGTCGTGGCGGCGCTGCACATCGGCATCGTCTGCACGCTCGGCGCGAAGCTCCTCGCCGACCGCGCGACGCTGCCGCGCGTCTGGGCCGAGGTCGCCCCCTACGACCCCGACCTGCCGATCCGTGGCCGCTACGTCAGCCTGCAGGTGAAAGTGGAGCCGCGCGGGTTCACCGAGCGCCCCGGCCCCGCCGCCCCGGGCTACGGCTACGGGCACCTGTCGGTGGAAGGAGACCACCTGATCGCCACGCGGGCCGATCCCGACGAGGGCCACCCCTTGCAGCTGCGGATGGAGAACGAACGACTCGTGGCGACCCTCTCTACCCCGGTCGCGTACTTCATCCCGGAGCACGCCACCGATCCCTCCCGCCGGGCGGGCCTGATGGTCGAGGTGACCCTGCCCCGCAAGGGCCCCCCGCGGCCGATCCGCCTCGGCGTCAAGGAAGGGGAGACGATCAGGCCCCTGGACCTATGAGTCGCGGCCGTCGTGAAGCCGCTGCGGGGCCGACCGTGCCGGGACTGCAAGGAGGTCGCGGACTCCTGCGCCTCTGGGTGCTCGCGCTGCTGCTGCCGCAGGCACCGACGATGGTGCACGCCGGGAGCACGAGCGCGCCCCACGCAGGCCTCATGCGGGCCGACGTAGCGGTCGCTTCCGACATCGCGGTGGCGCGCGCCCTGTTCGAGAGGAACCTCGACGCCATCCGCCGGCGCGACCGCGAGGCCTACCTGACGTGCTACCTCCGCGCCGACACCCTCGCCCGCACCGGGCCGGAAGGGCCGCTGCTCGGGTACGACTCGTTCGCGAAAGAGAACGGCGACGACTGGCCCGACCTCTTCGAGGGGCTCGACCTGCAGCTCGTGCCGATAAGGCCCGGCCTGGTGTACGGGACCTACCGCTACCGCGTGCGCTACGGACCGCGTGAAGAGTCGGGCATCTCCGAGCGCTTCTTCGTGAAGACGGGGGATGCCACGACTGGCCGCGGCGCGACAGGCGCGGCCAAGGGCGGCGCGGACAGGAGCGCCGCGGGCTGGAAGATCGCCGTCACGACCGCGTTCGCGGCGCCGCCGGGGACGCCGCCGCCTCCGCGGGCGCTGGTCGGCGCGACGCTCGTGGATGGCACCGGCGCCGCGCCCGTTCCCGACGCGGTCGTGATCCTGCGCGGCGGGAAGATCGACTGCGCCGGGACGCGGGCGCAGTGCCCGCCGTCCAAGGGGGTCGACACCCTCGACCTCGAGGGGCTGTGGGTCACTCCGGGGATCGTCGACGCGCACGTGCACTTCTCGCAGACCGGCTGGGCCGACGGGCGGCCCGACGCGATCGACGTGCGCGACCGGTATCCCTACGAGGAGGTCGAGGCCGGCCTGCGCGCCCACCCGGAGCGTTTCCTGCGCGCCTATCTCTGCTCGGGCGTGACGGCGGTGTTCGACGTCGGGGGGTACTCGTGGACCTGGGACCTGAGGGGGCGCGCCGACGCCGACCCGCTGGCGCCGCACGTCGCGGCGGCAGGGCCGCTCCTGTCGACCCTGGACTTCTGGCTGAACCTGCCGGCCGAGCGGCAGTTCATCTACCTCGGCAGCGAGGCGGACGCGCGGACCGGCGTGCGCTACCTCGCGTCCCACGGAGCCGACGCGGTCAAGGTCTGGTTCATTCCGGTCGAGGAACGGAAGTTCGACGACATGGCCAAGGCGGTCATGGCGGCGGGCGAGGAGGCGCGCGCCC
>QHXZ01000168.1 GCA_003223165.1 Acidobacteriota bacterium
CCCGCGACACCGTGCCGCGGCAGGGCCAGAGGAGGACGTGCCCCCCGCCCAGGGCGGTCGGCGGCAGGTTCGCCAGCACCTGCGAGATGTACGGCTGCGCCGCCTGCCAGGGGAGGACCGTCTCCATCCAGGGATGCGGCAGGGCCCAGTTGCCGATCCGCTTCCAGACGGCGAACAGCGGATCGAGCCGGTGCGCGAACTGGATCAGGTCCTGGTCCTCGGTGTGCACGCGCCGGTACGGCGAGAGCCCCTTGAGACGCGAGCGGTCGTCGGGAGGCGACTGCGGGTCGTACTCGACGGTGGCGTGCAGCGGGAAGAACCAGGCGGCGAACGCCTCCTTCGTCGTCCCGGCCCAGCGGAACCCCTGCGGGCAGGGGACGCAGGTCGATTCGATGTAATCGAAGCGATCCTGCTCGATGGCCGTCTGGAGGTCGCGCACGCAGGCCGCCAGGTCGTCGTACAGCAGGAAATAGGTGCGCACCTTCGGCAGGCAGCGGCGCAGCGTCAGGCGCGCGCGCGTGATGACCGCGAACTGCCCCAGCCCCGAGCGCGCCGCGTCGAACACCTCCTTGTGGGCCGTCTCGGAGCAGACGACGACGTCGCCCGCACCGGTCACCGCCTCGATCTCGGTGACGTTGTCGCCCTGGGTCCCGTGGCGGAACGACGCCACCCCGAGCCCCGCCACCGCCAGCGTGCCGCCGACGGTGACCCCGAGGTTGTTGGTCAGGACGGGGGGCACCAGCCCCCGAGGGATCGTCTGGCCCGCCAGGGTTTCCCAGCGTACCCCCGCCTGGCAATCGGCCGCGGACGCCGCCGGGTCGATCGCCAGGATGCGGTCGAGGGAGGTCATGTCGAGCAGGATCCCGCCGTCCACCAGCGACTGGCCGCTCTGGCTGTGCGCCTCACCGCGCGTGGCGACCGGGACGGAGCTCTTGCGGGCGTAGCGCAACGCCGCGGCCACGTCGTCGGTCGAGACCGGTCGCACGACCACCTGCGGCACGCGCTTCACCATCCGGCCGAAGTCGCCGCTGCGCTCGTCGCGGGCGGCCTGGTCCTCGAGCACCTGCCCGCCCACGATTGCCTGCAGATCGCGCGCCAGACTGGCCGCCATGCCCGTCCTTTCGAAAGTCAGCCATCATAAGGCATCGGGAGGGGTCGTTCAAGCGCGCATCCGGCGGTGCTTTCGGAGCAGGGGAGCGCCGCGCCCGGGCCACCCGGCCGGGGACGCCGTGGGGTGATAAACTGGACGCTCCAGCGACAGGGGTGACGGTGATGATGGGGAGTGAAGGACTCCGGCGGCGCGCTTGGCTTCTGGCCCTCGTCCTGGGTGCGGCCGCGGCGGCGCCGCCATCCCTCGCGGCGGAGGGCGCCGCGGCTGCCGACGGAGTCCAGGGGGCCGGCGGGGCCGGGGAAGCGGCCGGGCGCCCCTCGGAGGACGAGGTGCGCGCCGTCGAGCAGCGCGGCCACCAGATCGCCCTCTACCTCCAGGCGGCGGCACGCGCGCGCGAAATGGGACAGAGACGCGAAGGCGGGATGGCGCCGCCCGACCGCGTCGTGGTCGTCGAGGGACAGGAAGGCTGGCAGGTCTTCTTCCTCAAGAACCCCGATCCGGCCTCCAAGGCGAAGGGGGTGCTGCTCCTGGGAACGGCCGGATTCGACCCGACTTCGGGAAGCCTGGGGGTGCCCGTGACGAAGGTCCCGGCGGCCCCCGCTCCGACCTCGACGCTGACCTACCTGCGGGCGCTGGACACGGCCGAGGCGGCCGCCGCGAACGACCAGAACGCCAGGCCGCCGTACGACGAGGCGGTGTTCAAGGCGGCCGACGGCGGCTACGAGATCTACCTCAAGTCGTCCCCGAAGGACGCGGCGACGGTGCAGGCCGGCGCCGACCTGCTGGTCAGGGTGACCGCGAACGGCCGCCAGGTGATCGGCTCCGAGCCGTACCACGCCGGCGCGACGGCCCTGCCGCTGGCGCCGAGGCCGCCGGGCCAGCCGACCCTGCACATGCACGGCGAGGAGGACCTGCCGAGCCCGACCGACGTCGCCATGGTCCTCCTGCACCCCGAGCTGGCGCCGCACCTGGTGATGACGCCGCACTACCTGTTCCGCATCGACGCGCAGGGAAAACTCACGTTCCTCGGGCCCAGCCCGGGCGGCGGCGCGGGGCCGGCGCCGTGAGCGCGCCTCTGCGCCGGCCGTACACCGTCCTCTACGACGGCGACTGCGCCTTCTGCACCCGCTGGCGGGATCGCATGGCCCGCCGCGATCGCCGTGGCCGGATCGAGTGGCTGTCCGTGCACGATCCGTCTGTCGGCGCCCGCTTCCCAGGGCTCGATCGCGAGGACGCCATGCGGCAGATGTACGTCCACGCTCCGGACGGGACGCTCTTCAAGGGCGCCGACGGCTGGCGCGAGCTGTTCGGCGTGCTCGACGGTCTGCGCTGGCTCGCGGCGCTGGGCCGCCTCCCGGGGGCCGCCGCCGTCATGCGCGCGGTGTACCGCTATATCGCGGCGCGCCGCTACCGCCTGTCGTGCGCCGGCGCGGCCTGCCGGCTCCCCGGGAGCGGCCCGGGACGCTCCGCGGCCGGACCGAAGACGCCGTCGCTCCTGCTGCTCGCCGCCGCGGCGCTGGCGGCGTGGTCGTCGGGCTGCGCCGGCGGCGCTTCCGATCCCGGCGAGGCGCGGCTGAAGGCGATCGGCGACGAGCGCGCCGCCACGCTGGTCGGCGCGCTCCTCGAGGCCTACGGCGGCTACCCGGCGTGGCACAGGCACCACAACGTCGAGTACACCTGCCGCATGGACTACTACGGCGGCCGCGCCAGGCCCCAGGTGAGCGTGCGCCAGGTGCACCGGCTGGGGCTGGGGCGCGAGGAGCGCGCCTACATCGAGGACCTCGAGGGGGACGCGCCCCAGATCGTGCGCCTCGACGGCGAGCGCGTCGCGGTGACGCGCGGCGGAGCGCCGGTGGCCGATCCGGCCGAGGCCGCGCTGCCGCGGGCGTTCGCGCGCCTGGCCCGCTTCACCTTCCTGACCCCGTGGATCCTCCTGGACGCGGGCGATCGCCTGGAGTACCGCGGAGTGCGCACGCCGTCCGCCTCGGGCAAGGTGCCGGCGCCGGACTGCGACGTGCTGCGGCTGACCTTCGCGCGCGACGATCAGGACGAGCGCTCCGACGGCTGGTGCGATTTCTACATCAGCCGCCTGAGCGGCCTCATCGAGCGGGTCAGCGACTTCCGCGCGAAGGACCTGACCTACCGCGTCTCCCTGTGGTCCGACTACCGCACCCTCGAAGGCTTGCGGATCGCCACCCGGCGGGAGACGCGCTCCTCCGACGCCGGCGGCGTCGTCGGGCCCCTGGAAGTCGTGGCGGAGTACGCGGACGTCCTCTTCGACGCCCCGTTCGGCGACGAGACATTCCAGGTCCCGGACCCCCTTGCCGCCTCCGCGCCCCGGGAGTAGTCTTCCGGGTACACGAGGAAGGAGGTGGTCCAGCAGATGAAGAGTCACTGTACTCAGGAAGTCCTCGGGACCCGTGAGGTGCCTGTAACTTAGGCGGTCCTCGAAGGTCATCGGGCCGTCGCTGGTATCCGCCTGAGGAATACCGGCAGGCCACCGGACCCGGAAGTCCTGGACCTGGTCGATCCGGGGCGGCGCCCTGTGCCGCAGACGCTTCCGGGTCTTTTCCCGTCCGGCCGTTTCTCTTCCGATCCCATCCGAGCAAGCATGAGCGCCATGCCGATCCTCCTCGCCGCGCTGGCCGTCCCCGCCGGGGCGTTCCTGCTCGGCTCGCTCGTGAGGCGCCTGTGCCGCCTGGCCACGCCGGCCGACGAGGTGCGCTATGCCCCGACGGCGGACGGATGGCTCCTGGCCCTGCACCGCTACCGTCCGGGGCCGACGGCGGAACCTGCGCGGGTCCCCGTCACCGCTTCGTGGTCGACCTCGACGAGGATCATTCCCTGGCGCGCCACCTGCGCCGCCGGGGCTTCGACGTCTGGGTCATGGAGCTGCGCGGCCACGGACTGAGCCACCGCGCGGCGACCGGCGGCCTGCGCCCCTTCGACTGGACGATCGACGACTACGTGCGCCAGGACCTGCCGGCCGTGGTGAAGCACGTGCGGGAGGCCACGGGGGCCGCGCAGGTCCACTGGTTCGGTCACAGCCTGGGAGGCATGATCCTCTACGCCGCCTGCGCCCTCGGCCTCACCGCGGGCATCCGCTCGGCCGTGATGGGCGACGTGCCGGGCAGCTTCCGGGACGACCGGCGCCCCGGCCGCTTCGGCATGGCCTACGTGCGCCTGATCCCGGCCGTGCCGCCGCTCCTGGTGATTCCCTTCACGCTTCTGCTCGGGCTCCTCTCTCCGTCGCTCTTCCTGCCGCGCTACGGCATCCACCGGCGCAGGACCATGCTGCGGGTCGTCTCCAACGGCATCGTGGACTTCGGCAGCAGCAAGGTGGCGCGCCAGCTCATCGGCATGATCGAGAGGCGCTGCTTCACCTCGGCGGACGGCGCCATCGACTACGAGGAGGGCGTCGCGCGCCTGCACTTCCCGGTCCTGCAGCTGGCGGCGGTGGCGCGCCGCTCGCCCGAGGCCGTGGTGCGCGCCCTCATCGAGCGGTGCCCCGTGGCGGACAGGACGTACAGGCGGCTGGCGCGATCCGAGGGGTTCAGCGAGGATTACAACCACTTCACGCTTCTCCTGGGCGAGAACGCGCCGCGGGAGGTCTACCCGATCGTCGCCGCGTTCCTCGAGCGGACCGGCCGGGAGGGGTGAGGGATGATGCGCCGCTTCCAGTTCAGCCCGGCGCTGCCCCGCACCCCGGCGTTCACCGCCGGCGACGGCCTCATCGCGCTCGGCCTCGCGGCGCTGCTGTACGCCGGCACCAGGCTGGCGCTGCGCGCTCCGGCCGTCATCGCCGGTCCCGACATCTCGCTCTCCCTGGGCGCCCTTCCCTGGTACGCCATGCTGTCGACCGGCCGCATGGCCACGGCCTACCTGCTGTCGCTGCTCTTCAGCCTGGCGTACGGCTACGCCGCGGCCCATGACCGGACCGCGGAAAAGGTGCTGCTGCCGCTCCTCGACGTCCTGCAGAGCGTGCCGATCCTGTCGTTCCTGCCGGTGGTCCTCCTCGGGCTCAGCAGCGTGCTGCCGCAGAACGTCGCCGCCGAGATCGCCGCCATCGTCCTGATCGTGACGTCGCAGGCCTGGAACATGACCTTCAGCTTCTACCAGTCGCTGACCACCATTCCGTCCGAGCTGCGCGAGGCGGCCGCCGTCTTCCGCTTCGACCCCTGGATGCGCTTCACCGCGCTCGAGCTGCCGTTCGCGGCCCTGGGGCTGGTGTGGAACAGCATGATGAGCTGGGCCGGGGGCTGGTTCTTCCTGATGGCCGCCGAGATCTTCAACGTCGGCGCCCGCGACTTCCGGCTGCCGGGCCTGGGAGCGTACCTGCAGGTGGCGGCCAGCCGGGGGGACCTGCGCGCGGTGCTCCTGGGGCTGTGCACCCTGGTGCTGGTCATCGTCCTGCTCGACCAGGTGGTCTGGCGCCCGGTCCTCGCCTGGGCCGACAAGTTCAAGCTCGAGATGACCGCGGGCGAGGACCCCCCCGAGTCGTGGTGCCACGACGTCCTGTCGCGCGCCTGGATCGTCGAGCAGGTCGAGAAGCGGATCTGGGAGCCGCTCTCGGACAGGCTGGATCGCCGCCTGCGGGAACGCTTCCCCGCGCGTCCCGAGCGGACGGAGGCCCGGCGCGCGCGCCCCTCGGGCCTCGCCGTGGCCGCCGGTGTCGTGGCCGCGCTCCTGGCGGGGTACGGTGCGTACGGGGCGGCGGGCCTCCTCGCCACCCTGCCGGGGGAGACCTGGAGGCGGATCGGGCTCGGTGTTTTGGCCACGTTCGGTCGCGTCGCCGCGGCGCTCGTGGTGGCGATGCTCTGGACCATCCCCGTCGGCGTCCTGATCGGCACCAACCGCAGGCTGGCCGCAATCCTGCAGCCGGTGGTGCAGGTGATCGCCTCGATACCGGCGACGGCCCTTTTCCCGGTGCTGCTCCTGGCGCTCCTGCGCCTGCGGGGCGGGCTCGATCTGGCGGCGATCGTGCTGATGCTCATGGGGACGCAGTGGTACCTGCTCTTCAACGTCATCGCGGGGGCGGCCGCCATCCCCCAGGACCTGCGCAACACCACCGACCTGCTGCGGCTGTCGCGACTCGACCGCTGGCGGACGCTGATCCTGCCGGCGCTCTTCCCCTATCTCATCACCGGCGCCATCACCGCCAGCGGCGGCGCCTGGAACGCGAGCATCGTGGCCGAGCACGTCGAGTTCGCGGGGCGGACCTACGCCACCCGGGGCGTCGGCGCGATCATCGCGCAGGCGACGAGCCAGGCGGACTATGCTGTCCTCCTGGCGGCGACCCTGGCGCTCATCGGCACCGTCGTCGCCATCAACCGGACCTTCTGGCGCTCGCTGTACCGGCTGGCGCGCGATCGCTATCGCATGGAGTGACGCGGCATGCCCGACGGCACCTCACGACCGCAGCCTCGCCCCGACGCGTCCCCGCTCCTGGCCCTGGAGGACGTCGGCAAGGCCTACGGGAGCGGCGCGAAGAACTTCATCGCGGTGCAGGGCGTGACGCTCCAGGTCCGCTCGGGGGAGTTCGTCTGCCTCTTGGGGCCCTCCGGCTGCGGCAAGTCCACCTTGCTGCGCATCATCGCGGGCCTGCAGCGCGCCACCTCGGGCCGCGTGCTCTAGCGCGGCGAGCCGCTCGCGGGGGTCAACCCGCACGCCACGATCGTCTTCCAGTCGTTCGCCCTCTATCCCTGGCTCACGGTGCTCGAGAACGTCTCCATCGCCCTCAAGTGCAAGGGAGTGCCCCCCGCCGAGCGCCGGCAGCGCGCCTTGAAGCTGCTCGACATGGTCGGGCTGGACGGATTCGAGTCGGCCTACCCCCGCGAGCTGTCCGGCGGCATGCGGCAGAAGGTCGGCTTCGCGCGCGCCATGGCCGTCGAGCCGGAGCTGCTCTGCCTGGACGAGCCGTTCTCGGCCCTCGACGTGCTCTCGGCCGAGGCGCTGCGCGGCGAGCTGATGGAGCTGTGGCTGAACCGTTCGCTGCCGATCGAGGCCATCCTGATGGTCACCCACAACATCGAGGAGGCCGTGCTGATGGCCGACCGGGTCGTGGTCATGGCCAAGGATCCGGGGCGGGTGGTCACCGAGATGCCGGTGCTCCTGCGCCATCCCCGCCGGCGCAAGGACACCGCCTTCCAGGCGATCGTCGACAAGGTGTACGCCGCCGTGGCGGGGCAGAAGAAATCGGAGGCCGAGGCCCTCGGCGTCCGCCCCGGCCAGGCGGGGCGCATCCGGCGCCTGCCGGCGGCCCGGCTCAACGCCCTCGCCGGACTGGTGGAGAAGATCGCGGCCGAGGGCGGACGGCAGGACCTCTACCGCCTGAGCGCCGAGCTGGTGATGGAGCTCGACGACATGCTGCCGCTGGTCGAGGCCGGGGCGCTCCTCGGCCTGATCACGGTCGAGGAAGGGGACCTGTCGCTGACCCCCCTCGGCCAGGCGTACGCCGACGCCAGCA
>QHXZ01000169.1 GCA_003223165.1 Acidobacteriota bacterium
TCTTCGACTACGACGGCGACGGCCGCCAGGACATCTACTTCGTCCAGAGCGGCGGCCTGCCGGGCTTCACGCCCAAGGAGCCGCCGCGCTCTGCGCTCTACCGCAACCTCGGAGGCGGCCGCTTCGAGGACGTGACCGCCGCCGCGGGAGTGGCCGGGCCGCCCGACCGCTACGGCTTCGGCTGCGTGGCGGGCGATCTCGACGGCGACGGGGACCGCGATCTCTATGTCACGTACTATGGACCCAACGTCCTGTACCGCAACAACGGCGACGGCAGCTTCACCGACGTGACGGCGCGGGCGGGAGTCGGCGACCCTCGCTGGTCGACCAGCGCGGCGCTGGCCGACATGGACGGCGACGGCGACCTCGACCTGTACGTCGCCAACTACGTCGACTTCAGTCTCGACAACAACCTCTACTGCGGCGAGAACCGTCCCGGCTACCGCACCGTGTGCCATCCCAAGAACTTCGACAGCCAGCCGGACACCCTGTACCGCAACCGGGGCGACGGCACCTTCGAGGACGTGTCGCGCCGCGCCGGCATCCTGGACACGACCGGCAAGGGGCTCGGGGTGGTGTGGGGGGACTACGACAACGACGGCGACCAGGACCTCTACGTCGCCAATGACGACACCCCGAACTTCCTCTTTCGCAACCGGGGGGACGGGACCTTCGACGAGGTCGCCGATCTGGCCGGCGTGTCGCTCTCGGAGGACGGCCTGCCTCAGGCCGGCATGGGGGTCGACATGGCCGACTACGACGGTGACGGGCTCCTGGACATCTTCGTCACCAACCTGTCCGAGGAGACCAAGGAGCTGTACCACAACGATGGGAACGGCTTTTTCTCGGACCGCAGCTACACCTCCGGCATCGGCGCGCCTTCCCTCCTGATGCTCGGCTTCGGCACCTTCTTCTTCGACGCCGACGATGACGGGCGGCTCGACCTGTTCTTCGCCAACGGCCATATCATCGACAACATCGGCCTGTACAGCGATACGATCACATTCGAGCAGCCGGCCCACCTCTACCGCAACGCGGGGGACGGGCGCTTCGACCTGGTCCAACCGGCCCCCGGCGAGCCGCTGCGGCGCTCCTACGTCGGGCGCGGAGCCGTTCCCTTCGATTTCGACGACGATGGGGACCAGGACATCATCATGACCCAGAACGACCGCCCCGCCGTGCTGCTGCGCAACGCCGGGTCGCCGCGGCACCACTGGGTCACGCTGACGCTCTCGGGCGCGCCGCCGAACCGCGACGCGATCGGCGCCCAGGTCACCGTGGAGGCCGGGGGGGCGCGCCAGCTACGGTACGCCCGCAGCGCCTTCTCGTATCTCTCCCAGGGCGACCGCCGGCTGCACTTCGGCCTGGGCGCGGCCGCCGCCATCGACCGGGTCGTGGTCCGCTGGCCCGGCCGCAGGGGCTTCACGGAGATCTTCCCCGGCATGCCTGTGGATCGGTTCGTAACGCTGGTGCAAGGGCAGGGACGCAGGGTTCCCTGAGGTCAGCGGGTGGCGGCGGAGCGGCCGCTCACCACGTGGGAGCGGTCGGCCAGCCCGGCCTCGGTGAGGCCTTCGACCAGGTAGTAGTAGCGCCTCCCCGGCCGCACGCCGTCGTCGTTGAAAATGTAGCCGGTGTCGGACGACCCGTCGCCGTAAGCCGGGACGGCCACCTGGTTCAGCCGCGAGAAGGGGCCGGTGGGGGACTCGGAGCGGTAGACGTTCCAGCCGACGAGCCCCTTCTCGCTGGCGGTGGTCCACTCGAGCACGATGCTCATCCCGGATCCCTGCGCGGTGAAGGATGCCAGGTCGAACGGGGCGACGGGATCGTGCAGCCCGCGCACCTGGAAGCGGGTCCCTGCGCCCGAGGCGCCTTCGTTGCGCAGGACGATCCAGGCCTCGGCCAGATCGGCCCAGGGGACCAGGACGTGCCCCTCGCCGCCCGCGTCGAGCGGCACCGGCACCAGGACCCGGTTCGGAGCCTGCGATCGGAAGGCCACCAGGAGATCGGCGCCGGCGCGGCCACCCTCCGACCGCACGCTCAGGTCGAGCGACCCGGTGCGCCCGTCCCCTGGAAGCCGGAACGCGACGCTGCCCAGCGGCTCGACCTCGCCGACCGGATCCAGATCGACAGGGAGCGCCGCGCCGGCCGCGGCCAGAGCGGGCTCCGGCAGGGACCGGCCGAAGGCGTAGTGGCGGCCGTCGTCCTGCGCTCCCGTGAACAGGTTCCACGCGGCGAACTCGCGAAACGCCTGGCGCAGCGACATTCCGGAGGAACGCATCAGGACCCTGTCGGCGGCTGCAAGCGGGTCGGCGCCCGAGGCCGCGATCTCGCTCCAGATCTGACGCACCACGCCGGCGTCGCCGGTGCGCTCGGCGAGGAACTGCGGCCAGAGCAGCGATCCCTGCATGAGGAGCAGGCCGTCCGCCGCCAGGCCGCGCCCCGCGGAACGCTGCCGCGCCCGGAGGGCGGGCCCGAAGCCGGACAGGTCCCCGGTGGCGGCGACGGTCAGGAACGAGGCGCTCGCCTCCGACCACCAGATCGCCGCGCGCGGTGCCGAGGCGAGCAGGCAAGCATGCGCCACCTGGTGCAGGGTGGCGGACATCACCCGTTCGGCCGGCAGGTCGGCGTCCAGCACCAGAAATGCCGTCCCCCGCGCGGGGCCCTGGGAGGCCGCGTCGCGCCCCGGAACGGCGAAGCCCTCCAGTCCGTGCCCCAGGGGAACCAGGAAGACGTCCAGCGCCTCTCCGTCGGGCGTGGGAGGCGGGTAGCCGAGACGAGCGACCAGGAAGGAGCGCGCGGCGACCAGCGCTTCGGCCAGGCGGTCGACGGCGTCCGGCACGCCGTCCCGATCGCGATCGATCGCGAGCGGCGCCGCGGATCCTGCCGGCGCGGGGAAGTGGATCGCGAACGCCCCGTCGCGCGTGGCCGTGACCCTCTCGGCCTCGAGCAGGGGGCGCGCCACGGCGATCGTCTGGGCCAGCCGGAGGGAGGGATCGAGCGGGCCCTCCGGACGGGAGAGGAGCAGAAGCAGCGGCGTCGCGCACCCTACCGGGAAAGTGTCGAGGCCGGCGGCGCCCGCCAGGGCGGCGCCCGGTCCGCGCCCCGGCACCTCCGGCGCGGGACGCCGCTCCGGCCCTCCCGCCAGCAGGGCGGAAAGGGACAGATCCGGCTCCTCCGCGGCCAGGAGATTGGCCGGGACGCAGGCGGCGCCCAGGACAAAAAGCACCGCCAGGACGAGTGATCGACGCCTCATCGAGCGCGCTCCTGTGCTCAATTCTTGGCGAGCAATATAGGACACAAACCCTTGAGGGTCAAGGCAATCGCCCGCCCGCCGCCGGCTCCTCCTCCGACCCCGGGCGCCGCGGCGCGGGGTGAGTTCCCCCTTGACCTCCACCCTCTTTGCGGGCACCCTTTGGCGGTAGCATCACGCCGACTTCGCTGCAACAGGGGAACCTTGGCAATGCCGACGGTCGTGGAGCGTGGCACGCGCGCCGTGCTGTGCGGGGTGGTGTGGGCGTGTGCGTTGGGGGCGGGGTGGTGCGAGACGACGGGGACGGTGCGTGCGGAGGTACGGGACGAAGAGGGGCGGGGAGTGGCGGGGGTGGG
>QHXZ01000008.1 GCA_003223165.1 Acidobacteriota bacterium
GACGACGGACGTGACGGGGGTGGCGACCCTGCCGGCGGGGGTGGAGATGGTGATGCCGGGTGACAACGTCAACCTGCTGGTCGAGCTGATCACGCCGATCGCCATGGACAAGGGGTTGCGCTTCGCCATCCGCGAGGGCGGCCGCACCGTCGGCGCCGGAACCGTCGTCGAGATCCAGCAGTAGGGAGAGCGGGACCGAAAGACATGCTCAACGAGAAGATCCGCATCAGCCTGAGGGCTTACGATCACCGGGTGCTCGACCAGTCGACCACGGAGATCGTGGCGACCGCCAAGCGCACGGGGGCGCGCGTGGCGGGTCCGATACCGCTGCCGACGGCGATCAACAAGTTCACGGTCAACCGCTCGCCGCACGTCGACAAGAAGTCGCGCGAGCAGTTCGAGATCCGCACGCACAAGAGGCTCCTGGACATCCTCGAGCCGACCTCGCAGACGGTCGACGCGCTGATGAAGCTCGACCTGCCGGCGGGCGTCGAGGTCGAGATCAAGGCCTTCGAGAAGGAACGGCGCTGAGGGAGACGTGGTCGAGGGTCTGATAGGCCGGAAGGTCGCCATGACGCAGGTGTTCGACGAGGAGGGGAGCGCCATCCCCTGCACCGTGCTCCAGGCCGGGCCCTGCGTCGTGGTGCAGAGGCGGGAGAAGTCCAAGGACGGCTACGAGGCGGTCCAGCTCGGTCTCGTCGAGGCGGTCAAGGTCAAGGGGGTCTCCAAGGCGCGTCAAGGGCACTTCGCCAAGGCGAACCTGCCGCCGACGCGCCGCCTGAAGGAGTTCCGGCTGCTGCCCGGCGGCGACGGCCCGGCGGTCGGCGACAAGGTGCTGGTCTCGCTGTTCAAGATCAAGGACCACGTGGACGTGATCGGCGTCTCGAAGGGGAAGGGGTTCCAGGGGGTCATGAAGCGGCACCACTTCCGGGGCGGTGCCGCCAGCCACGGCTCGATGTTCCACCGGGCCCCGGGCTCGATCGGGTCGTCGGCCTTTCCCTCGCGCACCTTCCGGGGCATGAGGATGGGCGGGCGGATGGGCGGTGACCGGGTGACGGTCAAGAACCTCGAGGTGCTGCGCGTGGACGAGGAGAACAACCTGCTCGTCCTGCGCGGCGCGGTCCCGGGGGCGCGCGGCGCCTTCCTGGCCGTGCGGCGCAGCCGGGCCCCGATCCGCGTCCCGAAGCCGCAGCCGGTCAAGGCCGCGGCGAAGAAGAAAGCGTGAGGCGATGGCGAAGCTGAAGGTGGTGACGCTCGACGGCAAGCCGGTGAAGGAGCTCGACCTGCCCGACGCCGTGTTCGCCTCGGCGCTGAACAGCCGGCTGATCCACGAGGCCGTGGTGGCCTACCGGGCGGCGGGCCGCGCCGGCACCCACGCCGCCAAGAACCGCTCCGATGTACGCGGCGGCGGCAAGAAGCCCTGGAAGCAGAAGAAGACCGGACGGTCGCGCCACGGATCGATCCGCTCGCCGCTCTGGAAGGGAGGCGGCAAGGTGTTCGTGCCGCAGCCGCGTGACTACGCCTATGCCTTTCCGCGACGCAAGCGGCAAGGGGCGCTGCGCTCGGTGCTGTCGGAGAAGCTGCGCGATGGAAAGCTCGTGGTGGTCGAGTCGCTGGCCTTGCCCGCGCCCAGGACGCGCGACCTCATCGCGGCGGTGGGCGGGCTCGGCATCCAGGGCACGGCGCTCCTGGTGGACGAGCCGGTGCACCGCCACCTCGAGCTGTCGGCGCGCAACCTGCCCGGAGTCAAGGCGACCCTGGCGACGGCGCTGAACGTGGTCGACCTTCTGGCCCACGACACCGTGGTCCTGAGCGAGGCGGCCGTCCAGCGCGTGTCGGAGGTCCTGAGCCCATGAGGGACGCGCGGCAGATCATCGTGGCCCCCCTGATCACCGAGAAGACCACGCTCCTCAAGGAGAGCAAGGGGATCCTGGCCTTCCGCGTCGACCGCCGGGCGAACAAGATCGAGATCCGCCGGGCGGTGGAGACGCTCTTCAAGGTGAAGGTGGCCGGCGTGCGGACCGAGAACGTGCGGGGCAAGGAAAAGAGGGTCGGCCGCTACTCGGGCAAGCGCCCCGACTGGAAGAAGGCGTACGTGATGCTGAAGCCGGGCGAGAAGCCGATCGAGTACTTCGAGGCCGTCTAGGCGGAGCCGGACATGCCGATTCGCAATTACAGACCCACGTCGCCGAGCCGGCGGTTCATGTCGCTGACCGCCTTCGGGGACCTGACGGAGCGCCGCCCCCTGAAGAGGCTCACCAAGGGGAAGGTCCGCCGCGGCGGCCGCAACAACCTCGGCTGGATCGCCATCCGGCACCGGGGGGGCGGGCACAAGAGGACCTACCGCCAGATCGACTTCCGCCGGGACAAGAAGGACGTCCCCGGCAAGGTGGCGACCATCGAGTACGACCCGAACCGCTCGGCGCGCATCGCCCTGGTCCACTACGCGGACGGCGAGAAGCGCTACATCCTGGCGCCCCTGGGACTGGCGGTGGGGCAGACGATCGTGACCAGCCCCGCGGCGGACATCCTGGTGGGGAACACGCTGCCGCTGAAGAACATCCCGCTCGGCACGGCGATTCACAACATCGAGCTGAAGCCGGGCCGCGGCGGGCAGCTGGTGCGCAGCGCCGGCAGCGCGGCGCAGCTCCTGGCCAAGGACGCGGGCTGGGTGCAGATCAAGCTCCCCTCGGGGGAGATCCGCCGGGTCATCGAGGGCTGCCAGGCGACCATCGGCCAGGTCGGCAACACCGATCACGAGAACATCTCCTCGGGCAAAGCGGGCCGCACGCGCTGGCTGGGGATCCGGCCCACGGTGCGCGGCGTGGCGATGAACCCGGTCGACCACCCGCTGGGCGGCGGCGAGGGCAAGACCTCGGGCGGCCGGCACCCGTGCACGCCGTGGGGCGTGCGCGAGAAGAAGACGCGCAACAACAAGCGGACGGACAAGTACGTCGTCCGCCGCAGGAAGTAGGGGGCGTCATGGCACGCAGCATCAAGAAGGGGCCGCACGTGGATCCCGAGCTGAAACGGCGCATCGAAGAGATGAACCGGCGCTTCGAGAAGAAGGTCCTCAAGACCTGGTCGCGGCGCTCGACCATCATCCCCGACATGGTGGGGCACACACTGGCCGTGCACAACGGGAAGAAGTTCATCCCGGTCTACATCTCCGAGAACATGGTCGGGCACAAGCTGGGCGAGTTCGCGCCCACGCGCACGTTCCGCGGGCACTCGCGGGCCGACTCGGCCGCGGCGGCCGCGGGCGCGCCGGCCGGCGCGCCGCCGGCGGGCGTCGTGCAGTCATCGCAGTAGGGGGGAGGCGTCATCGTGCTGTCGCCGGATCATGTCTCGAGCGCGCGGCTCAGGTACCTGGGCACGTCGGCCCAGAAGGCGCGCCTGGTGGTCGACCTCATCCGCGGGCGCGCGGTCGGCGAGGCGCTCGCCACGCTGCGCTTCACCAAGAAGGCGGTGGCGCGCGACATCGGGCGGCTGCTCGACTCGGCGGTGGCCAATGCGCGGCAGAAGCGGCAGGACGTCGACGTCGACCGTCTGTATGTGCGCACCGCCTTCGTCGACGGGGGACCGTCCCTCAAGCGCATCCGGCCGGCCCCGATGGGGAGGGCCTTCCGCGTCCTGAAGCGGATGTGCCACGTCACCATCGCCCTGGACGAGCGGCCGCTGCCCCAGGCCCAGGCGCCGCGGGGGAAGCGCGCCGCGGGGGAGACCGGCTCCGCGGCGGGCGAGGCGGCGGCCCCGAGACGCCGCACGGGCGGCGCCCGCCGGGCGGCCGGCGCAGGATCGAGACGGAAGGGCGCCTCCGGCCGGACGGGCCGGAAGGGCGCGGGATCGGGAACGAAGCGCCGAAGGGAGAGGTGAGAGCGTGGGTCAAAAGGTCCATCCGTACGGCTTCCGGCTCGGCTACAACCGGACCTGGCAGTCGCGCTGGTTCGACGAGAAGAACTACGCGAAGCTGCTGCACGAGGACGTGGATTTGCGCACCGAGCTGAAGAAGCGCCTGTCGCATGCGGGCGTGGCGCGCATCGACATCGAGCGCGCCGCGAACAAGCTCAAGATCAACATCCACACCTCGCGCCCGGGGATCATCATCGGCCGCAAGGGCGCCGAGGTGGACAAGCTGCGCGACGACCTGCAGAAGAAGACCGGCCGGGAGATCTTCATCAACATCATGGAGATCCACAAGCCCGAGCTCGAGGCGCAGCTGGTGGCGGAATCGGTGGGGCTGCAGATGGAACGGCGCGTGGCGTTCCGCCGCGCCATGAAGAAGGCGATCGAGTCGGCCATGCGCTTCGGGGCCAAGGGGGTCAAGCTGCGCGTTTCCGGCCGCCTGGGGGGCGCCGAGATCGCCCGCTCGGAGTGGTACCTGGAGGGGCAGCTGCCTTTGCACACGCTGCGGGCCGACATCGACTACGGCTTCGCCGAGGCGCGCACGACCTACGGACAGATCGGCGTGAAGTGCTGGATCTACAAGGGAGAGCTCAAGAGCTGGGTGCGCCCGCAGGACAGGCTGGGCCTGGCGCAGATTTGAGCCTTGGGGCGGCCCCGCGGGGCCCGGGTGAGACGCGATGTTGATGCCGAAGAAGGTCAAGTACCGCAAGCAGATGCGCGGCCGCCGTCGCGGCAAGGCCTGGCGCGGCTCGACCATCGCCTTCGGCGACTACGGGCTCAAGGTCACGGAGTGCGGCTGGGTGACCGACAAGCAGATCGAGGCGGCGCGCATCGCCATGACGCGCTTCGTCAAGCGCGGCGGGAAGATCTGGGTGCGCATCTTCCCGGACAAGCCGATCACCAAGAAACCGGCCGAGACCCGCATGGGCAAGGGGAAGGGGGCGCCGGAGGGCTGGGTCGCCGTGGTGAAGCCCGGGCGGGTGCTGTACGAGATGGAAGGGGTGACCGAGGAGGTGGCGCGCCAGGCGCTGCGCCTGGCGTCCCACAAGATCGGCCTCAGGACGATGTTCGTGCACCGGGGAATCTGACCATGCCTCAGGTCAAGGCCAGGCAGCTGCGCGAGAAGAGCGTCGAGGAACTGCGCACGCAGGAGGAGACCCTGCGGGAGCAGATCTTCAAGCTGCGCTTCCAGAAGGCGACCGGCCAGTCCGAGAACCCGCAGCGCGTCTCTCTCGTGCGCAAGGAGCTCGCCCGCGTGCTCACCGTCCTGAGAGAGAAAGAGGCCGGAGGCGGCGCGTAGCGCCCGGGAGATGATGATGGACCAGCAGCAGGACCCGCAGGGAAGCGGCGCCGCGCGCGGCCGCCGGCAGGAGAAGCAGGGCACGGTGGTGCGCGACAAGATGGCCAAGACCGTCGTGGTGGAGGTGGCCCGCCTGGTCATGGACCCGCTGTACGGCAAGTACCTGCGGCGCCGCTCCCGCTTCATGGCGCACGACGAGAAGAACGAGTGCAAGGTGGGCGACCGGGTGCGGATCGAGGAGTGCCGGCCGCTGTCCCGGCACAAGCGCTGGATCGTGAAAGAGATCGTGGAGAAGGCGGCCGCCGACTGAGGGCGGCTCAGGGGCGCGGCCGGGCCGCGCGCGAAGGGACGGGGAGCACGACATGATCCAGATGCGGACGATCCTCGAGGTCGCCGACAACTCCGGCGCGAAGCGGATCTCCTGCATCCACACGCGGGGGCGATCGATCAACTTCTACGGGCGCATCGGGGATGTCATCACGGCGAACGTCAAGGAGGCGATCCCCGAGGGGAACGTGAAGAAGGGCCAGGTGGTCAAGGCGGTGATCGTCCGCATGAACAAGACCCAGAAGCGCAAGGACGGCACCTACATCCGCTTCGACCAGAACGCGGCGGTCCTGATCAACGACGCCGGAGAGCCGATCGGCACGCGCATCTTCGGGCCGGTCGCTCGCGAGCTGCGCGAGAAGAACTTCATGAAGATCGTCTCGCTGGCGCCGGAGGTGATCTGAGCATGGCGGCGGGCACGGTGGCGGCGGGCGGCCTGCACGTGCGGCGCAACGACACGGTCCTGGTGCTGGCCGGCAAGAGCCGGGGGCGCACGGGGCGCGTGCTGCGGGTCTTTCCGTCGGAGCGGCGGGCGATCGTGGAGGGGGTCAACTTCGTGCGCAAGCACACCAAGGCGAACCCCCAGAAGAACATCAAGGGCGGCATCCTGGAGCGGGAGGCGCCCGTGGACGCCTCGAATCTCATGGTGGTGTGCGGCGAGTGCCAGAAGCCCACGCGGATCGGGCACCGGATGCTGGAGGACGGCAAGAAGGTTCGCGTCTGCCGTCGCTGCGACGGCGTTTTGGACAAATAGGGATAGACGATGGCTCAGGCTCAGCAGGCGACGGCGGCACCACCGGCAGGGCGTTACGTCCCCCGGTTGAAGCAGGCCTACAAGGGGGAGGTGGTGCGCCAGATGATGGAGCGCTTCGGGTACAAGAACCCGCTGGCGGTCCCGCGGCTGCACAAGATCGTGGTCAACATGGGCGTGGGCGAGGCCACGCAGAACATCAAGATTCTCGACGCCGCGGTGGAGCAGCTGGCAGCGATCACGGGCCAGAGGCCCGTCGTGCGCCGGGCGCGCAAGTCGATCGCCAACTTCAAGATCCGGGAAAAGATGCCGATCGGCTGCAGCGTGACGCTGCGCGGTGACCGGATGTACGATTTCTTCGACCGGCTCGTGTCGATCGCGCTGCCGCGCGTGCGGGACTTCCGCGGACTTCCGACCAAGTCCTTCGATGGCCGGGGAAACTACACCATCGGCCTCAAGGACCAGCTGGTATTCCTGGAGATCAATTACTCCAAGGTCGACAAAGTGCACGGCATGAACGTGACGGTGGTGACGACCGCCGAGACGGACGAGGAGGCCAGGAATCTCCTGGCCTTCCTGGGGATGCCCTTCCGCAAGGACTAGGCGGGAGCTTTCGAGGGACAGGACGATGGCGACACAGGCATGGATGGCGGCGATGAGGAAGAAGCAGAAGTTCGCCATCAGGTACCGCAACCGCTGCAAACGGTGCGGCCGGGCGCGCGGCTTCCTGCGCCGGTTCGAGATGTGCCGCATCTGCTTCCGGAACCTGGCGCTGCAAGGGCTGGTTCCGGGAGTCACGAAGTCGAGCTGGTGACGGGGGACCCATGACCGATCCGATCGCAGACATGCTGACGCGCATCCGCAACGCAGTGCGCGCCCGCCACCCGCGGGTGGAGATCCCGCACTCCCGGCACAAGCTCGGCATCGCCCAGATCCTGAAGGGCGAGGGGTACGTCGGCGACGTGTCGGTGGTGGAGAAGGGGAAGTTCAAGGTGATCCGCGTCGCCCTGCGCTACGACCCGGACGGCAACGCGATCATCACGGGGCTCACGATGGTCAGCCGCCCCGGCCGGCGCATCTACGCCGGGCACGAGGAGATCCCCCCGGTCATGGGGGGGATCGGCCTGACGATCCTCTCGACCCCCAAGGGGCTGATGAGCGGGCAGGATGCCCGCAAGGCGGGCGTGGGCGGCGAGATCGTGTGCAACGTCTGGTGAGGAGGAGCGGATGTCGCGGATAGGGCGAGCGCCCATCACCGTCCCCGGCGGGGTGAGCGTCAAGGTGCAGGGGCAGAGCGTGGTCGTCGAGAAGGGGAAGGCCTCGATCGCCAACCCGCTGCCGCCGGGGATTGCCTGCAGCGTCGGCGCCGGAGTCGTCTCGTTCACGCGCGCAGGCGACACCCGGCAGCTGCGCGCCCTTCACGGCCTGACGCGGGCCCTGGTGGCGAACGCCGTCAAGGGGGTGCACGAAGGGTTCACCCGCGAGCTCGACATCGTCGGCATCGGCTACAAGGCCCAGGTGCAGGGGCGCGTGCTGCAGCTCGCCCTCGGTTACTCGCACCCGATCGACTTCCCGCTCCCCGAGGGGATCGAGATCAAGGTCGACAAGCAGACCCACCTCGTCGTCAGCGGCGCCGACCGCCAGAAGGTCGGCCAGGTGGCCGCCGAGATCCGCGGCCTGCGACCGCCGGAGCCGTACAAGGGGAAGGGCATCAAGTACGTGGACGAGGTGATCAAGAAGAAGGCCGGCAAGGCCGGCAAGACGGGCGCCGGCACGGCGGCGGGGGCGTAGACATGGTGCGCGAGAGCGACAAGGGCCGGGCGCGCGAGAAACGGCACGCGCGCGTGCGCGCGCGGGTGACCGGCTCTTCGGCGCGGCCGCGGCTGTGCGTCTTCCGCAGCCTGAAGCATCTGTACGTCCAGGCGGTGGATGACCTGCGCGGCGCGACGGTCGCCAGCGCTTCCACGATCGAGGTGGAGGGGAGCGCGGGGAAGGGGAACATCGCGGCCGCCGGGAAGGTCGGCGCGCTGATCGCCGCCCGGCTGAGGGAGAAGGGGCTCGAGACGGTGGTGTTCGACCGCGGCGGGTACCTGTACCACGGGCGGGTCAAGGCGGTGGCGGACGCGGCGCGCGCCGCCGGGCTGAAGTTCTAGCGGAGTCCCGCGCGAGGGACAGAGGTCGAGGGTGGCCAAGATCAAATCGGACGGTCTGGATCTGAAGGACCAGGTGGTGCACATCAACCGCGTGACCAAGGTCGTCAAGGGGGGCAAGAATTTCCGCTTCTCGGCGCTGGTCGTCGTGGGGGACGGGCACGGCCACGTCGGGTACGGCGCCGGCAAGGCGAAAGAGGTCCCGCAGGCGATCGCCAAGGGGATCGAGCGGGCCAAGCGAAACCTGATCCGGGTCCCCCTCAAAGGGGCGACGATCCCGCACCCGATCCTGGGAACCTTCGGGGCCGGCCAGGTGCTGCTGAAGCCGGCCTCGCCCGGCACCGGCGTGATCGCCGGAGGGGCGGTGCGGGCGGTCGTCGAGTCGGCCGGCATCCAGGACGTCCTGACGAAGTCCCTCGGCACGACCAACCCGCACAACGTGGTGAAGGCGACCTTCGACGGATTGATGAAGCTGAGGGACCCGGCGGCCCACCAGCTGCGCCGCAGGGTCGCGGCGGAGCCGGCCGATGCCTAGCACGAGGAAGCCGGCGCGGGCGCCGAGGGACGCGAAGTCGAAGGCCGGGAAGCCTTCCGGCAAAGGGTCCGGGCCGAGGGCTCGCCGGACCGCCTCGCCCTCCAGGGAGGCGGGACGCGCGCCGGCGCCGGACGCGGCACGCGCGGCGGAGGCCGCCGTCACCGCGGAAGCCCCGGCGAAGGGCGTCGCGGCCCCCGCCGGGCGACCGGCGCGCCGCGCCAAGCCGGCGGCGGGCAAGACGATCACCGTGCTCCAGGTGCGCAGCGGGATCCAGTGCCCCATCCGCCAGAAGCGCATCCTGAGATCCCTGGGGCTGCGGCACCCGCATCACAAGGTGATCCGGCCCGACAACCCGGCGGTGCGCGGCATGGTGAACGCCATCCGGCACCTCGTGCAGATCGTGGAGGCATAGGGCGATGGCCCGCATCGGACTTTTCAACCTGAAGCCGGCGCCGGGATCCCGCCGCAAGGTGAAGCGGATCGGGCGGGGGCCCGGGTCGGGGCACGGCAAGACCGCCACCGCCGGCAGCAAGGGCCAGCTGTCGCGCTCCGGGCGTAAGCAGTACTTCGGCTTCGAGGGCGGCCAGATGCCGCTGCACCGACGCCTGCCGAAGCGCGGCTTCACCAACATCTTCCGCAAGGAGTACGCCGTGGTCAACGTGGGCGACCTGGCGGCGCTCGAGGGGGAGATCACTCCGGAGCGGCTCGTGAGCGAGGGGCTGGTGAGGAAGCTGCGCGACGGGATCAAGGTGCTGGGCGATGGCGAGGTCGGCAAGGCCCTGGTGATCAAGGCGCATCGCTTCAGCAAGTCGGCCCTGGAGAAGATCGCGCGCGCGGGCGGCCGGGCCGAGGTGATCGGAGCGCCGGCAGCCGGCGCGGGCACGCGAAAAGCATGATCGATTCGATCAAGAACATCTTCAGCATCCCGGACCTGCGCAAGAGGGTGGTGTTCACCTTCATGATGCTGGCCGTCTACCGCGTCGGCGGGCACATCCCCGTGCCGGGGATCAACTTCCTGGCCCTGGAAGCCTTCTTCCGCCAGCAGGGCGGCGGCATCCTGGGGTTCCTGGACCTGTTCTCGGGCGGCAACCTGCGGCGTCTGACGATCTTCGCGCTCGGGATCATGCCGTACATTTCGGCGTCGATCATCCTGCAGCTCCTGACGGTCATCTGGCCCTACCTCGAGAAGCTTTCGAAGGAGGGCGAGGTCGGCCGCAAGAAGATCACGCAGTACACGCGCTACGGCACGGTGGTCCTGTCGGTCATCCAGTCCCTGGGCATCGCCTTCTGGCTGGAGAGCCTCGGCGGGGCGGGCGGCGGGCGGGTCGTGACCTCTCCGGGATGGGGCTTCCGCATGCTGACCGTCCTCACCCTGACGACCGGCACCGCCTTCATCATGTGGGTGGGCGAGCAGATCTCCGACCGCGGCATCGGAAACGGGATCTCGCTCATCATCTACGCGGGCATCATCGTGGGGCTGCCGAACGCCGTGGTGACGCTGTACCAGGACGTGACCACCGGCAACCTCGGAGTGCTGAGCGTCGTCCTGCTGGTCGCGATGATGGTGCTGGTGGTGGCGGCGATCGTCTGGGTCGAGCGGGCCCAGAGGAAGATCCCGGTGCAATACGCCCGGCGAGTGGTCGGACGCCGGATGTACGGCGGCATGCAGACGCACATGCCGCTGCGGCTCAACACGGGCGGCGTCATCCCGGTCATCTTCGCCTCCTCGGTCCTGGCCTTCCCGCTGACGTTCATGCAGTGGCTGGGCGTGCAGGACAAGCCGTGGCTGGCGAGCATCTACCGGCAGCTCGACTACAACATGCCGCTGCACAACCTGCTCTACCTCGTGGACCCGATGGACGTGGCCGACAACATGAAGAAGTACGGAGGGTTCATCCCGGGCATCCGGCCGGGCCGGCGCACCGCCGAGTTCATCGACACGATCCTGACCCGGCTGACGTTCGTCGGGGCGATCTACCTCGGCCTCATCGCCCTGCTTCCGACGGTGCTGATCAACGGCCTCAACGTGCAGGCGCTTCCTCTGATAGGCCCGAGGCTCGATCCGTTTCTTCCGGGGTTCCTGACGCAGGGGCTGGGGGTGAAGTTCTACTTCGGCGGGACGTCGCTTCTGATCGTGGTGGGCGTGGCGATGGACACGATCCAGCAGGTGGAGTCGCAGCTCATCATGAGGCACTACGACGGCTTCCTGAAGGGCGCGAGGATCCGCGGACGGCGCGGCTGAGGCGAGGATGCCGTCACCGGCGGGAACGGCCCGGCGCCTGGCCCTGTTCGGGGCTCCGGGAGTCGGGAAGGGCGTGCAGGCCGCGGCGCTGCGGGAACGGCTGGGAGTGCCGCACGTCTCGACGGGGGACATGCTGAGGGCGGCCGTCAAGGACGGCTCGCCCCTGGGGCGGAAGGTGCGGGCCATCCTCGAGCGCGGCGGGCTGGTCCCGGACGAGGTGGTCGGCGATCTGATCCGGGAGCGTCTGGGACGCCCGGACGCGGGCGACGGATTCGTGCTCGACGGGTTCCCGCGGACGGTGCCCCAGGCGGATCTGCTGGACCGGGTTCTGGCCGGGCGAGGCCGGGCGCTGGACCGGGCGATCAACATCGTGGTGCCGGAGCCGGAGATCCTGGACCGGCTGACGGGACGGCGGGTCTGCCCCGAGTGCGGGGCGACCTACCACGTGCGCCACAACCCGCCGCGGGTGGAGGGCCGCTGCGATGCCTGCGGCGGCGCGTTACGCCAGCGGGAGGATGACACGGAGCCGGTCATCGCCGAGAGGTTGCGCGTGTACCAGGAGCAGACTTCGCCCCTGATCGAGCGCTACCAGCGGCGGGGCGTGCTCCTGACGGTGGACGGACGGGGCAGGCCCGAGGAGGTGACCGCCCGCATCGTGGCGGCCCTGCCCGGGCAAGGCGGATGATCATCTACAAGACCCGGCGCGAGATCGAGACGATGGACCGCTGCAACCGCGTGGTCGGGCAGATCCTGGCCGCCCTGGCCCGCGAGGCCCGGCCGGGGGTCACGACGCTGGACCTCGACCGCAAGGCCGAGGAGATGATCCGGGAGGCCGGCGTGAAGCCGGCCTTCAAGGGGTACCGGGGCTACCCCTGCGTGCTCTGCACGTCGGTCAACGAGGAAGTGGTGCACGGCATCCCGTCGCCCAGGAAGGTGCTGCGGGAGGGGGACATCATCGGACTCGATTTCGGCGTGGTCCTGGACGGCTATTTTGGCGACGCGGCGCTGACCGTCCCGGTGGGCCGCGTGTCGCGCGAGGCCGCGGACCTGATGCGGGTCACGCAGGAGTCGCTTCAGCGCGGCATCGAGGCGGCGCGCGCGGGCGGCCGCCTGAGCGACATCTCGGCCGCGGTGCAGCGGCACGTGGAGGCCGGCGGCTATTCGGTCGTGCGCGAGTTCGTGGGGCACGGGATCGGCACCTCGCTGCACGAGGACCCGCAGGTGCCCAACTACGGGGCCCCGGGGGCCGGGCCGGTCCTCAAGGAGGGCCTGACGCTGGCGATCGAGCCGATGGTGAACGTCGGCGATCCGGCGGTGCGCATCCACCCGGATGGCTGGACGGCCTCGACGGTGGACGGATCCCTGTCGGCGCACTTCGAGCGCTCGATCGCCATCACGGAGAACGGCCCCCTGGTCCTGGGCGGCGCACTGGAGGGGATGTAAAGGTGCCGAAGGAGGAGGCGATCCAGGTCGAGGCGGTGGTGGTCGAGCCGCTGCCGAACGCAATGTTCCGCGTGGAGCTGGAGAACAAGCACCAGGTGCTGGCGCACATCTCCGGGAAGATGCGCAAGAACTTCATCCGCATCCTGACCGGGGACAAGGTTCTCGTGGAGCTTTCGCCCTACGACCTGTCGCGAGGCCGGATCGTCTACCGTTTCAAGTAGGTCGTCGTCCGCGGAGCGAGATCATGAAAGTTCGGGCTTCGGTCAGGAAAATCTGCGACAAGTGCAAGGTGATCAAGCGGCGCGGCGTGGTACGCGTGATCTGCGATAACCCGAAGCACAAGCAGCGCCAGGGATAGGAGGAGAACCGTGGCCCGCATCGCCGGCATCGACCTTCCGCAGAACAAGCGGATCGAGGTGGCCCTGACCTACATCTACGGGATCGGGCGCTCGCGCAGCAACCGCATCCTGGGCAAGGCCGGGGTCGGCAAGGACATCAAGGTGAAGGATCTCGCGGAAGACGAGGTGCGCCGGATCCGCGACGTCATCCAGGAGGAAGGGCAGGTCGAGGGAGACTTGCGCAAGAACGTCCAGATGGACATCAAGCGGCTGATCGACATCGGCTGCTACCGAGGCATGCGGCACCGGCGCAACCTGCCGGTGCGCGGCCAGCGGACGCACACCAACGCGCGCACCCGCAAGGGGCCGCGCAAGACCGTGGCCGGGAAGAAGAAGGCCCCGGTCGGCAAGAAGGGTTAAGCGAAGCTGAAGGCGCGGCCCGCGCTGCGGGCCAGAAGGGGAGACGATGGCAGACGCGAAGGACAAGGGCGAAGGGGCCTCCGGCAGCGAGCCGCAGGGCGGCCGTGCCGAGAAGGCGGAGAAGCCCGCCAAGGCCGCCAAGGGCGGGGCGGGCAAGGAGGCGAAGGAGGCCGCAGGGGCGGCGGCCGGCGAGGGGCCGGCCATCGAGAAGAAGGCCCCGGCCAAGAAGAAGGAGAAGAAGAACGTCCCCTTCGCCATCGCCAACGTCCACGCCAGCTTCAACAACACGGTGATCACCATCACCGACCAGACCGGCAACGTGCTCGCCTGGTCGTCGGCGGGATGCATCGGCTTCAAGGGATCGAGGAAGGGCACGCCGTTCGCGGCCCAGCTCGCCGCCCAGGCGGCGGGCAACGCGGCGCGCGAGCACGGGGTGAGACAGGTGGAGGTGCGGGTGAAAGGGCCCGGCGCGGGGCGCGAGTCGTCGATCCGCGCGCTGCAGGCCATCGGGCTCGAGGTGAAGTCGATCAAGGACATCACCCCGATTCCTCACAACGGGTGCCGTCCCCCGAAGCGCCGGCGCGTCTAGGAGAAGGAGGAAGTCGTGGCACGGATTCGCGGTTCGGTCTGCCGGCTCTGCCGGCGCGAGGGGATGAAGCTGTTCCTCAAGGGGAACCGCTGCTTCACCGAGAAATGCGCCATCGAGAAACGCAATTTCGCCCCGGGCCAGCACGGGAAGCGCCGGGTCAAGATGCAAGGGTACGGGGTGCAGCTGCGCGAGAAGCAGAAGGTCAAGCGCATCTACGGCCTGCTCGAAAACCAGTTTCGCCTGGCGTTCCAGGAGGCGAACCGGCGCAAGGGCGTCACCGGCGAGCTGCTGCTGCAGAACCTCGAGCGGCGCCTGGACAACATCGTCTACCGTCTCGGGTTCGCATCGTCGCGGGCCCAGGCGCGCCAGCTCATCGCCCACGGCCACGTGCGCGTGGACGCCCGCAAGGTGGATATCCCGTCCTTCCTGGTGAAGGCAGGGCAGATGATCAGCCTCAAGGAGAAGATGGGCAAGAACCCGGCGGTCCAGGCCGCCCTGGAGGCGGCCCGCGGGCGCGGCGTCCCCGCCTGGCTCTCGGCGGACATCGAGCACCTGCGCGGCAGCCTCGCGTCGCTCCCGCGCCGGGATGAGATCACGATGCCGATTCAGGAACAGCTGATCGTCGAGCTGTACAGCAAGTAAACACCAAGGGTCGCCCGCGGAAGGGGACCCCCCGAGGAGGACCGAGGAGATGTTGTGGAAAGGTTTTCAGAGGCCGAAACGCCTTGAGTGCGACCTGGAGTCGTTGACCCCGACCTATGGCAAGTTCTGGGCCCAGCCGTTCGAGAGGGGATTCGGCACGACCATCGGCAACGCCATGCGGCGGGTCCTCCTCTCCTCCGTGGAGGGGGCGGCGATCACCGCGATCAAGATCGAGGGGGTGCTGCACGAGTTCACGTCGATCCCGGGGGTGGTCGAGGACACCATCGACTTGATCCTCAACCTCAAGCAGATCCCGATCAAGCTGAACGTGGGCCACCCCGAGACGATCTATCTCAAGGCCGAGGGGGCGGTGGAGATCAAGGCGGGGCACATCGAGAGCAACCCCAACGTGGAAATCCTCGACCCCGAGGTGCACATCGCCACCCTTTCCGAGGAAGGGCGCCTGAACATCGAGATGCGGGTCAAGCCCGGCCGGGGCTACGTCTCGGCCGACCGCAACTTCGACACCGACCTGACCATCGGCTACATCCCGATCGACTCGGTGCACTCGCCGGTCAAGAAGGTGAACTACGTCGTGGAGGACGCCCGGCTGGGGCAGACCACCGACTACGACAAGCTCACCGTCGAGGTCTGGACCAACGGCGCGGTCGCGCCGCAGAGCGCCGTGGCCCTGGCCAGCAAGCTGCTCAAGGACCACCTGTCGATCTTCATCAACTTCGAAGAGACCCCCGAGATGGACGTCGAGGAGGTCGACCGGGAGCAGGAGCGGCTGCGCGAGAACCTGATGCGCTCGATCGAGGAGCTGGAGCTGTCGGTGCGCTCCTACAACTGCCTGAAGAACGCCGACATCAAGACCATCGCCGACCTCGTGCAGCGCAGCGAGGCCGAGATGCTCAAGACGAAGAACTTCGGGCGCAAGTCGCTCAACGAGATCAAGGAGCTCCTGGCCGAGATGGGTCTGTCGCTCGGCATGAAGATCGATCACCTCCTGAAGCCCAAGGAGGAATAGGGGTCGCATGCGCCACAACGTCGGCTACCGCAAGCTCGGCCGCAAGGAAGGCCACCGCCGGGCCCTGCTCAGGAACCTGACCACCGCGCTCTTCCGCCATGAGCGGCTCACCACCACGCTCCCGAAGGCGAAGGAGCTGCGGCCGTTCGCGGAGCGCCTGATCACCCTGGCGCGCAGGGACGACCTGCACGCCCGCCGGCGGGTCCTGCGGCAGGTGAGCGACAAGGAGGTCGTGAAGAAGCTGTTCGACACTCTCGGGCCGCGCTTCGCGACGCGTCCGGGCGGCTACACCCGCACCCTCAAGCTGGGGCCCCGCCTGGGGGACGGCGCCGAGCTGGCGATCGTCGAGCTGGTCGGGTCGGAGCCGGTCTTCACGAAGCAGAAGGAAGAGAAGAAGGCCCGGCGCGACAAGAAGGCCGCCGTCAAGGCCAAGGCCGAAAAGGACGCGGAGGCCGCCGACGAGGCGGCAGGTCCGCAGGCCGAAGCGCCGCCCGAGGGTAAGAAAAAGAAGAAGGGCGGCTGAGAGCGGGACAGGCCCCTAACGCCGGCGCCCGATCCGCGCGATGAGGCCGGTGCTGGCGTGCCGCTTCGCGTCCCCCACGATTCGCACCCGCCCGCCGTACGACCTCACGACGTCCCGCTCGGGGACGCTGCCCGGCGCGTAGTCGGTCCCCTTGCAGTGCAGGTCCGGGCGCAGCCGGCGGAGCACCCCCTCCGCCGTCCTTCCGCCGAACAGCACCACCGCGTCCACCCCCTCGAGCGCGGAGAGGATGCGCGCCCTGTCGGCGGCCGGGACGATCGGCCTTCCCGGGCCCCGCAGGCGGCGCGACGAGCGGTCGTCGTTGACGGCCACCACCAGGAAGTGCCCCAGGGCGCGCGCGGCGCGAAGGTAGCGCACGTGCCCGACGTGAAGCAGGTCGAAGAGGCCGTTGGCGAGGACGACCCGCGGCCGGGGGCGGGCCCGGCGCAGCCGTTCGAGGACGCCGGCCAGCCGGTCGAGACGAAACACCCGGCCCGCGTCCGCCCGCGGCCACCTCACGCCGGCCGCGGCCGTCCGGCGGGAGCCGGATCGGCGCCGACCGCGCGGCGCAGCTCGTCGCGGCCGACGGTGGCGGTGCCGCGCTTCATCACCACGATGCCGCCCGCGTAGTTGGCCAGGGTGGCCGCCTCGAGCGGCGTGGACCCCGACAGCAGCGCCAGCGTGAAGGCGCCGATCACCGTGTCTCCCGCGCCGGTCACGTCGGCCACCTCGTCGGTCCCGTGGACCGGCAGGTGGACGGGATCCGATCCCGCGGTGAAGACCGACATCCCCTGGCTGCCGCGCGTCACCACGATGGTCTCCGTCTGAAGGGCCTCGCGCAACAGGCCGCCGGCCCGCTCCACCCTGCCCGGATCGTCGCCCAGCGGCTCGCCCAAAGCACTCTCGGCCTCCTGCAGGTTCGGGGTGGCGGCGGTGGCCCCGCGGAAGAGGCGGATCTGCGAGCGCGAGTCGACCAGGAGCGGCTTCCCCGAGGCGCGCGCCGCTTCGACGAGCGCGGCGGCGTTGCCCGGGTGGACGAGGCCGAGAGAATAGTCGGAGACCAGGATCCCCTGGACGTCGCGCGCGGCCTCGCGCACGGCGGGGAGGAGAGGGGAGCCTTCCGGAGAGACCGGCGGCCCGCCGCTGCGGTCGACGCGCACGATCTGCTGCTTGACGGAGTGTGCGCTGCCGGCCAGGATGCGCCGCTTGACCGGCGTGCGGTAGGAGGGGTCGCGCCAGACGCGGGAGACGTCGGCCCCGCGCGCGGCCAGGATCCCGAGGAGGTGGTCCCCCGGCTCGTCGGCCCCGACCCGCCCCACCACGCGGGCCTCGCCGTCGAGGGAACGCAGGTTGCTGACGGCGTTGGCGCCGCCGCCGGGCAGCCGGTCGGTGCGCACGTGCTCCAGGATCAGCACCGGCGCCTCGCGCGAGATCCGGCCGATGGTGCCGTACTCGAACTCGTCCAGCACCAGGTCGGCGACGACCAGGACCCGCACCCCTCCCATGCGGTCGATGGCCTCGAGCAGCCGCTCGCGGGACGGCCGCGCGCCCGCCATCCCCCGGCCCTTCACCGCTCCCCCGCCGCCGGGATCCGGTTGGCGTCGCGGCCCTGGGAGTCGCGCCCGACGATGAAGCGCACGGCCTCGAGGAGATCCTCGACGATGCGCAAGGGCTGGGCGCGCAGGCGCTCCCGCTGGTGCTCCACCAGCCCGCGGCCGTAGCCGGTGAGGACCAGCACTCCAGGGACCCCCGCGGCCGCCGCCGCCTCCAGGTCGACCAGGCCGTCGCCGACGGCGTAACAGCGGGCGAGATCGAGGCCGTGCTCCCGGGCCGCCCTCAGGATCATGCCCGGCCGCGGCTTGCGGCAGTCGCAGGCGGCGCGGTAGGGCGGCGCCCCCTCCTGCGGATGGTGCGGGCAGAAGTAGATGGCGTCGAGGCGCGCGCCGGCCGCTTCGGCCCAGCCGGTGAGGCGCGCGTGCACCTGGTGCACCAGCGACTCGCTGAAGTAGCCTCGCGCCACGCCCGACTGGTTCGTGGTCACGATCACCTTGAAGCCGGCCCCGTTGGCGATGCGGATCGCCTCCAGGCTGTTGGGCATCAGCCGGTAGCGCGACAGGTGGTTGACATATCCCACCTCCTCGCTGATGGTGCCGTCCCGGTCGAGGAAGATCGCCCGCTGCGTCATGATCGGCTCACGCCTTGGCACGGGCCACGGCGGCCTCCGCGACCGGCTCGGCCGGGGCCGAGGGCGGGCGCGTCCGCCAGCGGTTGTGCATCCAGAGCCAGAGATCGGGCCGCCGCCGCACTTCCGCCTCGAGCAGGGCGGTGCAGGCGCGCGTGACGTCGAAGATGTCGTCCGCCAGCGCTCCGCGGCGCGCCGGCCGCAAGGGCGGCAGGTAGCGCACCCTCAAGCGCCCATCGGGCATCGGGTAGGAGAAGACGGGGACGATCGGCGCGCCGCTCTTGAGGGCGAGGGTCGCCAGGCCGGGAGTCGTGGAGGCCGGGACACCGAAGAAGTCGACGAAGACGCCGCTCGATCCGCGCACGTTCTGATCGATCAGCATGGCCACGGCCCAGCCATCGCGCAGGGCGCGCAGCACGCCACGCGCGGCGTTCTGCTTCGGGATCGTGATGTTCCCCGACAGGCTGCGCAGGCGCGTGACCAGGCCGTCCACGAGGCGGTTTTCCAGGGGCCGCACCACCATCGCCATCGGCGGGCCGACGCGGTGCTGCAGCAAGGCGATCAGCTCCCAGTGGCCGAAGTGTCCCGAGAACACGAGCACGCCGCGTCCGTCCCGCGCCGCCTCGAGCAGGTGCTCGGTCCCCTCGTACACGGCGAGCCGCGCGGTCGGCCGGCGCAGCAACCGCGGGAAGTAGGCGGCATCGAGACAGATCATCCCGGTGTGGGCGAAGGAGGCGCGGGCCATGCGGCGCAGCGTCCGTTCGTCGGGGCCGGGGCCGAGGGCGCGGCGCAGGTTCGCGAGGGCGATCCGCCGGTGCAGCGGCGAAAGGAGGTAGAAGAGGAGCCCGACGGCGCGTCCCACGAGCAGACCGGCGCGTCGCGGCAGCAGGGAGAGGGCCGGCAGCATGACCCGGCACGCCAGGTAGCCGGCCACGTGGCTCGGACGGCGGCGGGGAGGGCGTCGCGCGCCGCCGCGCGCGGCCGGGCCGGTCATCCGACCACCCGCGCCGCGGGGGCGCGCCGCGCGCGCAGGCGGTCGAGGATGAAGCCCGCGAGATCCGGCCCGTCGGCGAATCGGACCCGCAGGGTCAGGGCGTAGAGAGGCGGCGCGCCCTCGGGCGCCGCGGCGATGCGCACCAGGTCCTTCTCCGTGGTCACCATGACCTCGGCGCCGCGCTTGCGCGCCTCGCGCGCCAGGTCGCCGAGGTCGCGCCGGCTGTAGCGATGGTGGTCCCTGAAGCGGCGGGCGCCGGCGAGCCGCACCCCCAGGGAGCGCAGGTCATCCTCGAACCGTTCGGGGCGTGCGATGCCGGAGAAGGCATAGGCGGCGAACCCTTGCAGTGAGCGCGCTGCGACCGACTCGCCGTCGAGGCGCACGAAGGTCCCCGGCTCAAGGCGGCAGTGGAAGAGCGCGGCGCCGGGGTTGTGGCGCCCCAGCGCCTCCTCCAGGCCGCGCGGCGCGCGCCCGTCGGAACGGGTCAGGATGATCGCGTCGGCGCGCCTCATCGCCGGGAGGGGCTCGCGCAGCGGGCCCAGCGGCAGCATCTTACCATTTCCCCACGGGTCGCGGCCGTCGAGCAGGAGCAGGTCGAGATCGCGCGCCAGCCGGCGGTGCTGGTAGCCGTCGTCGAGCACCAGCACCTCGGCCGCGTGGTGTGCCAGGAGCAGGCGCGCGGCCTCGATCCTGTCGGCGCCGACCGCCACGGGCACGGAGGGGTTGTCGCGGGCGATCAGGTATGGCTCGTCGCCCGCCGACGGCGCGTCGGCGAGGAGCGCCGCGCCGTCCGAGACCAGGAGGGAGGAGCCGCCGCCGATCCGGCGGTAGCCGCGGCTCAGCACCCCGACGCGGTATCCCGCGTCGCGCAGCAGGCCGGCAAGGTGCGAGGCGAGCGGGGTCTTGCCCGTTCCCCCCACCGACAGGTTGCCGACGCTGACCACCGCGCAGGGAAGGCGGTGCGCCCGCAGCCGGCCGGAGTCGTAGAGCGCGTTGCGCAGCGCCACCGCGCCCCGGTACAGGAGGCCCGGGCCTGCAAGGAGAGCGCCCAGGACGCGGCTCACGGCCGCGCCGCGGCGAGTCCAGGCGCCGGCGGGCGGGCGGGCGGTTCCGGAAGCGGGGAGAGCACCTCCTCCACGGCCACGAGCGTGCGCCCCATCGCCCCGCGGTTGGCCTCGACGACGTGCCGCGCCATGGCGGCCGCGACCACCCAGGCCGGCCTGTCCGCAAGCAGGCGCACCGCCAAGCGCCCGAGCTCCACGCCGTCGCGCGCCACGAAGCCGCCGCCGGCCTCCGCCAGCGCCCGCGCCGGCTCGCGGAAGTTCGCCATGTGCGGCCCGAAGAGCACCGGCTTGCCGAGCGAGGCCGGCTCGAGGATGTTGTGCCCACCGCGCGCTACCAGGCTGCCCCCCACGAAGACCACGTCGGCGGCGGCGTAGATCTGCGGCAGGACCCCGACGGCGTCCACGAGGAGCGCGTCGTAGGGCGCGCCGCCCCCGGGCGCGCCGCCGCTCCCGGCGGGGGCGCTTCCCAGGCGGCTCCAGTCGGCGATCCGGAGGCCCGCGGACGCCAGCGCCTCGCGGGCCCGCGCGAAGCGCTGCGGATGGCGCGGCACCAGCGCCAGGCGGGCGCGCGGGTCGAACTCGCGCACGATCCGGAAAGCCTCCAGCACCGGCGCCTCCTCGCCGGGCGCCGTGCTGCCGGCGACGAAGAGCGGCTCGCCCGGGGCGATGCCGAGACGCGCGCGGACCGCCTCGGGCGTGACGGCCGGGGGAGGCAGATCGAATTTCAGGTTGCCGGTGACGCGCACCCGGCCGGGCGGGGCGCCGAGATCGACGATGCGCTCGGCGTCCGCCCGCGACTGCATGCCGAAGAGACGCACCTGCTCGAGGGCCCGGCGCAGGAAGGGCCGCACCGCCCGGTAGCGGCGGTGGGCGCCCGGCGAGATGCGGCCGTTCACCAGGATCACGGGGACGGCGCGGCGCGCGCAGAGGCGCAGAAGGTTCGGCCAGATCTCGGTCTCCAGAATCAGCACGGCCCGCGGGCGCAGGTGGTCGAGGAAGCGTCCCATGCTGCCCGGCAGGTCGAAGGGGATCGCCGACAGCGTGTCGGGGCGGCCGGCCTCCCCGGACCGCCGGGCCTGCTCGGCGAGCTCCCGGCCGGTGGGCGTGCTGGTCGTCAGGTGCAGCGGCGTCCCGGCCGCCAGGCGCTCGCGCAGCCGCGCCAGAAGGAGGAGGGCCAGGCGGACCTCGCCCACCGAGACGGCATGCACCCAGACGCCCCCGCGGCGGGGAGGCGGGCCTTCGCCTGGCCAGCCGCGTCGTTCCCTCAGGCGCGGCCGGGAGCGTCCGGAAACGGCAGCGATGACGGATTGGTAAGGGAGCACGACGGCCCAGGCCAGGCGGATCAAGGCGCCGTAGAGGCCGTACATGGGTGCGGAGTATAGCATCAGAGCGCGGCGATCACCATTTCGGCAGCGTCCCTGCCGCGCCCGCTTGTCCCGCCCCCGCCGCGGACCCATATTCTGAAGGTCATGCGCAGGAGTCGATCCGTGCTGCGAAGGCGCGCCCACCCGACCCGCCCGCGAGGGCCACGTTGAGCCGGCCGGCGATGGTGATCGTCGATCACGACTCCCCCTCGCGGGGCCTCCTGCGGGAGCGGATCGCCGCCGTCTGCCCTCCCGAGATCGAGGTCCTCGCCGCCTCGAGCGCGGAAGAGGGGCTGGGCATCCTCTACACGCTGCGCGACCAGGGCCGGGCCATCGAGCTGGTGATCGCCCGGCAGTCGATGCCCGGGATAACCGGGGTGCGCTTCCTGGAGATCGTGAGCGCCCAGTTCCCGGCGCTCGGCAAGATCCTGCTCTCCGACCGCCCCAGCCTCGACGAGGCGATCTACGCCTTCAACAACACCGGGCTCGACAAGTACATCCCGACCCCCTGGGACAGCGAGGACGTGAAGTTCACCATCACCTCTCTCCTGCGCCAGCGGGAGATGAAGCGCCTCAACGAGAGGCTGCTGGCCGACCTGCAGGTGCGCAACCAGCAGCTCAGCGTCGCGAACCAGGACCTGCTGCAGGCGCGCAGGGACCTGGAGACCTCCTACATCCAGACTGTCGAGTCCCTGGCCGTGGCCCTGGAAGCCAAGGACCGCTATACCGCCGGCCATTCACAGCGCGTGGCCCGCTTCGCGCTGCTCATCGGGCGCTCCCTCGGCCTGCCGAAGGATGATGTCGAGATCATCGGCCAGGTCGCCCTCCTGCACGACATCGGCAAGATCGGCATGCTGGACAAGATCCTCAACAAACCCTCGAACCTCAGCCCCGAGGAGCGCGAGACGATCAAGGGCCACCCGGTCCTGGGGGCGCAGATCCTGGCCCCGGTGCGCACGTTCGAGAAGCACGTGGCCGGCATCAAGCACCATCACGAGATGTTCGACGGCACCGGCTACCCCGACGGCCTGAAGGGGAAGGACATCCCGATCGCCGCCCGCATCGTCTGCCTGGCGGACGCCTTCGACGCCATGACCTCGACGCGGCCCTACCGCGTCGGGCTGCCGCTCGAGTTCGCCATCAAGGAGATGCACAAGATGGCCGGCCGGCAATTCTGCCCGGAGTGCGTCGACGCGTTCGTGCGCGTGCTGCAGACCAGCGGGGCCAAGGACGCCGCCCTCCCATCGTCCGGCGCGGCCGGGGACCCGCCGCGCGCGGCACCGACCACCGTCGCCTCCGAGGTCCCCCCGGAGGCGGCCCAGCCGGCCCCCTCCGACCGGGAGCGCGGCGCCGCCTAGGCGCCCGTCCGGCCCCGACGATCCTTGACTTCGCCGCGCGCGTGGAGTACGATGATGTTCGGTTGCTATATAAGTATTGTATAGTTCGAGCCGGCGCGGAGCCAGAGAATGAGCAAGATCATCCGCACCTTCACGGCGACCAGCCAGGACCTGGAGATGCTCCAGGCGGTCTCCCGCTATCACGGATTCTCGAAGAGCGCCACCATCACCTCGCTGATCAAGAAGGAGTTCTGGAGGGTGTTCCCGCGCGGGAACCGCGCGGTGCGGCCGGATCGCGGGGCGCGGATCGTGGAGAGAGACCATGAGCGCTGAGGCCGGGATCGCCGCGGACCAGCAGACGTACGTGCCGGAGCCCTGGCGCCTCCGGGATCCGCAGGCGGTCGCGGGCCGGATCGCGGCGATCCGGGCGCTGGCCCGGGAGAAGAACGCCATCCTCCTGGCTCATAACTACCAGCTCCCGGAGGTGCAGGAGGCCGCCGACTTCGTGGGCGACTCGCTCGGCCTGGCGCTCGAAGCGCGCACGGCCGGCGCGGGGACGATCGTCTTCTGCGGCGTGCACTTCATGGCCGAGTCGGCCAAGATCCTGAATCCGGAGAAGACCGTCCTGCTGCCGAGCCTGTCGGCCGGCTGCGCGCTCGCCGACTCCATCACCGCCGAGTCGCTGCTGGCCTGGAAGGCGCGCTACCCGGAGCACACCGTGGTCACCTACATCAACAGCAGCGCCGAGGTGAAGGCCTTGTCGGACATCTGCTGCACCTCGGCCAACGCGGTGTCGGTGGTCCGGAGCCTGCCTTCGCGGAGGATCCTGTTCACCCCCGACCGGAACCTGGGGCGCTGGGTCGCCCGCCAGGTTCCCGAGAAGGACATCGTCGTCTACGACGGCGCCTGCCCGACGCACGACGTGCTCCGCGACCCGAGCCTCGCGCTCGTCAAGCGGGACCGGCCCGGGGCGATCGTCATCGCCCACCCGGAGTGCCGCGAGGACGTCCTGGCCCTGGCGGACGAGGTTTGCTCGACCTCGGGCATGGTGTCGGCGGTGCAGCGCCACCCGGAGGCGCGCACCTTCATCATCGCCACCGAATGGGCGCTCATCCACCAACTGAAGAAGCGTTTCCCGGGGAAGGAGTTCATCCCCGCGGACGGCTGCATCGGCTGCCGCCTGCACTGCCCCTACATGAAGATGAACGACCTCGATGCCGTGCGGCGCTCACTCCTCGAAGGGGTGTTCGAGATCACCGTGGATGCCGACGACGCACGCGGCGCCCGCCGGGCCCTCGAGCGGATGATGGCGGTCCCGCGCGACCACTGAACCTCCGCACTCAGCGAAGGATCTCCGGAGCGAAGCGTCGCGCCCTGCCCTCGCCGGGCACCGGGTCCGGCTCGCTGCGCGAGCCTCCCCTCCGCTTCGCCTCGCGCCGCCCGCCGCGCTGTGAATCGCGCGTCGGGTCCCCGGCGCGAGGTCTCAGAGGGCCCGGCGAGGGCAGGGCGCGACGCTTCGCTCCGGGGGTCCTTCGAAGTGCGATGCGTTCCCTTGGTCATAACGTCGCCGCACGAGCGCGGAGGCATGCTCGGAGATGACGGGTGGGGCAGACCGCGCCGCGCGGTGTACCCGCCCCATCACCTTCGAGGACCCTTCCGTCCGGCCCCGACGATGTCCTGTCCGGCAGCGGTTTCTCCTCTCGGTGCTGGGATGAACCCGTGAGGGGTGCCGGGAGTGAAGCGCCGCGCCTTGCTGTCGCCGGGCCCTCCGAGACCGAGCGACCGGGTCCCGCCGCGCGGTCCCCAGCGCGGTGGGGGGAGCGAGGCGAGGCGGAGGGGAGGCTCGCGCAGCGAGCCGGACCCGGTGCCCGGCGACAGCAAGGCGCGGCGCTTCACTCCAGGAAGCCTTCACTGTGTCGTGGCGGCGCCGGGTCGGGGCACGATCGCGGGACAGGGCTCCGTCACCGACGCGCGGTTGACTCCTCGCGGACCGCGCCCTATAATCCCCGCGCTCACTGGTCGTGTCCCACCTTCCTGGTTTCCGGCGCGCGTTTCCGAGGCAGGTGCACCCGGCCCCACGATGAACGCCAACGCCCCAGCCACCAGACCCGGCGCCACGCAGCGCCCCCCGCGGGGCAAGATCGTCTACTGGTTCCTCCTGGTCCTCGGCGCCATGGGCCTCCTCCCCTTGGGACTCTCGGCCTACAAGCTGATCGGCACCAACCGCGAGGCGCTGGTCACCTCGCAGCAGGAAGTGCAGCTGCAGATCGCCGCCTCGGTGGTGCGGCAGCTCGACGCCTCGATCGACGGCATCAGGGCCCAGGTCTCGCGCCTGGCCGAGACGATCGCGGCGCTCTCCAAGGGAGGCGGGGACCTGTCGCGCACCCTCGCCGATCGCCGGCTGATGGACAGGCTCCTTGGCCCCGATTTCCTGCTGGTGCGCTACACGCCGCGCGGCGGAGCCCCTCTCGAAGGGCGCCAGGCGGGCTTCCCGCCCTCGCCCGACGTCGAGGCCGCGATCCGCGCCACGGTGAAGGGTGCCCAGGAAGGCGAGGCGCCGGTGAGCGACCCTGTTCCGCTGCGCGCCAAGGGCGTCCTGCGCTCGGTCCTGGCGATCAGCGTCCCGGTGGGCACCGACCGTCCGGCCGCCGGCGTGCTCACGGGCGTCGTCGACTTCACCACCCTCTGGGACCCGGTGGTCGGCGGGCGGCGCGCGGCCTACCTGATCTACGCCCTCGACCGGCTGGGGAACCTGTTCGCCGCCCAGGACGACGACGGGATCCTGGCACACAGCGACTACCAGCGGGTCGTGGAGGAGTTCCGCAAGGCGGGCGGCTACTCCGCCCTCACCTCCGAGATCGTCCTGACCGTGAACCGCCATCCGGTGGAATACATCGCCTCGTTCGACACCACCCGGCAGGGCTGGGGCGTGTTCGTCCAGCTCGAGAAGAAGCAGGCCTACGCCTCCGTCAGCCAGATGATCCAGACGACCGCCCTCTGGGCCGGCGTGGCGATGGCGCTGGCGCTGGTGCTGGCCTACCTGCTGGCCAACACCATCACCCGGCCGATCAAGGCATTGGCCGCCGGGACCGAGGCGTTCGCGCGCGGGGAGTTCGATCAGCGCGTGCAAGTCGGAAGCCGCAACGAGCTGGGCGCCCTGGCCGAGACCTTCAACACCATGGCCAAACAGATCCAGGACTACATCCAGCGCGTGCGCGCCGCCGCGCAGCTCAACAACGAGCTGTTCATGGGGACGATCAAGGCCCTCGCGGAGGCGATCGACGAGAAGGACCCCTACACGCGCGGCCACTCCGAGAGAGTCAACCACTACGCCATCATCCTCGCCAAGCAGATGGGACTCAGCACCGAGGAGATCCGCCGGGTCCACATCGCCTCGCTCTTCCACGACATCGGCAAGATCGGCATCGAGGACAAGATCCTGCGCAAGCCCGCAGCGCTCACCGACGAGGAGTACACCGTCATGAAGCAGCATCCCGAGAAGGGCGCCCAGATGCTGTCCCAGATCAAGGCGATGAAGGACATCATCCCCGGCATGCGCTTCCACCACGAGCGCTGGGACGGCACCGGCTACCCGCTGCGCCTGAGGGGGGAGCAGATCCCTCTGGCGGCGCGCATCGTGTCGGTCGCGGACGCCTTCGACGCCATGACCACCAACCGGCCCTACCAGCGGGCCATGTCGTTCGACAAGGCGATCGCCCGTCTGCACGAGCTGTCGGACCGGGCCTTCGACCGGAAGGTCGTGGCCGCCTTCGCGGAGGCGTTCAGGCAGGGGGTCTTCAAGGAGCCCCAGGCGCTGGTGGCGGAGGAGCAGTGATGCGCGAGCATCGCGCCGTGATCTTCGACCTGGACGGCACCCTGACCCCCGTCCGCAGCGTCTGGCGGCACCTGCACGAGGCGCTCGGGATGTGGGAGGGCGAGGCGCGGCGGCACCAGGAGGCCTTCGAGCAGGGTGCCATCGACTACGAGGAGTTCTGCGCGCGGGACGCGGCGCACTGGAAGGGGATGGACGAGGCGGACCTGAGGTCGATCACCGACCGCATCCCGTACCGGCCCGGCGTGAGGGAGTGCGTCGCGGCCCTGCAGCACGGCGGGCTCTACGTCGGCCTCGTGTCCACCGGGCTCACCCTCCTGCTCGAGAGGGTGCACGCCGAGCTCGGCCTCGCCTATGCCATCGCCAACCGCCTGGTGAGCAAGCGCGGGCGGCTCACAGGTGAGGTGAAGGTGAACGTGGTGCACGACCGGAAGGGGGAGGCGGTCGATCTCTTCTGCGGCCAGTTCGGCATCGACCACCGCGACGTGATCACGGTGGGGGACAGCGACGGCGACATCTCGATGTTCGAACGCTCGGGTTTCTCGATCGCCTTCAACCCCGCGAGCCCCGCGACCGCCCGGGCGGCGACCGTGGCGCACACGGGAGAATCGCTGCTCGAGCTGCTGCCGCTCCTGCCGCTCGGCCCGCCGGCGCCCGAGACGGGAGCAAGGAGGATCGAATGAGCGACGCGGGTCAGGGCGGCCTCGATCGGGGCGCTGTGAAATGGGCGCTGAAGGAGGCGCTCGACGAGCTGCTGGCGCTGGGCGATGCGCCCATCGCGGCGCGCTTCGAAGGCGGGACGATCGTCCTGCGCCCCGGCAAGGGCGACACGCAGGAGAAGTCGATCCCGATCGAGGTCTTCTTCCACAAGATCACCATGGCGCGCGATCGCCTGCGGGTCCTGGAGCAGAAGATCAACAGCCACCCCAGGCTGAGCGACGCCGAGAAGGTCGAGATGCAGCAGTACGTCACGCGCGTCTACGGGTCGCTCACGTCGTTCAACGTCCTGTTCAAGGACAAGGACGACTGGTTCGTGGGCGCCCGCGGCGGCGACTAGGGTCCCCCGCGAGCGGCCGCCCGCGGCGCCTTCCGAACCCCCTTGACGTTCGCCCTCTTTTCGCCTAGCCTAGCCTTGGCCCGGGGCGAGCATGCATCCAACCAAGCGGCAGAAAGAGATCCTCGACCAGATCCAGTCGTTCATCGCCGAGAAGGGGTACGCCCCGAGCCTGAAGGAAATCGCCCGGCGCTGCGGCCTCTCCTCCGTGGCGACGGTCCACAAGCACCTGGCGCTGATGCAGGAGCGGGGCCTGCTGCGCCGGCAGAAGAGCCGCCGCCGCGGCATCGAGCTGACCCCGGCGCCGGCGGTGGCCCAGGCGGTCGAGGTGCCGCTCCTGGGCACCATCGCCGCCGGCCGGCCGATCGAGGCGGTGACGGACGAGTCGAAGGTGGCGCTGCCGCGCGACATGGTGCGCAAGGGAAGCACCTACGTCCTGCGCGTGCGCGGCGATTCGATGCGCGATGAGCAGATCAGGGACGGCGACTACGTCGTGGTCGAGGACCGCAAGGAGGCGCGCGACGGCGAGGTGGTCGTCGCGCTCATCGACGGCCGCGACGCAACCCTCAAGACCCTGCACCGCGAAGCCGGCCGTATCCGCCTGCAGCCGGCCAACCCCTCGATGAAACCGATCTACGTGCGGCCCGGCGACCTGCGCATCCAGGGGGTCGTCACCGGGCTCATCCGGCGGTTCGACTAGACAGCCCGCTCAGGGACAGGGAGAAACGTTGGGGCGGGCGGCGCCGCTGCTGGCGGCGCCGAGGGTCCCCGCGCCGCCGCTGTTGCGGCCGGCGACGAGGTAGAAGAACCCGCCTCCGGTGGGCGGGACCGTGGCGTCGACGTCGGCCGGATGCGTCAGCCCTGAGTCCAGGCAGGCGCCGTAGCTTTCGGCGGCTCCGTCGCCGTTCGTGTCGCGCAGCGTGGCGACGGAGCCGCGGTAGACGTCATAGGTGAGCGCGTCCGCGCGCGGGTCCCAGGCGAGATCCGTGGCGCCGGTCAGTCGCAGGTTCTGGATCTCGCCGGGAGGGATCACGGCCAGGTCGGGCGAGGTGGCGTCGTACCCCCCCTGAGCGTTGGGGGTGAAGATCAGGGTCTGGCCGTTCAGGTCGAAGGCGTGCGAGAGGGAAAAGGTCCCTCCGAAGCTCACGGGCTGGGCGAACTCGAAATGCTCGTAGATGGCCTGCCCGGTGGCGCCGGGGAAGGGGAGCCGCCGGGTGAAGTCGATGGCGGCGGCGGGCTCCTGGCCGCTGCCGCCGGGGCTCAGCCCGGTGACCCCCCACCAGGCCGACCAGAAACGGTACTGGATCTCGATCCGGCCGCTCCCGAACAGTCGGATGATCGCCGTGCAGCTCTTGGTCGTGGTGGTGACCGGAACCCCCTGGTAGAGGATCTCCTCGCGGTCCCCCTGGGCGTCCGAGACGAAGCGCGCGAAGACATCCAGCGGGCCGCCTCGCCCTCCCTTGTTGTCGATCCCCGGATTCAGGTTGGTCATCAGGGCGGCGATGCGGGGCGGCACGGCGCCGCCGCTGTTGATGTCGGGCCCCAGAAAGTTGCGGCTGTCGGGGCTGGCCGAGGGAGTCCCGAAGGTCAGGTTGCCGTTGCTCTGCACGTAGACGTTGCTCCAGGTCTGGCCGTAGAAGGGGAACGAGAAGCCGGCCGGGAAGGCGACCAGGACCGCGTCGCTGTTCACCAGGTTCAGGGCCGTCGCACCGGCGGGCACCGGCGGGTCGTCCGTGTCGATGATGATCGGCGCCGTGGTGCTTGTCGTCCCCGCTGTCACGGTGACGGGGTCGGGGACCTCGAGATCGTCCGTGCTGGTCTCCAGCGCGCTCAGGAACTCCGCCCGGACGGCGGGGGGATTGCTTCCTCCGGTCACATTGCTGTTCAGGACCGTGAGGTTGTAACGCTGCGGGTCCCACCAGGAATCGATCGCGGTCGCGCTGCTGCCGGGGTGGTCGAAGTACTCCACGCCGACGTCGTAGGTCCCGGGGGGGAGTCCGTCGATCCGGAACGACCCCGGCGGCTCCCCGGTCGCCGTGAAGCGCGAGACCGAGAAGACCTGCACCGTCATCTCGCCCGTGGCGCGGTTGAAGGCGGTGACGCTGGCGCCGTCGGCGGGCGTGGTGCCGCCCGGCAGGAAGAGCCGTCCGGCGATCGCCCCGTAGGCCGCGGCGGCCGAGGGGTCGGGGTAGTAGCGCGAGGTGGAGGCGATGTCGTCCTGCGACAGCGTCCTGAAGGTGTTGCCGAACTCGGCCGAGTTGTCCACGAACGGGAACATGGTGGCCACGGGCTCGATCAGCGACGAGTGGGCGAGCCCGTGAAAGTGCCCCAGCTCGTGCGTCCCGACCGCGCCCACGTCGAAGGTGTTGGTGGTGGTGTCGAGAGGCTCATCGACGAAGTCGTTCCCCCCCGGGCACCAGGCCACGTCGGCGTCGATGATCGTGCCCGCCGGAAGGAGCGTGCCGTCGGGGTAGACCACCGGGTCGATGTCGATGATGCCGTCGGCGTTGACGTCCCGGTTGGCGCCCGAGACCGTGAGCGGGGCCGCGAGATGCGTGTTCGGGGTGACGGCGATGACGCCCGACGGGCAGTTGAGCGGGTTGGTGTCGGCCCAGGTGATCAGATGGACGTTGTCGGTGCCGATGTTGGTCAGCGCGCTGGTGCCGGCGAAGGTGAAGGCGACCGTCGAGGTGGGGACGCTCTGCCAGGTGTTCAACGCGGCGGTCAGGACATCGATCGCCCGCTGCAGGGTCAGCGGCGAGGCACCCGCGACGCAGGTGGGGTTGCCGTTGTTGCAATTGTTGATCGCTCCCTGATCGTTGATCCGCCAGGGGATCGGCAGGGCGCGCGCGTTCCAGGCGGCGTTCGCGATGGCGGTGCCACCGTTGACCACCGCCTCCAGGTTGCCTCCGGCACGCGCCGGCGGAGCCTGGCCGGCCGCGAGGAGCAGGGCGAGGACGAGCGCGACGGCGGCCGCCGGGCGCGGCCGCGGCGGGCGCGGTCGGAGCTTCACGGGCGGGTCCCGGGAGCGGAGGCGCCTGGGCCCTGGCCGGCGACCAGGCGGCGGATCTCTTCGGCGAAGTCGGAGGGCGCCCGGCGCTCTTCGTCGAACGGCACGTAGTCGCCCGCCTGGTCGTGCAGGACCGGGACGCGGCCGCGCCACAGCCCGACGATCATCTTGTGCCCGGGCGATCCGGGCTCGAGGAAGTAGAACCCCCGCTCGCCGATCCGGTGCAGAGGCGCACCCGGCACGGTCACCTCGATCGGCACCGGCGCCTCGACCCGGCCGCCGACTTGAAGAAACGTGAGCCTGGCGCCGCCGCTCCCTTTGAGCGATTGGGACACGGCGAGGGTGACCTCGGTCAGGATCTGCCTGCCCTGCCAGAACGAGCGGACCCCCTCCACGCGCCCCTGGACGATCGTGTCCGAGGCGTCGACCATCTGTCGCAGGGTGACCTTCCTGATGGAGGTGGCGGAAACGTCGCCGGAGGGGATCGAGGCGAGGAGCGCCAGGGCGGCCAGGACCACGGAGCTCGATCGGGTCCGGCGCGGGACCGGCGGCCGTGCGGGGGTCATCAGTCGGTCGCTCCTCCTCTGGAACCCACTACATATACGGGCAAGGGCCTTGCGGGTCAATGACATTCGGGGAGCCGCGGGGTCGCCCTGGCACGGCCCGGGAGGCATCCGCTCCGGCGCCGTTTCCTTGACCCCCCAGGAGGCCCGTGGTAGCCTGTCCCGCCCTGGGACGCACCACCCGCTCCCAGGGTGAGCTTCCGTGCTCCCGCGGGCCCTGAGGAGACGCGAGGCCCCCGGTCCCGCGGCTTCGATTCATCTGAACTCCGGCCCATTCCCCTCGATCGGCTCGCACTGCGGGACCGCGCGGGGGCGCCAATCGGTTGAACGTTCGGCTGTCATCCACATTTCCAGGGAGGAACGCCCGATGACGATGAGACACCGGCGCGCGCTGCCGCTTCTCCTGCTCTTGCTCGTCTGCCTGTCGACCCCGGCCCTGGCGCAAGGCACGTCCAGGACCGGCGGCCCATCGCCGCACCTCGGATGGAACGGCTGGGGGGCCCGGGTGGGGCTCAGCAGCAGCCCCGACCAGGTCTACGGCGGCGTGCATTTCGACCTGGGCGAGTTCGCGCGGAACGTCCGCTTCAGGCCGTACGTCGAGATCGGAACTGGGGATCACGCCACCACCCTGCAGGGGATCGCCGAGGTGACCTACCTCTTCTCCAAGGTACAGGTCTGGAAGCCGTATGTCGGCGGCGGCACGGGATTCACCTACGTGCACATCGACAACGCTCCCTCGGGGGTGGACAACTCCGACACGGCCGTCGCCCTGATGGGGGTCGGAGGGGTCGAGACCAGGCTGAAGTCGGGCACCAAGTTCTTTGCGGAGCTGAAGGTCGGCCTGGGCGACGACGACGCGGACTACAAGATCGGGGTCGGCTGGAGCTGGAAGTAGGCCGGTCCTCGCCGCGGCCTGGCGCCGGGGCGCGGCCTCAGCGCGGCCCGGCCGGAGCGGGCGCGGCGTCATCGCCCGGCGCGAGGAGGGCGCGCGGCTGCGGCTCGGGCGGGGCGGGGGGGCGCGGGAGCGGCGCGAAGCCGCTGCGCTGCCTCACCGAGCGCACGTCGAAGTGGTGGAAGAGGAACGACGTGCCCCGGGCCTGGTAGGCCACGCGCGTGATCGCGAAGGCACCCGGCTCGAGCGGCTGGCGGTCCAGCTCGAGGTCGAAGCCGTCCACCTTTCCGAGAAGACCGAAACCGAAGCTCACCGGCTCCTCGAGGTAGCCGCGCACCCGGACCAGGTCGTGGGCCTCCTCGTCCACCCAGAGCGTTCCGGCCAGGCGTCCCAGGATCCGGCCGGAGCGCGAGTCGTCCTGCAGGCAGCCCGCGATCGGGGTGAAGGCGATGCGCAACGCCGGCCTCCCCTCCACCCGCTCCTGTCCCATGGGGTAGAAGTGGAAGCAGGGGATCAGCTGCTCCATCGCGAACGGACCCTCCTTGGCCTCCTGCAGCGGCGCGGGGGTGGCGCCGAAGCGCGACTCCTCGCTTCTCATGATGGCGAAGCCGTCGGAGTCCTGCTCCAGGTCGTCGGCCAGGCGCCGCTTGAGGCGCCGGCCGTCCCGGTAGGTGATCTCGTTCACTTCGGTGACGCTCGAGCGCAGCGTGCCGTCGGCGGCGCGCTTCTCGAGCACCGTCGACTCGACGTAGCTGTAGCGGCGGATCGCCTCACCGTCCAGCTTCAGCTTCTCCTCCAGCCGCTTCACGAGGTCCCGCTGCTGCGCGGCTCCGGCCGCCGGGTCGTCCGCCGGGATGGCCGGCGCGCTCCAGGCCCCCGGGCCTCCGGATGTCGCCAGCAGCAGGAGGGCCGCCCGCGCGGCGCGGCGCAGATCGCTCATGTGCATCGTATGCCGCGAAGAGATGCGCGGTGCAAGGCCGAACCCGCGCGGGGGAGCACTTTCGTCGGATGGGTTGCAGAAGCGTGATCGAGGGGCCACACGGAGGTCGCTCGTGGGAGGGCCTGCGAACGGGGAGGCCCGCCGCCCCGGGAGCCGACCTCTATCATACTCGTGTTCCGGGGAGGATCGGCCCTTGAGGCTCTGGGGAAGGGTCCTGTCGGCGGCGCTCGACGGCGCGATAGCCGTGCTCGCCGCCCTGGGGGCGCGAGGCTCCCGCTGGGAGTGGCAGAAGCAGACCTGGCGGCGCGCGCTCCAGGAGCGTCTCGCCGCCTGGGAGAACCTCGAGCGCGGGGTGCGCTCCCGCACCCGCATGTGCCGCGAGTGCCGCACCCTGGTGCAGAGAAGCGCCTCCGTCTGCCCCGCCTGCGGCGCCTCGATGCGGGGGATTCCCAAAGGCGGCCTGGCGCGCCTGCTCGGGTTCGCGCTCCCGGGGCGCACCAGCGTGACGACCCTCCTGCTGAGCGCCAACGTTCTGATGTGCATCGTGGCCCTGGCGATCGGGGGGCTCGGGCCGCAAGGTAACCCGCTGCGCATGCTGTCGCCGCCGGGGGAAGTCCTCTTTCTCCTCGGGGAGAAGTGGACACCGGCGATCCTGCACGGGCAGGTCTGGCGGCTCGTGACCGCCAACTACCTGCACGTCGGGCTGCTGCACCTGGTCTTCAACGGCTACGCCCTGATGAGCCTCGGACCGCTCATCGAGGAATCGTTCGGGGCGCGCAAGTTCTTCCTCCTCTATACCGTCACCGGCGTGTGCGCGTTCGCCACCAGCGCCGCGCTGCACCCCGGCGTCCCGAGCGCGGGCGCCTCGGGAGCGCTCTTCGGCCTGATCGGCTTCGCCTTCGTCTACGGGCGCCTGCGCGGGGGGGCGGCGGGGCGCGCCATCGCCGACCAGCTGCTGCGCTACATCATCCTGGGGGCGGTCATGTTCCTGATCCCGGGAATCGACAGCATGGCGCACCTGGGCGGGCTGGTGTCGGGCGCCCTCTCCGGCCTGTTCCTCGAGACCGGAGAGCCGCGCACGCGCGCCGGGGAAATGGCGCTGCGCCTGGCGACGGCCCTGGTCGTGCTGGCGACCCTCGGTTCGTTCGCCGCCATGGCCTTTTCGTACCAGGCCAACGCCGCCGCGATCGGGGGATAGCAGGAGTGGTGCCGCGGGACGGAATTGAACCGCCGACGCAGGGATTTTCAGTCCCTCGCTCTACCGACTGAGCTACCGCGGCACCCGGGCGGGATGGTGCGAAGCCGGGGATGGTAGCAACCGGCCCCGCGGAGTGTCAAGGTTGCGGGTGTCCGGCTCAGGCGCGCGGCGCCGGGGCCTGGCCGCGCGGCGGGCGGGGGGCCTCGCGCGGCCCGGAGTCCTTGGCCGGCGCGGGCCGCAGGACCTCCTTGCCCTCGCGGCCATCCGCCTTCGGCTCCTTGCCGTCCGCCTTCGCCTCCGCCCTGGCTTCGCCCTTCGGCTCCTTGATCAGGCCGAGGAGGCGGCGCAGCTTGAGGTCGACCTCGTCGCGCAGGTCCGTGTTCTGCTCCAGGAAGGCGCGCACGTTCTCGCGCCCCTGGCCGAGGCGGATCTCGCCGTAGGAGAACCAGGCGCCGCTCTTCTCGATCAACTTGTGGGTGATCGCCAGGTCGATGAGATCGCCGGTCCTCGAGATGCCGCTGCCGTACAGGATGTCGAACTCCGCGAGCTTGAAGGGAGGGGCGAGCTTGTTCTTGACCACCTTGACGCGCGTGCGGCTGCCGACGTCCGCGTCGCCGTCCTTGATCTGGCCGATGCGGCGGATGTCGATGCGGATTGTGGCGTAGAACTTGAGCGCGCGGCCGCCGGTGGTGGTCTCGGGGTTGCCGAACATGACGCCGATCTTCTCGCGGATTTGGTTGATGAAGACGAGGCTGGTGCGCGAGCGCGACACGACGCCGGTCAGCTTGCGCAGCGCCTGCGACATCAGGCGCGCCTGCAGGCCGACGTGGGAGTCGCCCATCTCGCCCTCGAGCTCCGCCCTGGGGACCAAGGCGGCCACCGAGTCGATCACCAGGACGTCGATGGCGCTGGAGCGCACCAGGACCTCGGTGATCTCGAGCGCCTGCTCGCCGGAATCGGGCTGCGACACCAGGAGGTTGTCCACGTCCACGCCCAGCTTGCGGGCGTACTCCGGGTCGAGAGCGTGCTCGGCGTCGACGAAGGCCGCCAGCCCTCCCTGGCGCTGCGCCTCGGCCACCACGTGCAGGGCGAGGGTCGTCTTGCCGGAGGACTCGGGCCCGAAGATCTCGATCACGCGGCCGCGCGGCAGGCCGCCGATGCCGAGGGCGGCGTCGATCGACAAGGAGGTCGTGGAGATGATCGCGACCTCCTGCTGGAAGTCCTTCGCCCCCAGCTTCATGATCGAACCCTTGCCGAACTGCTTCTCGATCTGCGCCAGCGCCAGGTCGATCGCCCGGCTGCGTTCCTTGGGGTCCTGGGCCATCGGGTCGGTTCCTTCCTGTGAGCGGGGTTTCGGCGTCTCCGGGGGAAGCGCGGCCATCTTAGGACAATCCTCCGGGGGTGTCAACGCGCGGCGGCCGGGCGGGCCCACCCCGCCGCCCGCCCGGCCACCCCTTCGCAAGGCACGCGCCAGCCCGCCGGGACCACGGCGCCCCTCGGAGCCGGTGGGCGGGCGGGGGGCGGGGGCTGTCCACGGAGCGACACGTCGGACGGCCAGCGGCCGCAGGCGGCCGCTGGGGCGGTTCGTGTGCAGGATCGCGACGGGGCGCCCTCCGGAACCCCATGGAGCGCAAGGAGATTGTCAGAACTCCGCCTTGACAGTCCCGGGGGCGCCCACTATATTGGCACGGCGACGGCGTCCCGTGGGACGCCGGCTTTTGTTATGAGACACGCAAACCGCGTCCTTCCGCGCATCACCCTGGCCCTGCCGCTGCTCCTGATGGCGGTCACGGTGGCCTGCGCCAGCGCCCCCACGGCCCGGCCCGCGGCCTCCCCCGATTCCTCCGGCGGCCCGGAGGCCGGGAACGGCCCGATCCCGCCCCACGAGGGCGTCACCCACGACGCCGCGGATCAGCCGGGCGCGGGAGAGGCGCCGGGTGCCGTGGTCCAGACCGCCCGGGCGGCCTCCGAGGCCCAGGGATCCCCCGTCCAGGCGACCTTGCGCGAGAAGACGCCCGATCGGACCCGCCGCGAGGCCCTGCCCGACGGGGTGCGCGAGGTGCGCGACCAGATGGAAGAGGCCTACCAGGCGGGCCTCGAGGCGTACCAGGCCGGGCGCTTCGACGAGGCGAAGGAGCATTTCGATCGCGCCGTCGACATCGTCATCAGCAGCGACATCGATCTGGCAGAGCAGCCGGCGCTCAAGAAGGCCTTCGACGACATGGTGCGGGACATCTCGGACATGGACGCCGAGCTGTACAGCCGCGACGCCACCACGGAGGACAAGGAGAACCAGTCTCCGCTGGACGAGCTGAAGGACATCACCAACTACCTGTCACCCGAGGAGGCCGAGAAGGAGCGCCAGAAGATCCAGCAGGTCGTGGGGCAGATCTCCTACGACATCCCGGTCACCCTCAACCACATGGTCCTGCAGTTCATCGAGGCGTTCCAGACGCGCATCCGCGAGGAGTTCGAGCCCGGGCTCAAGCGCTCGGGGGCCTACCTGCCGACGATCAAGGAGATCTTCCGCAAGGAGGGGCTGCCGGAGGACTTGGCCTACATGGCGCACCAGGAGTCGGCCTTCAAGCTGAACGCCTACTCGCGCTCGCGGGCCAAGGGAATGTGGCAGTTCATGTCCTTCACGGGACGCAAGTACGGTCTCAAGACCGACCTCTGGGTGGACGAGCGCTCCGACTTCGAGAAAGCGACCCGCGCCGCGGCGGCCTACCTGAAGGACCTGCACGGGCGCTACGGCGACTGGTACCTCGCGATGGCCGCCTACAACGCGGGCGAGGGAAAGATCGACCGCGCCTGTGCCCGGGCCCGGAGCAAGGATTTCTGGGCCCTCACCAGGACCAAGTACATCCGGCGCGAGACCAAGTACTACGTCCCCGCCATCCTGGCCTCGATCCTGATCGACAAGTCCCCCGAGGACTACGGCTTCAACGTGGAACCGGATCCCGAGCTGAAGTGGGACACGGCCGATCTGGACAAGGCGACCGACCTGCAGGTCATCGCCGACGCCACGGGGGCGACCCTGGAGGAGATCCGCGCCCTGAACCCCGAGCTGCGGGGCCTGATCACCCCTCCCAACGTCGTGACCTACACCGTCCGGGTGCCGGAGGGGACCCGGCGCGACCTCCTGGCCAAGCTCGAGGAGCTGCCCGACGACAAGCGCGTCTCCTGGTCGTTGCACGAGGTGCGGTCGGGGGAGACCTTCTCGAGCCTGGCGCGCAAGTACGGCGTGCCGGTGCGGGCCCTGATCGACGCCAACCCGCGCTTCGCCGGACAGCGCCTGCGGCGCGGCACCATCCTGAACGTGCCCCTGGCCGGCCGCGCGCCCGCCGCTCCGGCCCTGGCCGACGCCGGCGACGACTCTCCCAGCTTCGAGCCGGGGGAAAGGGTCGTCCACCGCGTGCGCCGCGGCGAGACGCTGCAGGAGATCGCCGCCAGGTACCGCACCACGGTCGCGAACCTGAAGCGCTGGAACAGCCTGGCCGGAGCGGTCATCCGGCCGGGACAGCGGCTGACGATTTATTATGGCGAGAAGGGGGACGGGCCGAAGGCCGATCTCGAGGCCTCGAGCGCCGCGGTGTCGATCGCCGGGGGACGGATCGAGTACCGCGTGCAGCGCGGCGACACGCTGCAGTCGATCGCCCAGAAGTTCAACGCCGCGCTGGACGACCTTTGCCGCTGGAACAATGTCGCCCCCGACAGCGTCCTGAAACCCGGCGACCGGCTTTACGTCGGCGAGGCCCCCGCGGACTCCTCGGGCGGAGCGGCCGCCTCGGGCCGCGGCGCGTCCGAGGGCGCGGTGCACCACCGCGTCAAGCGCGGCGAAACGCTGCACCGGATCGCCCGGCTCTACGACGTGTCCGTGAGCCGGGTGCGCGCCCTCAACAACCTCCGATCTTCGACCATCTACCCCGGCCAGGTCCTGACCATCAGGGTGGATTAGCCCCGCTCCGGGGCGCCGAGGCCGCGGCCCCGGCGCTGGCCTTGCAGGGAGGCGTCTGCTAAGATGACGCCTCCCATGCTCCGCGCCCCATCTCCCCTGCGCCTGCCGCGCCTCGCGCTGTCCGCGGCGGCCTTCGCGACCCTGCTGGCCTGCTCCGGCGGGCCGCCGCGAGCAGGGGCGGGCGCCGGCGGGCCCGCGGGCGGCGCGCGCGGCACGCGCAACGAGCCGGCCGACGTCCTGGTGAAGAACGCCGAAGGAGCCTACCGGGACGGCGACTACGAGAGCGCGCAGGCGCTTTACGAAGAGGCACTGGCCTCCTCGGCGGATGACCCGCGCATCGTGGCCAACCTCGCCAACTGCTACCTCAAGAACCGCCTGGTCAAGAAGGCCGACGACCTTCTGACCGGCCATCTCTCCCGCTTCCCCGAAGACGGCGCGGCGCGGCTGGTGCTGGCACGCGTCAACATCCGGCAAGGGGAGTTCGCGACCGCGGCCGAGGCCCTGCGCGCGGTCGTGAAGCGCCAGCCCGACAGCCTGGTCGCCCGTTACAACCTGGGCTTCGTCGCCTACCGCCTCGCCCTCTATCCGGAGGCGGAGGCAAATCTGGAGAGGACCATCGCCCTCAAGCCCGACCATCCCGAGGCCCACTACACCCTCGGGCTGACCCACCTGGCCCAGGCGCGCTACCCGGAAGCGATCGCCGAGCTGGAGCGCGCCGTGGCGATCAACCCGCGCCACGTCGGCGCGCACTTCAACCTGGCCAACGCCTACGCGCGCAGCGGGAAGATGAAGGAGGCCCGCTCCGAGCAGGCGGTCTACGCGGAGCTGAGCGGTCGCATCAAGGCGACGACGGAACGCGAGGTCCAGATCGGCGCGGTGAGCGTCAAGGCGGTCCGCTACAAGCTCGACCGGAAGTACCCCGAGGCGCTGGCCGAGTACCAGTCCCTGGCCGCCCGCTACCCGGACTACGCGCCGCTCTACAACGAGATCGGCCGCCTGGAGCTGCGTCTCGGCCGGCGCGAGGAGGCGTTCGAGGCGCTCAAGAAGGCCGTCGCCCTCGATCCGAAGCAGAGCGAGCCCCACTACCTGCTCTCGGGGCTCTATCGCGAGCGTGGAGAGGCCCAGGCGGCCGAGCGCGAGATGTCGATCTTCGCCACGCTCGAGACCATCCCCGAAGGGAAGTCGGGCTACTGATGCGGCGCGCCGTGGGCCTGCGAGCCGTGGGCCTGGCGCTCGTCGCCGGAGCGGCTCTTTTCCGGGGATTGCCGGCCCGCGGCGATCCGCGGCGCGCCCCGGCCGTCGCCTACACCGACGTCACCGCGACCTCGGGGATCGACTTCGTGCACAGCCACGGCGGCACGGGGCGCAAGTACTACATCGAGACGGTCCCTCCGGGCGCCTGCTGGCTCGACTACGACGGCGACGGCTGGCAGGATCTCTACATCGTCCAGAGCGGACCGCTTCCCGGGACGCCGCGCGACGCCGGGAGCCCGCACGCGCGGCTGTTCCGCAACCGCGGAGACGGGACCTTCGCCGACGTCACCGAGCGGGCGGGGGTCGCGAACGCCGCCGGCTACGGCAACGGCTGCACCGTGGGCGACTACGACAACGACGGCGACGAGGACCTGTACGTCACGAACTTCGGCGCCTCCGTCCTGTACCGCAACAACGGCGACGGCACCTTCACCGACGTGGCGGGGACGGCCGGGGTGCGCAACGGCCTGTACGCCACGAGCGCCGCCTGGGCCGACTACGACAATGACGGCCGCCTCGACCTGTTCGTCGCCAACTACGTCGATTTCACCATGGACGACGAGAAGTTCTGCGGCAACGTGAAGCAGAACCGCCGCTCCTACTGCCACCCGGACACTTACGGCGGCCTGCCGGACGCCCTGTTCCACAACGAGGGGAACGGCCGCTTCAAGGAGGTCGCCCGGGCGTCGGGGATCTACGACCCGAACGGCAAGGGGCTGGGGGTGGTCTGGCTCGACCTCGACGCCGACGGCGACGTCGACCTGTACGTGGCCAACGACGCCACCCCGAACGATCTCTACCGCAACGAGGGGAACGGCCGCTTCACCGACATCACGCTGCTGTCGGGTGCCTGTTGCAGCGAGGACGGCAAGCCGCAGTCCGGCATGGGGACCGACGCCGGCGACGCCGACGGCGACGGCTGGCCCGACCTCTTCGTCACCAACCTCACCAACGAGGTCAACGAGCTGTACCACAACCTGCGCGGGACCGGCACGTTCTCGATCGACACCTATCCCGCCGGGCTGGGGGAAATCAGCTTGTTGACTTCCGGCTGGGGGACCGACCTCTTCGACTACGACAACGACGGCGACCTCGACATCGTGGTGAGCAACGGGCACCCGATGGACGACATCCAGCTGTCCAGCGACAACGTCACCTACGCCCAGAGGCCGTTCCTGTTCCAGAACCAGGGTGGCGGGAAGTTCCGCGACGTGGGGCAGGAGACCGGGGCCTATTTCCGCGCCATGGAGGTGGGCCGAGGGCTCGCCACCGCCGACTACGACAACGACGGCGACCTCGACATCGCCTTCACCCCCAACAACCGCAGGGCCACCCTCCTGCGCAACGACGGCGGCAACAGCGCGGGACACTGGATCACCCTGCGTCTCGAGGGGGTGAAGTGCAACCGCGACGCCATCGGCGCCCGCGTGGTGGTGACCGCCGGCGGCCGGCGCCAGGTCGAGGAGGTGCGCAGCGCCAGCTCCTACCTGTCGCAGAACGACATGCGGCTGCATTTCGGGCTGGGCGCCGCCGCCAAGGTGGACGCCATCGAGATCCGCTGGCCGGAGAAACCGAAGCGCACCGAGACGGTCGGGCCGATCGCGGCCGATCAGTTCGTGACCATCCGCGAAGGAGGCGGCGTGGTGGCGCGCTCCGCAGCCGGGAACCCCGCCCCCGGGCGGTGACCCGGCCGCCCGCGGGATCAGCAACCCGCGCCGCCGGGCCCCAGGAGGGGCAGCGTGAGGCGCATCGCCTCGCCTCCGAGCGGGCTCGCGCCCGTCGCCACGTCGCCGCCATGGCGGCGCGCGATCGTGCGCACCACCGCCAGTCCGAGGCCGGTCCCCGGCACGCCGCGTTGCCGGTCGGCCGGACCGCGGACGAAGCGATCGAAGACGACGGGGCGCAGATCGGCCGGGATCCCGGGGCCGTCGTCCTCCACCGTCACCACCGCGAGGCCCTCGGCCTGCGCCACCCGGACCAGGATGCGCGCCCCCACACCGCCGAACTTGCGCGCGTTCTCGACCAGATTGGCCAGGGAGCGCGCCAGGAGCTCTTCGCTGCCGCGCACCAGGATCTCGTCCGGCGCCTCGACCTCGGCGGGCGGGCTCGCCGGACCGTCCGAGCGCGCCTGCCGCTGCGCCACGTCCCGCGCCAGGTCGCACAGGTTGACCGGCACCGACGGCAGCCCGGCGGACTCCGATCGCGCCAGCACCAGGAGCGCTTCCACGAGGCGGTCGAGCGACTCGAGGTCGGCGATGGCCGCCTCCGCCTCCAGCCGGGGCGCCGTGTCGAGGCCGCGCCGCAGCGCCTCGAGGCGGGCGCGCAGCGTGGTCAGGGAGGTCCGCAGCTCGTGGGAGGCCTCCTGCGTGAAGCGCTTCTCGCGCGCCAGCGCCTCGTCCAGGCGCGCCAGCAGGCGATCGAGGGCGCGCTCGAGCGCGGCCAGCTCGGTGGCCTGCGCCCCGACTCCGAGGGCCATGCCCGGGCGGGTCTCCAGCCGGAGGGCCGCCTGCTCGAGCAGCAGAAGCGGCCGCAGGCGCCGGCGGATCCAGACCCGCCCGGCGGCCGCGGCGCACAGGGCCGCCAGCGGCAGCACGGCGAACAGGCCGAGAGCCGCGCGCCGCACCTCCAGCCGCGCCAGCGCGTCCTCCGTGGCCACGACGACGCGCGACCGGCCGTCGCAGACGCGCAGGCAGGCGCGGTAGGCGATCCCGTCGAGGCGCCATCCGGAGGGGCGATCGGTGCGGCAGTTGCGGTTCCTGACCAGTCCCAGGTCCGAAGAGGAGAAGAAGGGGAGCACGCCGTGCCCGACGAGGACCGCTCCCGAGCGGTCCCACAGCTCGAAGCGGTACCCCGGTATGTGCATCTGGTCGAATGCGGCGCGGACCGCCCCGGGCTCGCCGCCAGGTTGCTCGCGGCGCTCGGCCTCGATCGTGTGACAGAGCGAGGTGGCGAGCGAGCGCAGGTCGGCGTCCTGGTCCTTGCGCAGCAGGATGGCGCTCGCCCCCATCGCGCCGATCGCCAGGAGCAGGCAGGCCAGCACGACGACCACGGTCTGCGCCCGCAGCAGCTGGCCGCGGAGGGTCGGCGGGCTCATGCGTCCTGGCCGATCGAATAGCCGAAGCCGCGGTGCGTTTCAATCGGCCCGTCGCCCCCCAGCGGGGACAGCTTGCGGCGCATCCGCCCGATCAGCACCTCGAGGCTCGACTCGGCGCTGTCGCTCTCCTCGCCCCATACCGCCTGCAGGATGTCGGCCCGGGAGACTGGGCGACCGCGGTGCCGCAGGAGGACTTCGAGGATGGCGAACTCGCGCGCGGTGAGCGGCGCCTCGCGCCCCCGCACCAGGACGCGGCGCTCCGCCAGGCGAACCTCCACCTCTCCGAGCGACACCACCGGGGCCTCGATGCGCGGGCCCCGGCGCAGAAGGGCCCTGACGCGCGCCAGGAGCTCGGCGACGGCGAACGGCTTGCGCAGGTAGTCGTCGGCCCCCGCGTCGAGCCCCTCCACGCGGTCCTCGACCCCGCCCCGCGCCGTCAGGATCAGGACCGGCAGGCTCGAACCGCGCGCGCGCATCTCGCGGCAGAGATCGGTCCCGGCCCCGTCCGGAAGCATCCAGTCCAGGATGACGGCGGCGTAGCCGCCCGCCGCCAGCCGGCCGCGCGCCGCGGCGAGGTCGCCGACCCCGTCGCCGTCGTGCCCCGCCTCGCGCAGCACCCGCTCGACCATCTTCCGAGTCTCGGCGTGGTCCTCGACGATGAGAATCCTCACGGTCGCCTCCCCCGCGCTTCGGCCGCGACGCGCAGTGAGCGTCGCCGGCCGCAAGCACGGGCTCTTAATTCTACGATGTTCAGGCACGGTTCAGCTTGGGACACTATCCTCTACCCCATGCGCATCGCGCCCCTGCACGCCCGGCCCACCCTGCTGCAGGCGGGCGCGCTTCTCCTCCTGGCCCTGCCGCTCTATCTCGCCTGGCTGGGCGCCGTCGGCCTCTCCGATCCGGACGAGCCGTACTACGCCGTGCCGGCCCTCGAGATGCTGAAGAGCGGCACCTGGAGCCTCACCATCTTCCGCGGGCAGCCCTGGTTCGACAAGCCGATCCTCTTCTACTGGGTCGTCCTGGGGGCCTACCGCCTCGTGGGCGTCTCGGAATTCGCGGCCCGGATCGGCTCCGCCCTGGCCGGTGCCGCGGGAGTGCTCGGGCTGTTCGCGATGGGCCGGCGGGTCGGCCTGCGCGGGCGGGCCGCGTTCGCCGCGGCGCTCATCCTGGCCACGAGCCTGGAGTACGTGCTGTTGGCGCGCTCCGCCGTGACCGACATGACCCTCGCCTGTGTCCTGACGTTCGGGATGCTGGCCGTGGCCGCCTATCTGGAGCGGGGAGGGACGCTGGCCGCCGGGTGGGCGGGGGCCGCCTTCGGGCTGGCGGCACTGACCAAGGGGCCGGTCGGCCTGCTGCTGCCCTGCGTGGCGCTCGCCGCCTATGGGCTCCTCGCCCGGCGCTCCGACCTCCTGCGGCCTTGGGCCCTGGCGGCCGGCGCCGCCGGGGCCGTGGCGTGCGCCGGGCCCTGGTACCTCTACATGGCGCTCTCCCATCGCGACCTCCTGGTCGGGACCTTCCTGGGAGACGGGAACCTGGGGCGCTTCCTGGACCCCGAGCATCCCGCGTTCCCGTTCTACTACGCGGTGGTCCTGGCGGGCGGGCTCCTGCCCTGGTCGGGCGCGCTGCCCGCGACGCTTCTGGGCGCGGCCCGGCCGTCCGCCTGGGCGGCGGAGCGCGGCCCCGGGAGCCGCCCGGGCCCGCTCTTCGCGCTGTGCTGGTTCGGCGCCGTCCTGCTGGTCTTCTCGCTGTCGGCCAGCAAGCTGCCGTCCTACGTCCTCCCCGCCCTGCCGCCCGCCGCGCTCCTGCTCGCCGGGTACTGGGACGCCGCCCTCGACCAGGCCGGTGGACGCGCGCGGAGCGGCGGTGTCAGGCTCTCGGCCGCGCTCGGCGTGGCGGCGGCGCTGGGAGCGGGCGCCGGCATGCTGCTCATGGCGCGCCGGGCCGGCTGGGACGCCGCCCTTCCCGGCCTCGCGGCCGCGGGCGCGGCGCTCCTCTTGGGGTCGGTCGCGGCGCTGGTGGCGGTCCGGCGGGGGCGGTTGGACGGCTTCCTGGCGGCGGGCGCCGCCGGATCCCTCGGGGCGGTCCTGGCTCTCGTCGCGCTGGTGACCCCGCGCCTCGAGCCGTTCCATTCCAACCGGCCGCTCATCCGCGCCCTGGAGGGGGCCGGGATCGAGGCGGGGCGCGTCGTCGGCGCCTACCATGTCTCGGACGTCAGCCTCGACTTCTATCTGGGGCGCAGCGTGCCGAACGTCACCGAGCTCGATGCATTGAAGCGCCTCGCAACGGCCGCGCCGGAGGGGATCTGGATCGTCCGCAACCGGGACCTGGCGGACCTCGAGCGGGATCCCGCTCTGGGCGCGGTGCCGATCGAGCGCGGCCCGCGACGCTCCGCGGTCCGCTTCGCCGCCGTGCGCGCGCGGGAGGCCCCGTGAGCCTGCTGCCGCGCGAAGGACCGGCCGGCACCTTCATCCTGCCGGTCTACAACGCCGCCGGGTTCCTCTCCGGCACGCTGCGCCAGGTGCACCGCTGGCTGGCCGCGCGGCCGGAGGCGTGGGAGCTGATCGTGGTGGACGACGCCTCGACCGACGGCACGGCGGCGATCCTCGACGACTTCGTGGCGCGGCACGGCGCCGAGGCGGTGCGGCGCGTGCGCTTCAGCGCCAACCGCGGCAAGGGGTTCGCGACCCGCGTCGGGATGGGGCTGGCGCGGGGACGCTTCACGGTGTTCACCGATTGCGACCTGGCCTACCCCGTCGAGAACGCCGAGCGCATCCTCGCCGCGCTCGAGGAGGGGGCCGGCGCGGCGATCGCCTGCCGCGTCCTGCCGCGCAGCACGTACCTCATCAGCCCGTCGTTCTTCTCCTACCTGTACACGCGGCACCTGATGGGCCGCTTCTTCAACGTCCTGTGCCGCCTGCTGACCGTGCCGCGGCTCCTCGACACCCAGGCGGGGCTGAAGGGATTCCGCACCGAGGCGGTCCGCCCCCTCATCGGCAGGCTGGTGATGGACGGCTTCTCCTTCGACGTCGAGCTGCTGCGCGGCCTGCTCGATCGCGGCGTCCGCGTGGCCGAGGTGCCGGTCTCGTTCCGCTACGACAGCGAGCCTTCCACGGTCCGCTTCATCATCGACTCCGCCCGCATGATCCACGACCTGCTGCGCATCCGCTGGCGCTCGCTGCGCGGACGCTACGCGGCCGGCGAGGACGGAGCGGGGGAGCCCGCCGGCCTGGTCGTGCATGCCGACGACTTCGGGCTGGCGCCCGGCATCAACCGCGCCATTGAGGAGAGCCTCGAGTCCGGGGCGGTCACCAGCGCCTCGATCCTGCTCGGAGGCCCGCACTGCGCCGCGGCGCTGGCCTGGGCCGCGGCGCACCCCCGGTTCGACTTCGGCGTGCACCTGAACCTCACCCAGGGGCGCCCGGTGCTTCCGGCCGCGCGCGTGCCGAGCCTGGTGACGCCGGCGGGCGAGTTCCCGCCGCTCGGCCGGTTCCTGGCGCGCTTCTTCACCGGCCGCATCCGGCTCGAGGAGGTGCGCCACGAGTGGCGGGCGCAGCTCGAGGCGGTGCGCCGGGCGGGGGTCGCCGTCACCCATCTCGACAGCCACCAGCACGTCCATCTGCTGCCGCGGCTGTTCCAGGGGGCGATGGCGCCCCTGGCGCGGCAGGAGAGCCTGGCGGTGCGCGCCATGGACGGGCCGGTGCGCGGCGGCGGACCGTGGCCCGACCCCAAGGGGCTGGTGCTCGCCCTGGCGACGCGGCGCTCGCTGCGCGCCGAGGTGCGGCCTCCGGCGGCCGCGCACGGATTCGGCACCGCCTTCATGCGGCGGCCGACCCTGGAGCGCTTCCGCGCCCTGCTCTCGCGCACCCGGCGCGGGCGGACTTACGAGCTGGTGGTCCACCCGGGGCGCGTGGACGCGGAGCTGATCGCCTCTGGAGATGCCTACGTCGAGGGGCGCGAGAGGGAGGAACGCCTGATCGCTTCGGAGGAATTCCGGGCGGTCGTGCGGCACGCCGGCCTCGAGCTCCGGGATCTGGGGAGCGCCGAGGCCCCCTCCATCGCCCGGGCAGACTCCTAGGGAGCAGGCGGGTCGTCCTGCCGGCGGCCGCCGGCCAGCTCGGCGAGGCGGACCGGGTCGCCCAGGTGGGCGATGTCGGCCGGCCGGCCCACCACGATCAGGCCGTCCCCCGCCTTCAGCTCGGTGCCCGGCTCGGCGATGATGCGCCGCTCCTGGCCGCTGCCGATGCGGCGCTTCACCTCGATCACGTTGACGCTGAAACGGCGGCGGGCGTCGAGGTCGCGCAGGGTGGCGCCCGGGAACGAGTCCGGCAGCGTCACCAACGCCACCACATACTCCGGCGGCAGCTCCACGTAGGTGGTGCTCGGCCGATTCCCCTCGCCGAAGCTCTCGAAGCGCGCCAGGCGCGCCTCCTTGTGCAGGACCTCCTGGCTGTAGAGCGCGATGATGTCGCCCGCGGACAGCTCCCCGACGTAGCGCCGCGTCTGCTCACCGTCGACCACCGGCAGGCGGTCGCGGCTGACCTTCGACCAGCGCCCGATCGCCTCGCTCATCCTGTCGTCCAGCTGCAGCACCGGCAGGTCGGTGTAGACGACCTCGCCGGCGCGCGTCTGGCGCAGGGCGTCGGGGCGGCCCAGGTAGTCCGACAGCTCGGCCAGGGTGATGGCCCCCCTGAAGCGGCCGTCCGGCGCCACCACGAACAGCTCCTTGCGCCCCTCGGCCAGGAGCTGCTTCAGGACCGACTCGAGAGGCTCCTGGTCGCTGACCGGCGGCGCACCCTGGCGCATCACGTCGCGCACCTGGATACTGTCCATCACCAGCTCCTCGACCCGACCGCCGACCCGGACGCCGCGCTCGATCAGGGACTCGGTGTAGATCGACTCCGGGTGGAGCAGGCGGCCGACGATGGTGGCCAGCGTGCAGGAGAACATCAGCGGCAGGAGGATCTGGTAGTCGCCGGTCAGCTCGAAGATGGTCAGGATCGCGGTGAGCGGCGCCTGCGTCGTGCCGGCGACCATCGCCCCCATGCCGACCAGGGCGTAGGCGCCGGAGGTCGCGGTGCCGGCCGGGAAGGTCGCGTGGCACCAGGCCCCGAAGGCCGAGCCGATCACCGACCCGACGAACAGGGTCGGGGTGAACAGGCCCCCGGCGCCTCCCGATCCCACGGTCAGGGCCGTGGCCGCCACCTTGAGGAAGGGCAGGGCGAGCACCAGGGCCAGGGGGAGCTGTTCGCGTAGCACCAGGTTGACCGTGTCGTAGCCGTTGCCGAACACGTGAGGGAAGCGCACGCCGATCAGCCCGACCAGGGCGAAGCCGGCCGCCGGCTTGGCCCAGGAAGCCAGGGGCACGCGGGCGAAACCCTTCTCCGCCGCGCGCAGCGCCACGATGAACAGCGCCGAGGCCACGCCGATCAGGAGGCCCATGACCAGGTAGTTCCCGAGCTCCCAGTTGCTGGCGAGCGTGTAGGGGGGCGGGCTGTAGGCCGTGTAGCGGCTGATCAGGTTGCGGGAGATGATCGTGCCGACGACCGACGCCACGACGATCGGCCCGAAGCTCTCGAGGGCGAAGTTGCCCAGGATCACCTCGAGGGCGAACATCGCCCCGCCGATCGGGGCGTTGTAGGCGGCGGCGATGCCGGCCGCCGCCCCGCAGCCGACCAGGATCTTGAGCCGGTGCCCGGTGAGCTTGAAGCGGCGGCCCAGCAGGGAACCGAGGGCCGCCCCGACCCCCACCAGGGGGCCCTCGCGCCCGAGGGAGCCGCCCGACCCGACGGTCACCACCGTGGCCGCGGCCTTGATCAGGGTCCCTCGCATGGCGATGACGCCGCCATGGCGGGCCACCGCCTCGATGATCCCCGCCGTGCCGTGGCCGCCCACCGCCTGGCGCGCGAGCAGGATGATCGACCCGACCAGGAGACCGCCCAGGAGAAGCGCCAGGACGCGATGCAGGGACGTGGCCGCCTGCGCATGGCGCAGCAGGTCGTGGCCGCTCCCCCAGAAGCCCTTCTGCACGAGCGCCAGGAGGCGCACCAGCGCCACGGCGGCGAAGCCGGTGCAGGCGCCCGTCAGCGGCACGAGCAGCAGGAAGCGCTTTTCTCCCGCCGGCCGGTTCCTGAAGTAGGCGAGAAGAGGGATCGCGGCGAGGCGCATGGCGGTCAGACCAGGATCTGGCTGAGGAACTGCCGGGTCCTCGGCATGCCGGGCCGATCGATGACCTGCGCGGG
>QHXZ01000165.1 GCA_003223165.1 Acidobacteriota bacterium
CTCGAAGAGCAGGCGGAACAGCAGCCACTGCAGCAGGAACACCACGATGCGCGAAGGCTCCGGCGGCCGCCGCCCCCGGGCCAGGCCGAAGAGCGACCCGCGCGCCGGCAGGAAGATGGCCAGGAACGAGGCCTCGAGGAGCAGGTTGTCCCACTGGTAGTAGAAGAAGTCGCGCCCCGCCGTGATGCAGGACAGATACAAGGCCCAGAGGGCGATCGGGACCGCCCGTCCGCCGACCCCGAGCGTGAGCGCGATCGCCAGGGCGGCGCCGAGAAGAGGGAGGGCGGTCA
>QHXZ01000166.1 GCA_003223165.1 Acidobacteriota bacterium
GTAGCGATCCACCCAGTGGGCGCGCTCCTCGAAGACGTGCGGCTCGCGCGGGTAGAGGACCATCTCGGTCTCGACGCCCAGGGAGCGCAGGCCGGTGTAGAACTCCCATCCCTGCGAGGGCGGCACCCGGTCGTCCGCCAGTCCGTGCAGCACCAGGCTCGGCGTCTTGACGTTCTGGATGAACGACATCGGCGAGTGGCCGTCATAGGCGGCGCGGCGGCGGAACGGCAGGTCGAGGAAGTAGGCCCTCTGGAAGGTCGGAATGTCGGTGGTGCCGAACATGCTGAACAGGTCGGTCACCGCCGCGCCGACGATGGCCGCCTTGAAGCGGCCCGTCTGGGTCACCGCCCACGAGCTCATGAAGCCGCCGTACGACCAGCCGCCGATCCCCAGCCGGTCGGGGTCGGTTATCCCCTGGCGCGCCAGATCGTCCACGCCGTCCATGATGTCGCGGAAGTCCATGCCGCCCCAGTCGTCGCGGTTCGCCTCGACGAAGCGCCAGCCTTGGCCGTCCGATCCGCGCGGGTTGGGGAGGAGGACGACGTAGCCGTTCGAGGCCAGCAGCTGCGGCTGGCTGCTCCAGCCGAGCCAGCAGGCCCATTCCGGGCCGCCGTGCGGCTGCACCACGGTGGGATACGCCCGGCCCGCCTTGAAGTCCGGGGGGGTGACCAGGACGCCGTAGATCGTCTGGCCGTCCTTGGAGTTCTTCCAGGTGATCTCCTTGAAGGCGCCGAGGCGCAGGGAGCGGATCGAGGGGTTGAGATCGGTCAGGCGGCGCGCCGGCTTGCCGGACGGCAGGACCCAGACGTCGCCCGGCGAGTCGGGACCCTCGCCGCGGTAGGCGATCGTCCGTCCGTCGCCGCTCAGGCTGAAGCTCGCCTCGGAGACGTCGCCGAAGATCTCCCCGAGGGCCGTGACGGCCCCGCTCGCTGCGTCGATGCGCACCAGTCTCGCCCGCGTCCCCTCGATCGCCTCGCTCACCAGGGCCTTCGAGTCGGGCGTCCACTCGTAACGGTAGGTGGTGCCGCGGTACTCGTCGAGCAGCACGCGCGCGGCTCCGCCCCCCGCGGGCGCCAGGGCCGGCAGGGCGGCGATCTGGGTCGGGGTGATCTGCGAGAAGAGGACGGTCCTGCCGTCGGGCGACCAGGAGCGCATGGCCGAGAAGTCGGCCAGCCTGTCGCTCAGCCGGCGCGCCAGCTCCCCGGTCTGCCGCCTGACGACCACGAGCGCGGCGTGGAAGTAGACGTCGTCCATCTTGGGGCTGGGCGAGACGCTCAGGGCCAGCTCCGCCCCGTCCGGCGACCAGGAGAAATCGTTGACGTTGAAGTCCTGCCTGGTCACCTGCTCCGCTTTGCGGTCCGCCAGGCGGATCACCCACAGGCGGGAGAGCTTGATGTCGTGGTCCACGTGGAGGGCGTCGTCCCCCTCCTTGCGCCGCTTCTCTTCCGCGTCCGTGGGCGCGTCGACGACCGTGTAGGCGATCATCGACCCGTCCTTCGACCACTTGAGGCCGGTCACCTCGCCCGGCCCCGAGGTGAGCGCCTCGGCCTCGCCGCCATCGGTGGGCATCAGATAGATTTGCTTCTTCGGCTTCGCCTCGCCGCCTTCGCCTTGCGGCTCGCCGCGGCTCGACAGGAAGGCGAGGGAGCGGCCATCGGGAGACCAGCGCGGGGCCGTGTCGCCCCTGGGACTCGAGGCGAAGAGGCGGGGCGGGGCGCCGCCGTCGGCGGGGACGACCCAGATGTTCGTGTCGCGCTCCCGCTCGGGCTTCTTCGGGTCGCCCGGCTCCTTGACGACGAACGCGATGCGGGTCCCGTCCGCAGCGATCTGGACGTCGCCGACCTCCCGGATTCCCACCAGGTCCTCGGGGAGGATGGGGCGCTTCTCCTCGGCGCGTGCGCCGAAGGCCCCGGCCAGGCAGGCCAGCAGGGCCCACCCCGCCCGCGCGGTGATGCTCCATCGCCCTCCGCCCGGTTCCCTCCGCGCACCATGCTTCATCGTCCCTCCCACGGCGCCCGGAGCGGGCGCATCACTGCGTGAAGGGCGAAGTAAACCACAAACGGAGAGGGAGGGTGCCGGGCGCTCGTGGCGCGCCCGGGCCGCGGAGGGTGGTCCGCGGGCGTCGACGCGGGGGTCGACGCGGGACGGGGTGCCCTAGTTCAGCGGGCGGCGCTGGGACGCCTGCGCCTCGGGGGCCTGGATGAAGCAGCCCGGCAAACGCCGCATCGACTCGAGGGCGAAGACCAGCTTCAAGCCATCCTGATAGCCGCGCCCCCAGCGCTGCTGCGCCTCGCCGTTGGCGGCCGGGCGGGCCGGCTGGGGCGTCGGTCCCAGGTTGGCGAAGTCGCGCGACATGATGCTGCCGCAGTCGGCCAGCTCGACCCGCTTCATCGCCTCGACGCCCGAGGCGAATCCGGCCAGGTAGTCCTGGTCGCTCGTCAGCCGGTCGGTCAGCCGAGAGGCCTCCTCGGCCGTCCGGTCGAGGCGGGCCTGGATGGCGGCGTTCGCCTGCTGCGCCTTCCACGCCTGGTGCTCGGCCAGGGTCTGCTGGTAGTTGGCGGGGTACGGATCGCGCCTGCGGCCGTTCCAGGACTTCGCGGCCTGGGCCTCTTCCTGGCTCGAGAAGCGGTCGACCGCCTGGCGCAGGACCGAGTCGATGCCGTTGGTGTCGTCGTTCGACACCAGATCGCGCGGCACCTCGACGTCGAGCTCCAGAGGGCAGCGTATCTCGTTGTACAGCTTGAACGGGCCGTCCTGGTAGCCGACCAGGATCGGCTCGGGCAGGCTCATGATCAGGTCGACGCGCGAGCGGTGCACGTCGACCTTGTCCACGTGCGCCAACTCGCCGGGGCGGAACTGGTAGCGCCCCTTGCTGCTGACGAGCGTCCCGCTGACCAGGTTGTCGGTGTGCAGCCCCGAGCAGTCGGACTGCGCCGCCACCTTGGTGAGGACCCAGGCGCCGCGCCAGCGCGATTCGACCG
>QHXZ01000049.1 GCA_003223165.1 Acidobacteriota bacterium
CGGCGCGATGCTAGTTTCATACGTATGTTTGAAACGCTTGCTTCGTCCGGGAGCGACCGCCGGTGAGGGCCGCGGCGGCCGCCACGGCCGTGGAGCACGAAGGAGCCGAACGCACGCGCGAGCGGCTGCTCGACGCGGCCGAGAAGCTGTTCGCGGCGCGCGGCTTCCGCGCCACCTCGGTGCGCCACATCACGGCGGAGGCGGGCTGCAACCTGGCGGCGGTCAACTACCACTTCGGCGACAAGGTCGGCCTCTACCGCGAGATGTTCCACCGGCGCCTCGGGGCGCTGCGGCAGCGGCGCATCGCCAGCCTGCGCCGCGCCGTGACCGACGCCGGCGAGCGCGCCTCGCTCGAGACCCTGCTGCGCGCCTTCACGACCTCCTTCCTCGAGCCGCACTTGGATGAAAGCGGCGGGCGGCGGCTGATGCAGCTCATGACCCGCGAGATGCTCGATCCGCACCTGCGCCCGCGCACCTTCGAGAAGGAGATGCTGGCGCCGGTGCAGGAGGCCATGAGCGCGGCGATGCGCCGACTCTGCCCCGGGCTGGGCGGCCGTGCGGCGCGGCGCTGCGCGCATTCGGTGGTCGCGCAGCTCGTCCACGTGGTGCAGATGCGGCACAACCCGAAGGCCTGCGGCGGCATGCTGCAGGCCGACTTCGCCTTCCCCGAGGTCGTCAACCACATCATCCGGTTCTCGGCGGCGGGCATCCGCGCGTTCCAGCGCTGACCGGCCCCCCGGGGCGGGAGTCTCGAGCGTGCATCACGAAGGCGACGGATCGCGGGCCACGGTAAAGCGCGGCGGCGCGGCCCGCGCGGTCGTCTTCGGCGTCCCGTTCCTCCTGAGCCTGGCCTGTGCCGCCTGCATCCACCAGATGGCCCCAGGGCGCACCTCTCCCGGCGCGGCCCCCTCTCCGGAGGTCCCCTGGACGCCGCCGGCCGGAGCCGTGGCGCCGCCGCCGGCCCCCGCCCCCGCGCCGGCGATCCCGCCCGACCTCCTGGCCAACGCCAGCAACTGGGGGCTCGCGGAGCTAGTCGACCTGGCGCTGCGCAACAGCCCGGATACCCGCGTCGCCTGGGCGCGGGCGCGCGCCGCCGCCGCGGACCTCGGCGCGCAGCGCGGCGCCTACTACCCCACGGCCGTGTTCCAGACCAACGCCAGCAAGACCAGGGGATCGGCGGTGGGCGGGCAGTTCACGTTCGAGACGGCCTCCTACAATCCCTATCTGACGCTCAACTACCTGCTCTTCGACTTCGGCGGGCGCAAGGGCGCCGTCGAGGAGTCCCGCCAGGCCCTCATCTCCGCCAACTGGTCCCACGGCGCGGTCCTTCAGGACCAGGTGCTCAAGGTCGAGCAGGCCTACTTCCAGTACGTCTACGCCCGCGCCCTCGAGCAGGCCGAGCAGGCCTCGCTCAAGGAGGCCCAGGGAAGCCTGGACGCCGCCACGCGCCGCCACGATGCCGGCCTCAGCACCATCGCCGACGTCCTGCAGGCCAGGACCCGCCTGTCCCAGGCGCAGCTGGCCCTCGAGACGGTGCAGGGGCAGATCCAGACGATCCACGGCGTCCTCGCGACCGCCATCGGCCTGCCCGCCAACACCCGCTTCGAGGTGGAGACCCCCGTCAACGACCTCCCGCTGCAGGAGGCCGCCGCCGAGGTCGAGCGCGCCATCGAGGAAGCCCAGGCACGCCGGCCGGACCTCGCCGCCGCGCGGGCGGACGCCCTCAAGGCGGAGGCGCACGAGAGGACCGTGCGCAGCCTGGGCCTGCCGAGTTTCGCCTCCACCTTCAACGCCGGGCGGATCTATTACTCCCCCAGCGGCCTCCACCAGGACACCTGGAGCGGCTCCGTGCTCCTGACGATCCCCGTGTTCAACGGCATGACCTGGCAGTACAACCGACTGAAGGCGCAGGAGCAGCGGGAGGAGGCACGGGCCCGCCTCGACAGCCTGCAGCAGGAGATCACCTACCAGGTCTGGAGCAGCTATTACAATCTCCAGACCGCGGCGCAGAAGGTGGCGACCAGCAAGGACCTGATCGACAGCGCCCGGCAGTCGTACGAGGTGATCTCGGCGCGCTACAAGGCCGGCGTGGGAAGCATCCTCGACCTGCTGACGGCCACGAGCGACCTGGAGAGCGCCCGGGCGCAGGAGGCGCAGGCGCGCACCGACTGGTTCCTCTCCATGGCGCAGCTGGCCCATGACACGGGAACCCTGTCGCCCCCCGGCGCCGGCACGACGAAAGGGAACCCATGAGACGTACCTCGCTCGCCGTCCCCTTCCTCGCGCTCCTCGCGGCCCTTCTCGGCACGGGCTGCCAGGGCTCCGGCCCGGCGGCCGGCGGCCGCCAGGATCCCGTCCCGGTCACCGTGGCCAAGGTGGTCCAGAAGGAAGTGCCGATCGAGATCCACCAGATCGCCACCGTCGAGGCCTACTCCACGGTCGCGATCAAGGCCCGCATCGGCGGCACGCTGATCGGGGTGTACTTCAAGGAGGGGCAGGAGGTGAAGACCGGCGACCTCCTCTTCCGTATCGACCCGCGCCCGTACGAGGCGGCCCTCAAGTCCGCCCAGGCGCAGCTCGCCCGCGATACGGTGCAGCTCCGGACGGCCCGCCAGGACGTCGAACGGTACAGCGACCTGGTGAAGAAGGACTACGTCACCCAGGAGGAATACGACCGCATCCGCACCACGGCCGACAGCCTGGAGGCCACGGTGCGCGCCGACCAGGCCGCGGTCGAGAACGCCACGCTCAACCTCGAGTACTGCACCATCCGCTCGCCGATCGACGGGCGCACCGGGCAGCTCATGGTCCACCAGGGGAACCTGGTCAAGGAGAACGGCGACACGCCGCTCGTGGTCATCAACCAGATCAGCCCGATCTACGTCGCCTTCTCGGTCCCGGAACAGAACCTGGCGGAGATCAAGAAGCGCTACGCCGCAGGCAGGCTCGAGGTCGAGGCGAGCCTCCCCGGGAGCGCGGGGGGGCCGATCACAGGGTGGTTGAGCTTCCTCGACAACGCCGTGGACAGCACGACCGGCACGGTGCGCCTCAAGGCGACCTACCCCAACCGCGACCACGTCCTGTGGCCGGGGCAGTTCGTCAACGTCAGTCTGCGCGTCTCGACGCGCCCCGACGCGCTGGTGGTGCCCACCCAGGCGGTCCAGACGGGGCAGCAGGGATCGTACGTCTACGTGGTGCGCCCCGATCTCTCCGTCGAGTCCCGCCCCGTCGTCGTCGGCCCGGCCGCCGGCACGGAGACGGTCGTGGACAAGGGCCTCCAGGCGGGTGAGACGGTGGTCACCGACGGGCAGCTGCGGCTGGTGCCGGGCGCGAAGGTCGAAGTGAAGAACGCTCCGCCCGGGGCGCCGGGCGCGCCGCCCGAGCGGCCGGCCGCAGGAGCGCCTTCGTGAACATCGCCGATCTCTTCATCCGCCGTCCCGTCATGACGACGCTCGTCATGCTGGGGATCCTGATGTTCGGGGTCATGGCCTACCGGCAGCTGCCGGTCAGCGACCTGCCGAACGTCGATTTTCCGACCATCCAGGTCACCGCCAGCCTCCCCGGCGCCAGCCCGGAGACCATGGCCTCGGCGGTGGCGACGCCGCTGGAGCGCCAGTTCACGACCATCGCCGGCCTCGACTCGATGAGCTCCACGAGCAGCCAGGGATCGACGCAGATCGCCCTGCAGTTCAACCTCAGCCGCAACCTCGACGCCGCGGCCCAGGACGTCCAGGCGGCCATCGCCAAGGTGGCCTCGCAGCTCCCCCAGGACATGCCGAGCCCGCCTTCGTATCAGAAGGTCAATCCGGCCGACCAGCCGATCCTCTACCTGGCCCTCACCTCGCCGACGCTGCCGCTCTGGACGCTCGACGAGTACGGCGAGACGAACATGGCGCAGCGCATCTCGACCGTCAGCGGCGTCGCCCAGGTGCTGGTCTACGGATCACAGAAGTACGCCGTCCGCGTGCAGCTCGACCCGCGGGCCCTGGCGACCCGCGGCATCGGCCTCGACGAGGTCAGCCAGGCGGTGCAGAACGAGAACGTCAACCTGCCGACCGGCACGCTGTTCGGGGCGAACAAGGCGTTCACCGTCGAGGCCAACGGCCAGCTCACCCAGGCGGAATCCTACCGGCCGCTCATCGTGGCCTACCGCAACGGCTCCCCGGTGCGGCTGCAGGAGCTGGGACGGGTGATCGACAGCGTCGAGAACGACAAGACGGCCGCCTGGTTCTGCGACCGCGAGCGCGAGGAGCGCTCGATCATCCTGGCGATCCAGCGCCAGCCCGGCACCAACACGGTCGCCGTGGCGGGAGCCGTGCAGCGCCTCCTCCCCAGCTTCCGCAAGGAATTGCCGGCGTCGGTCTCCCTGCACGTCCTGTACGACCGCTCGGTCTCGATCCAGAACTCGGTCAACGACGTGCAGTTCACGCTGCTCCTGACGCTCGTCCTGGTCGTGCTGGTGATCTTCCTGTTCCTGCGCAACGTCTCCGCGACCCTCATCCCGAGCCTGGCGCTGCCGATGTCGATCGTCGGCACCTTCGCGATCATGTACTGGCTCGGCTACAGCCTCGACAACCTCTCCCTCATGGCCCTGACCCTGTCGGTCGGGTTCGTGGTGGACGACGCCATCGTCATGCTCGAGAACATCGTGCGCCACATGGAGAAGGGCGAGAAGCCGTTCGAGGCGGCCGTCGCGGGGGCCCGCGAGATCGGCTTCACCATCCTGTCGATGACGCTGTCGCTGGCCGCCGTGTTCATCCCGATTCTCTTCATGGGAGGCCTGATCGGCCGGCTGTTTCACGAGTTCGCGGTGGTGATCGGGACGGCGATCCTGGTCTCGGGGTTCGTCTCGCTGACCCTGACGCCGATGCTCGGCAGCCGTTTCCTGCGCCCTTCGCACCAACAGCGGCACGGACGGCTCTACGCCGCCTCCGAATGGGTTTTCGACGCCTCGCTGCGCCTGTACGAGTCGAGCCTGCGGTTCGTCCTGCGCCGGCCGCTGGCGACGATGGTGGCGTCCCTCCTGATCCTGGTCGCGACGGTCGCGCTGTTCCTGATCATCCCGATGGGCTTCCTGCCGAGCGAGGACAACGCGCAGGTCTTCTCCTTCACCGAGGCCGCCGAGGGGATCTCGTTCAGCAGCATGGTCGAGCACCAGAAGGTCCTCAACGCCATCGTCCGCCAGGACCCGAACGTGGAGGCGTTCTTTTCGAGCGTCGGGTCGCGGGGCGGCATCAACAGCACCAACCAGGGGGTCCTCTTCATGCACCTTGTGCCGAGGGCCAGGCGCGCGCTCTCGGTGGACGAGGTCATCCAGGAGCTGAGGCCGAAGCTCTCGACGGTGCCCGGGATCCGCGTCTATCTCCAGAATCCGCCGCCGATCCGCATCGGCGGGCAGCTCACCAAGAGCCAGTACCAGTACACCCTGCAAGGCGCCGACACCGGCGAGCTGTACCGGCTGGCGCCGCTCATGGAAGCGAAGATGCGCACCCTCCCCGGGTTCTTGGACGTGAACACGGATCTGCAGATCAAGAACCCGCACGTCACGCTCGAGATCCAGAGGGACAAGGCGGCCGCCCTCGGCGTGACGGCGGCCCAGATCGAGAACGCTCTCTTCACCGCCTACGGCGACCGGCAGATCTCGACCATCTACGCCCCGAACAACGAGTACAAGGTCATCATGCAGCTGCTGCCGGCGTACCAGGCCGATCCGGCGGCGCTGTCGATGCTGTACGTGCGCGCAACGTCAGGGGCCCTGGTCCCGCTCAACGCGGTGGCCAACCTCACGCAGACGGTGGGGCCGCTGTCGGTCAACCACATCGGACAGCTTCCGGCGGTCACGCTGTCGTTCAACCTGAAGCCCGGCGTGTCGCTGGGCGACGCCGTGAAGGCGGTGGACGCCGCCGCGAGGGGCCTCCTGCCGGCGACCATCACCACCAGCTTCCAGGGGACGGCCCAGGCCTTCAAGTCCTCGGTGCAGGGCCTGGGGCTTCTGCTGGTGATGGCCATCCTGGTCATCTACCTCGTGCTCGGCATCCTCTACGAGAGCTTCGTCCACCCGATCACCATCCTCTCGGCCCTGCCGTTCGCCGGCTTCGGCGCCCTGGTGACCCTCCTGATCTTCCGCACCGAGCTGTCGATCTACGCCTTCGTCGGCATCATCATGTTGGTCGGGCTCGTGAAGAAGAACGGCATCATGATGATCGACTTCGCCATCGAGGCGCAGCGCAACGAGCGCAAGAGTCCCCACGACGCGATCTTCGAGGCCTGCATCGTGCGCTTCCGGCCGATCATGATGACCACCATGGCCGCGCTCATGGGCACCCTGCCGATCGCCATGGGGTTCGGCGCCGGCGCCGAGTCGCGCCGCCCGCTCGGCCTGGCCGTCGTGGGCGGCCTGCTGTTCTCCCAGATGCTCACCCTGTACGTCACGCCGGTCGTCTACATCTACCTCGAGGCGTTCCAGCACTGGCTGTCCCGGGCCTTCCCGCGCTTCCGCGGGATCGAGGGCGCTCCTGAAGCCGCGCCTTCCGCGGCGCCCGAGGAACCTGTCTATGCGCTGCGGGATACGCCGCGCGCCAGGTAGACGGGGCCGTGCGACCTTACGGACAGCTCGACGCGGGTACCGGGAAGAAGCCGAATTCGGTGTGGTAGCAATTGCCGTTGAAATCGAGCCCGCCGCCACCGGGAGGCGTCGGCTGTCCCTTGAGCGTTTCCGTGAGGCCCGTGCAAGGGTTGGTGTACAGGCCGTTGCCGCCGTTCGTGATGTCGAGCGTGTTGCCGTTGATGGTGTACCCCTTCACGTTGACGTCATGGGCCCCGTTGGTGACGGCGATCCCGGCGATCGTGTCCACCTTGTCCCCCGTCGGGACGCCCCCGCTCTGAGGGCAGATCGGCCCATTCCCCGAAGCGACCCCGTTGACCAGCGTCACCGAGAACGTCCCGGCGCCGTCCAGCAGGATCCCGCCCGAGTCGTCGGCGTTGGTCTTGGTGTACTGGGCCGCCACGTTGTAGGAGTTCTGGACGAAGATCCCCCGTCCGTCGTCGTAGGTGAAATCGTTGCAGGTGCCGTTGGCCGCGGAGAGGTCGCACGGATCGCCCATGCTGATGTCGTGGCTGTTCAGGATCGAGACCCCGTTGCGCATGGCCTTCAGCTTGCTGTGAAGGATCGTGATGTGATCCGACCCGTTGAGCTGGACGCCGTCGACGCCGAACTTGTTGATGCTCAGGGTGTCCATGGTGACGTTGCCGCTCGAGTCGAGCCGGATCCCGGTGGAGGCGACATCCTCCCCCGAGTTGGCGGACAGGTTGGAGATCCGCGTGGCGCTGCGGACCCCGACGAGCCAGATGAGGGTCGCCCCTTTCGGAGGGGCGGTCAGGAAGATCGATTGCACGCAGTCGACGTTGAAGAACTTTGTCACCCCGCCCCGAGAGTTATCGACCTTCAGGCCGTAACCGGGACTGAGGTCGTTCAGCTTGAGGTTGCTGAAGACGTACGGATCCGCGGCCGTGCCCGAGCCCGAGGACACGCCGTTCGCCGAGGTGAAATCCCGGTCGCTGCGGATGAGGATGGGGCCGTGATCGGCCGGCGCGCAGGTGGCGGCCACCGCCTGCGAGCCCGCCGCGCCCAGGAGCAGCGCACCCAGCATGACGACGGGAGCCATCCGGGCCACGCCGCCCACGCGATGAGCCGTTCCTCGAGGCGAAGGCGACCTTTCAGGGATCGGCAATCCCGGGGCGGCGGGGCGACCGCGGCCCCCGGCCAGCAAGGCCGACAGCTCCTGCGCCACGAGTTCGTCGAGCAGGTAGCGCGGCCCGGCCCCGTGCGCCCTGGAGTCCTTCGCAGCCGACGACCTCGTTCAGGTCCAGACGGAAATTGACCATGGCGATCCTCCATGTTCATTCCTGCGTTGAGACCTGCCGATCCACTGAACCCCGATCATTACCCCAACTGTCCGTCGGGGCGGATCGGCTGATCCCCGTATTTGCTGATGTGGAAACATCGTAGGCGACGATCGATTCGGCGGCGCTCGCGGCCCCCTGAGACATGCCCCTCTTGACGGCCCCCTTCCCCCGCGTATCATGGGGCCCTGTCATCGCGTCCACACAGGTCACCGAACAGGTAAGGAGGTCCCGTCGCATGAGAACACACCGGACCGTTCTCGTCACCGCAGCGTTCGCTGCCGGCATCCTGGCGCTGGGCGCCGCCGCCACGCAGGACACGAGCAAGCCGCCGGCCACGACCAAGCCCGCCGCCGCCCCCGAGGCAGGCGCCATGCCCCAGCCCCCCAAGCCGGGGCCCGAGCACGCCATCCTCAAGCGCGAGGAGGGAGTCTGGGACGCCCGCGTCGAGATGCAGATGGGCCCTCCCGGCACCCCCGCCCAGGTCAGCACCGGCCTCGAGACCAACACGCTTCTCGGGGGCCTGTGGCTGGTCAGTGACTTCAAGGGAACCATGGAGGGGCAGCCGTTCCAGGGGCACGGCACCTTCGGCTACGACTCCCTCAAGAAGAAGTACGTGGGCGTCTGGGTCGATTCGATGTCGAGCTCTCTCATGCGCACTGAAGGCGACTACGACGCCGCGGCCGGCACTTTGACCATGATCGGCGAGGGGCCGGGCCCGGACGGAAACCTGGTGAAGTTCCGGGAGGTCATGCGCTGGACCGACCCGAGGACGCGGGTCTTCACCATGTTCATGTCCGGCCCCGACGGCAAGGAAGCGCCGGCCATGACCATCACCTACAAGCGGAAGGCCTAGGAGCCTGTCCGGCCTTCCACCGTTCGAGAAGAGCGAGACCCGGGGTGGTTCCGACCCGATCGGTATGCCCCGGGTCGCCATTTCACGCCTCGAAATTCCATTCCATTTTGTGCCCCGCAACGCGACGTCCCCATTCTGCGAACTGATTTTTTGATTGACACCGGCGATTTCCAGCGTATTACCTGGACAAATTCGTTTCGCATCGGTCCCAGCGGTTCAGCACAGGGGGCTGAACGACGGGGACCTGCGTATTGCGAAGCGACCAGCTCAAGGGGGGGTGGTGTCCTGCCTGTGAGAGCAGGGCACCCGAAACGTTACGCTCCGAGACGGGCCGGGATCTGATCGCTCGCATGATCGAGCGCTGACCGCCGGTCTGCCCAATCCACACCCAGCCGGCAAGAGGAGAGCCGATCTCCTTTCGCGCCGAGCCTGACGGGAAACCGTGCGGGCAGGCGCGCGCGGGGGCGAGCGCTCATTTGCGCTTCCCTCCCGAACGACAGGGGTGTGTGTTCTTACCGTAGTCGAGGGCCCGAAACCGAAGCGGGGGCCCATGCCCGCCGAGCAAGATGCATCTGTTCGCCGCTCGCTCTGGCTCGCGGGGGAAAGGAGGGAGGACGGAAGGAGATTTGGAAGTAGAGCGGGATGGCACATTCACCGTTCAACGCCGCCGGACACCGATTCACCCGGCCCAACAGGTCGCAGGAGGATAGAGAAATGAGCAGGTACATCAAGAGCCCCGTAGGCATCGCAAGCATGGTGGCTCTCTTGATCATGGCTGGCCTGGCCACCATGGTCTACGCGGTCGACCCCCGAAGTTTCTTCGAGCTGGAAGGCGACATCTTCGACAGTCCCGTCGGCGGCCCCAACGACTGGGAGAACAACCTTTGCTCGGCCCCGCCCTCCCCGTCGACCGCCACCGTCAACACGGGCGTCGTGCTGGACCCGGCCCCGTTGAGCATCTTCACCCAGGGGGGTTCCAAGGACAAGCTGGACATCAACAACTGGGCGTACAAGGACGGGTCGGTGCCGGACAAGGATGACATCGAGAACTCCTTCGCGGCGCAGTACATCGTGTCGGGACCCGCGACCCTCCTGTACGTCGGCGGGACCCGTTTCGCCAATGATGGCAGCGCCTTCATCGGCGCCTGGTTCTTCCAGAACTCGGTCGGCCTCGGCCCCGCCGGAGCCTTCACGGGAGTCCACAAGAACGGCGACCTCCTCATCCTGGCCGAGTTCACGATCGGCGGGTCCGTCTCCACCCTCAAGGTGTTCGAGTGGGTGGGATCGGCCGGCGTCTGCCCTGGAGGCGTCGCCTGCCCTGCCCCCACCGAGAAAGGCGGCAGCCTCGCGGACGTCACCGCCGTCGCCACCTCGGCGTTCGGGTTCTCGAACTCGGTCGATCAGGCCATACCGTGCACGAGCGACTGGCCGTATACGCCGAAGTCGGGAGTGGCCGGCACCATCCCGGTCAACTCCTTCTTCGAGGTCGGCATCGACCTTGACGAGCTTGGCCTGCAGAACGTCTGCTTCGCGAGCTTCATGCTCGAGACCCGCTCCTCGCATGACGTGGACGCCCAGCTCAAGGACTTCGTGCTGCACGCGTTCGCGCCCTGCAAGTGCGAGACCAGCAAGAGCATCGTCCCGGCCGAGGTGTGCGAGGGGACTCCGACCACCTACACCTGGACGGTGAACAACCCCGCCGGCAGCGCCGATCTCAACATCACCGCCGTCGATGACGAGTCGGCCCTCCACCCCGCGGGCAACAACGTCTGCATGCCGGGCGCCTCGGGTGCGGCCTGCACGTTCCAGTCGACGCCCTGCCCCATCCTCCTGACCGGCGGGCAGTCGAAGTCCTGCACGCTCACGCTCACCCGGCCCGCGGGCAGCTATACCGACCACCTGACGGCCAGCGGGACACCGGTCGGCGGAAGCGGCGAAATCGTCTGCACGGACAGCGCCGCGACGCTCAAGGTGAACGCCACCCCGGCGGTGAGCATCGATCACTTCGACTGCAATGCCAGCAGCGTCGGACAAGGAGCGACCTTCACGCTGACGGCGACTCCGGTGGGCGGGACCCCGGGATACAGCCTCTTGTGGAGCCCCGGCGGCGAAACGACCTCGAGCATCACCAAGAGCGTGGTCGGGACGTACTCCGTCGCCCTCACGGACTCGAAGGGCTGTTCGGCCAGCGCCACGCGCAAGGTCGGTTACTGCTCGAACTGACCTGCCTGAGGGCAGCGGTCGCCCCCATGGGGCCGCTGCCCTTCCTTCGAGCAGCGCGGGGCGCGATCCGCTGATCGCGGCCGCAAGAGAAGAGGGCCGTTCTCCTCGCGGGAGAACGGCCCTTTCCCTGCTTGCGATTCTTTCTTCAAGGCTCGCGTCGCTTCATCACTGGATGGTGATGGTCGTCGTGGCGCTCGCGATCGCGCCACCGCTCGCGCGCACCTGCTCCCCTTGGCCGTCGCGTACCTGCACGGTCGCCTCCCAGGCACCGGCGCACGTGCCGAGCGGCATCGGGTAGGAGACGGACCAGATCTTGTCCTCGCCCGGCTCGAACGCGATCCGGCTGGATGCGATGTCCACTTTCTGCCCGCAGCTGGACATCGCGGAGACGACGACGGTGTAACGCTCCTTCCGCTGAGAACAATTGGCGATGTGGCCGGCGATGCCGATGGTGGTCCCGGGTGCGACCGTGTCCGTACCGGTCACGATGCTTGCGTTCACGCTGGCACAGCCCGAAGACGGAGCAGACACGGCCTGATGCGTGGTGAAGAGCAGCGCCAACGCAAGTGCGCAGACTGCGAGAGCTCGACTCTTCATGTTTGAACCTCCCTGGGCGAAATGGACCGTGGGGCCGCACTGGAGGCGCGGATCGCCCTGGCCCCCAACGTAGCAACGGGGGTGCCAGGCCGGCCGTGGGAGGTAATCGCCTCAGGTCTTGAGACTTGGGGCACGGCGATCGAAAGGTCGGGCGCTCGAGAGGATACCTTCCGGTAAGCGCGGTTTCGAAACGGTGCAAGTGACCAGGATCACGCCACGCGATCGCCTCGGGCGACGTTCGCGTGACGACCGGTCGAGGCGGCCGAGGACGCGAAAGCGTTCGCGTTCGTCCGTGAGGAAGCTTCGACGTCACCGCCCAGGTCCGCGAAAAGCCGAGGAGGGCCGTTCTCCGGATTGCGAGAACGGCCCTCCTCCCCTGCGATCGGATCCTGCGATTGGGCTACTGGATGGTGATGGTCGTCGAGCCGCTCGCCAACGCACCGCCCTGATCGGAGATCTCCACGGTCGCCACCCATGGGCCGGGGCAGGTGTTGTACGGCAGAGCGTAGGAAACCGGGAACATGTAACTTTCACCCGCGCCGAACGCTATCCGGCTGGAAGGCAGGGTCGCTTTCTGCCCACAGTCCGACATGGCAGAAAAGGACACCGTGTACCGCTTCTTCCCGGATGAGCAGTTGGTGGCGCGGCCGACGATCCCGATCGTGGTTCCGGGCGCGACGGTGCTTGTGCCCGTCACGATGCTCACGCTCGCGCTGGCGCACCCGGAAGAGGGTGCCGAGACGGCCGGACGTGTCGCGAAGAACAGCAGCGAAGCGAAAGCGCACACTACGACGGCTCGAAACTTCATGTTGTAACCTCCCTGGGCGGTATGGACCGTGAAGCGGCTCTGCAGGCGCGGTTCGCCCTCGCGCTCCTTCTTGCAATGGGGGTGCCAAACCGGCTGCGGGAGGTAATCGACTGATGTCTGGAGACTTGAAACGGACCGGGCGCACGCGGCAGCGCTCGCAGGAAACCTTCCGGTAAGCGGGAATTCGAAACGGTGCGCGTGACCTGAATCGCATCACCCTGCCGCCTCTCGCGACGCATTCCTGACGCCGAGCCGGATTCCGAAAACACCGTGATCGATTTCCGGAAACATGCCGCACGCGCCCGCCCTCTCGGAGAGAGGAGGGGCGGAGAGGCGCGATGGAACGCCACGGCGGGTGGGGGGAGGGGGACGAAGTTGCGGCTACTCGACCTCGGTCTTCCAGAACAGGCGGTGCCGATTGACGGCGTCGGGCACGCCTGGTTCGGCGAGGGTGACGAGGTCCAGGGCCTCGCGCGTCTCTGGTCGGAGCCGGCCGCGCGGCGCGCCGATCCGAGCCCGACGGGGCGCGGGGCGCTCGGGGACGCGGGCGTACTCGAAGCGGCGACGGCCCGCCACGATGGTCAGGCTCTCCGGGTACAGCCACAGCAGGCCGGGGATGCCGACCATCTCGGGGGGCATCGCGTAGCGGCGTCCCTGGAACTCGACGAAGCCGGGCTCATCGACGACGATGGCGAAGCGAAGTGCGTACTCGCCGGGCGGGATGGCGAGCGGTCGCAGACAGCCGCGGTCCGCGGCGAGGCGCGATGCCGGCGCCACCCCCATGGCGCCGCAGGGCCGCTCGGAATTGACCTCCCGCAGCCAGTCGGCGAGCTGTGCCGGAACATCATCGCCGCCCTGAAAGCGCCGGCCCTTGAAGAAGCCGCGCCTCACGAATTCGACCAGGTCCCCGATCGAGCCCTCGTCCTGGCCGACGCCCGGGGCGCGCAGCTCGGGAACGAACCGGTAGTCGAGGGCGACCTGTCCGAGCGTGTCGTTCCAATCGATTCGCTGCCCGTCCCTCCCCACGATTAGCAAGCGGGGCCTGTCGAAGACCGCCACCAAGGGGACGCCTCCGAACGCCTCGAAACCCGCGAGCAGACTCCGGAGGAGCGGCTCGAGGCGGGCCCTCCCGACCAGGCTCGCATGCATGAAGCGGGAATGGCCGAGGCAGGATACGAAGAAGTGGATCCGCTCCCGCCCTCCGGCCGCGTAGCGTACCATGACCGACCCGAGGGCGTGTTGGGAAAGCACGCCCGGCAGACCCTTGAAGCGAGAAAGCACCGAGGTGTCGCGCGGGCGCAGCGCCCTGACCATCTCGTACAGGGCGCTCTTGCCCCCCGGGTAGCCCGCCTGCCGCATGCGGTGCAGGACTTCGATCGTCCTGATGCGCGGCGTGGCCCCGAGCAGGGCGGCGAGCCGCGACCGGAACGGCTCGACCACGCTTGGCCGTCCTACGCCGTGCCGGCGATTACTCGAGGAGCCGGTCACTGCGCCCGCTAGGTGTGGGTTTCGCGTTTGGGCTGGGTTCGATCATCTCCTCCTGCCTACCGGTGGCGGGATCCGAATCGCCTCCCCCGGACGCGATCAGGTTAAAGGAGGCCCGAGCCACCGTCAAGAATTAACTGGGTCGATTTTCCGGAATCGGCGCGGAACATTTTCGGAAGGAAGGAAACATGGAGGATGTGCGCGCCCGCGACCGCGGGCGTTGCAAATCACGCTGCCGACGTCGTCCGCGGGAGACCCTGTGTCTCGTTTTCCCTGCGCCTGTACCCTCAGGGGGACGGATGCGTGCGTGGTTCAGCGCGGCGCGCCGGGATCGTCCCCGCCCCTCTCCTTCCAGAAGCGCGCGTAGATCGGCGGCAGCACCAGCAGGTTCAGCACCGTCGACGAGGCGAGACCGCCCAGGATCACCACCGCCATCGGGTGCTCGATCTCCTGGCCGGCGCGCCCGCCCCCGAGGGCCAGCGGCAGCAACCCGAGCCCCGTCACCAGCGCGGTCATCAGGATCGGCGCGAGCCGGTCGAGACTTCCCTGCAGGACCAGATCCGGTCCCGGCGGCATCCCCTCGGCCACGCGCAGGTGGCGGTAGTGCGACACGAGCATGATGCTGTTGCGCGTCGAGATCCCGAAGAGGGTGATGAAGCCGACCAGGGATCCGATCGACAGCCGCCCGCCCCCCGCGGCCGCCGCGCCCACGCCGCCCACCAGCGCCAGCGGCAGGTTGAGCAGCACCAGCCACGCGAGCCGCGCCGAACCGAAGTCCAGGCAGAGAAGGAGGAACACCCCAACCCCCGCGCCGAGCCCCATCAGGAGCAGCTCGCGGCGCGCGTCTCCCTGCGCCTCGTACTCACCCTCCCAGGTGCGGAAGTAGCCGGCGGGCAGGCGGCGCACCTCGACCCTGCGCCGCGCCTCCAGGACGAGGCCGCCGACGTCGCGGCCCACGGCGTTCGCGGTGACCAGGATCTGGCGCGACCCTCCCTGGCGCTCGATGATGTTGGGCGCCTGCCCGATCTCGATGCGCGCCAGCGCCGAGAGAGGGACCCGCCCCCCCGCGGGTCGATCGACCAGCGTCTGCCCGATCGCTTCCAGGTCCTCCCGCGCCGCGTCCTCGCCCCGCACCCAGATGTCGAACACCCGCTGGCCTTCGTACACCTGACCTGCGCGCACGCCCCACAGCGATGCGGTGGTGGCGCGCATCAGGTCCTGCATGCTCAGCCCGTAGCGCGCCGCCGCGTCCCGCTCGAAGCGCACTTCCACTTGGGGGACGTCGGTCTGGCGCTCCACCTGGACCTGGTCGGACCCCCGGACCGAGGCCATCGCCTGGGCGTCCCGCGCCGCCTCGCGGCGCAGCACCGCGAGGTCCGGACCCTGCAGGCGCAGCACCACCTGGGCGCGCGTGCCGGAGATCACCTCCTCCATCCGCTCCTTCAGGAACTGCTTCACCGAGAAGGCGAACCCGGGGAAGGCCGCCAGGCGCCCCCGCACCTCGGCCAGGAGCGGGGCGAAGCGCGAGAGCCGCGGGTCGAGCGCCAGGACCAGCTCGGAGTGCTCGGGGCCCCAAGTGTCCTCGCCGAGCTCGGCGCGCCCCGCCTTCTGCGCGGCGGAGACCACGCCGGGGATCCGATGCAGATCCTTCTCGACCTCGATGCCGGCGCGCACGGAGGTCTCGAGCGCCGTGCCGGGGAGGCCGGCCATGTGGACGATGACGTTTCCCTCCTCGAACTCCGGCAGCAGCTCGACGCCGAACAGGGGCAGGAGCAGGAGCGCCCCGGCGAACAGCAGCGCGCCGCCCGCCGCCACGCCCAGCGGGTGCCTCAGGAGGCGTTCGAGCAGCCGCCCGTACAGCCGCTTGAGGAGCCTCACCAGCCTTCCTTCGGCGCGCTCCGCGGAGGCGCCCGAGAGGAATAGCGAGGCCAGCGCCGGCGTGACCGTGAGCGCCACCAGGAGCGACGACAGGGTCGCGCCGACGTAGGCGTAGCCCAGCGGCGCGAACAGCCTCCCCTGGATGCCGCTCAGGAAGAAGACCGGCAGGAAGACCAGCGCGACGATGAACGTGGCGTAGACGATCGCGCTGCGCACTTCGAGCGAGGCCTCGAGGATCACGCGCGCGGCCGGCCGGGGGACCGCCAGCCGCCGGTTCAGCCGCAGGCGGCGCAGGATGTTCTCGACGTCGATGATGGCGTCGTCCACCACCTCGCCGATGGCGATCGCCAGGCCGCCGAGGGTCATGGTGTTGAGCGTGGCGCCGGAGGCGCGCAGCGCCAGGACCGCGGCCAGCAGCGACAGGGGGATGGCGGTCAGGCTGATGGCGGCCGTCCTCAGATCAAGAAGGAAGAGGAGCAGCACGGCGGCCACGAGCAGCCCGCCGAGAAGCAGCGCCCGCTGCAGGTTGCCGACGGCCCTCTCGATGAAGGAGGCCTGGCGGAAGAGGTCGCGGTGCAGCGCCACGCCGGCGGGGAGCCCGGCGGACAGGTCGTCCAGGGCGGTGTCGAGGGCGCGGGTGACCGCGATGCTGTTGGCGCCCGGGAGCTTGTCGACCTCGAGCACCACCCCGGGCTCGCCGTCGACGGTGGCGTCCCCCACCTTGAACTCCGCCCCGAACTGCACGCGGGCCACCTGGCCGAGCGTGATCGGCACTCCTTCGCGCTCGGCGAGCAGCGACCGCCCGAGATCGTCCAGCGTGGTGACCAGCCCCTGGGAGCGGATCGGCAGGATCTGCTCGCCGGCGCGCAGGAATCCCGACGCGGCGAGGGCGCTGGCCCGGGACGCGGCGGAGACGACCTGGTCGATGCCGACGTCGTAGTCGCGCAGGGCGCGCGGCGACACCAGCACCTGGTACTGCTTCACACCGCCGCCGAAGATGGTGACGCGCGACACGCCGGGGACGGCCAGGATGCGCGGCCGCAGCGTCCAGTCGGCGAGCGCGCGCAGCTCCAGGGGGTCGAAGCCGGGCGCGGCCGTGAGGCCGAGCGTCACCACGGTGCTCGAGGCCGAGACCACGGGCGCCAGCTCGGGCGCCTCGACCCCCTCGGGGAGCCGGGCCCGCGCGCCGAGCAGCCGTTCGCTGACGACCTGGCGGGCGCGGTAGATGTCGGTGCCGTCCGAGAAGATGGCCATCAGCACCGACAGCCCGGGCGCCGAGGACGAGCGCAGGGTCAGCAGGCCGGGCGTCCCGTTGACCGCCTGCTCGAGCGGAATGGTCACGAGCGACTCGACCTCGGACGCGGACAGGCCCGGCGCCTCGGTCTGGATCACGACCTGGGGAGGGGCGAACTCGGGGAAGACGTCGATCGGCGCGCCGGCCGCCGCCAGGATGCCGAAGAAGAGGAGCGACGCCGCCAGGGCCAATACGATCAGCCGGTTGGAGAGGGAGAAGCCGACCAGGCGGGTCAACACCTCAATCAGCCTCGGAGTCCGCGCCGTCACCCTGCGGGATGCGCGTCCTGAACGACTCTCCCAGGAGGATCTGCGCTCCGCGCGTCACGACCTCCTCCCCTTCCGTCAAGCCCTCCAGGATCTCGTTCCGCCCCGCCTGCTGCGCGCCGACCCGCACGCGGACCTTTTCGAAGGTGGCGCCATCCCGCCTGACGAAGACGACCCTCTCGCTTCCCTCGTAGAGGAGCGACGGCGCCGGGACGCTCAGGGCCGGCCGCGCGTCCACCTGGATCTCCGCCGTGGCAGGCTCCTGCGGCCGCAGGCGGTGGCGCGGGTCCTTCACGGCGATCCGCACGGTGAGGGTGCGGGTCAGCGGCTTGAGGGACGACGCGAGCGAGGCGACCCGCCCCTCGAACGCCTCCCCGGGGAACGATTCGACGTGGATCCAGGTCACGGCACCGGGCTTCACGTGCGGGACCTGGGCGTCGTAGATGTCGGCCAGGGCCCAGAGATCGGCCGCCGGGAAGGAGCCTTCCCGGGCCGCGTTGATGCCGAGGTTCCTCAGCGCCGTCTCGGCGCGCGCCCGCTCCACCCGCGCCTGGGCGAAGTCGGCCTCCGCGGCCTGCAGCGACTTCGACGAAACCACGTTCTCGGCGGACAGCTTGCGCAGCCGTTCCACCCCCGCCGAAGCCTGCTGGAACCTCGCGTCGGCCGCCTGGTACGCCAGCCGCGCCTCCACCTCCTCGGGGGTCTCCGGCGTGGGGCTGAGGCGCGCCGGTACCGACAGCGTGATGGCCATGGGGGACCGCCGCACGATCTCGGTGACGATGCCGGCCTGACGGATCGCCTCGGCGCTCAGCGTCACGAGCGGCTCGTCGCCGGCCGCGTGCCGGGCGACGGCTGCGGCGGGTGCCGCGCCCTCCGCCGCGGGTGGCGGTCCGGACGGCGCCCCGCCCCCTTCGCAGCCGATCGCCAGGAGGGCCGGCGCCGCCAGCGCCAGAGGCGACAGCCCCAGCGCCGCCAGGCGGGCGAGGCGGCCACGGCGCGGCCCGCGCGCCGTCATTGCGGGGCCTCCGTGCCCTCGCCGACCGCCCGCCGCAGCTGGATCGCGGCCACGGCGGCGTCGAGGCAGGTCCGGTAGTACCCCTGGCGCACCGCGAGCGTCGTGCGCCGCGCGTCGAGGAACTCCAGCACGCTGGACTCGCCGCCTTCGTACGACTTGCGCGCCGTCTCCAGGAGCTGCTCCGCCTCGGCCAGGAGCCCCTCCTCGTAGAGGACCTGCTGGGAGGTGGCCGAGCGGAAGCGGCCGTACGCATCGGCGACCAGCCGCTCGACCTCGAGGCGGGTGGCGCCGGCCAGGGCGACCGCCTCGTCCCGCGCCGCCTCCGCCGCCAGGATGTTCCCCTGGTTCCGGTTCCAGACCGGCAGCCGCAGAGCGATGCCGGCCCCGACGAAGGGCGAGCCCTCTTCCGAGCCGAAGGTCGGGCCGATCGCCACATCGGGGCGACGCTCGAGACGCGCACGCTCGGACGCCGCCTGCGCGGCGGCGGCCAGGGACTCCCGGGCCTTGATTCCAGGCTGCCTCTCGAGCGCGCGCTGCATAAGGTCCGACAGCGGGTCGGGCGGCGCCAGGCCCGTCGGCGGCGCCGCGACGGTCGTCCGCGCGTCGGGCGCCAGCCCCAGGAGCAGGTTGAACGAGGCGGTCTGCGCTGCCAGCTCGCCCCGGGCGCGGCCCACCTCGCTCGCGGAGCGGCTCACCTCGACCGTCGCCTTCAGGGATTCCAGCGGCGGCGCATCGCCCGCCTTGACGCGCGCCTCGGCGGCCCGGCCGAGATCCTTCGTCGTCTCCAGATCCTCCTGCTCGACCTCCACGATGCGCGCCGTGTAGTAGATGCGGCAGTAGGCCTCGCGCACCTCCTGCTGGAGATCGAGCCGCACGCGCTCGCCATCGCGACGGGCCGCCTCGATCAGCGCCTCCGCCTCGCGGCGCTCCAGGGCGCGCTTGCCGTGGTACGGGATCGGCTGGCGCAGGGAGAGAGAGGTCTCCTTGGGGCCGAAGCCGTGCGTGAAGCGCAGGGTGTCGAGCGTCAGATCGGGGTTGGGGTAGAGGCGGGCCTGGCGGAGGCGCCCCTCCTCGGCGCGGATCCGGGCCTCCGCCGCCCGCACGGCCGGGCTCGCCTGCAGCGCCCGGCGCTCCGCCTCCTCGAGACCGAGCGGCGCCGGCTCCTGGGCGCTTGCCGCCTCGGGTCGCAGGACCGCGAAGAGCGCCAGGGCGGCGGCCGCGAGCACCGGCGCGCGCCGCCCTCGCCCCGCGCGGACCCCGTGCCGGACGGACCATTGAGCCATCAGGATGCCCCCAGGGGGATGGTCTGGGCATGATAGGCCCTGCCCGAAAAGCGAGCAACCACGCCCGTATGGCTCAAGTTTGGCTTCGAGGGATCGACCCACCCGCTGTAGAATACGCGGCCGCTCAACCGGCATCATCATCACCTTGAAGGAGGGGGGCCCGCATGGGCATCGAAATAGTTCTGCCGCTCGTCATCGCCATCAGCGTCTTCTCCCTGCTCGTCGCGGGGTTCCTGGCCAGGCAGGTGCTGGCGGCCGACACCGGCACGGCGGAGATGCGCGCCATCTCCGACGCCATCAGGGAGGGGGCCGAGGCGTTCCTCAGGCGCCAGTACCGGACGATCGCGATGCTGGCGGCGGTGGCGGCGGTGCTGATCTTCGGCTTCTACTTCTACAACCGCGAGGTCAAGAACATCGCCGAGATGGGCCAGGGCACCGCCTGGAAGGTGACCCTGTCGTTCCTGGTCGGGGCCCTCTGCTCGGCGCTCGCCGGCTACATCGGCATGTTCGTCTCGATCCGCGCCAACATCCGCACCGCCTCGGCGGCCAGGACCAGTCTCAACCGGGCGCTGCAGATCGCCCTGCGCGGCGGGGCGGTGAGCGGGCTGACCGTGGTGGCCATGAGCCTACTCGGGGTCGGCGGCCTGTTCATGGCCTTCGACGGCCTGCACGACTACCAGCACGTGCCGCTGCAGATCGTCGGCTTCGCCTTCGGGGCCTCCTTCGTGGCCCTCTTCGCCCAGCTCGGGGGCGGCATCTACACCAAGGCGGCCGACGTCGGCGCCGACCTGGTCGGCAAGGTGGAGGCCGGCATCCCCGAGGACGACCCGCGCAACCCGGCCGTCATCGCCGACCTGGTGGGCGACAACGTGGGCGACTGCGCGGGTCGCGGCGCCGACCTGTTCGAGTCGACCGCGGCCGAGAACATCGGAGCGATGATCCTCGGGATCGCCCTCTACCCGATCTTCGGCATGGGCGGCATCCTCTTCCCCCTGCTGGCCCGCGCCTTCGGGCTGATCGCCACGATGATCGGCGTGTTCGTGGTGCGCTGCGGCGAGGACGAGGACCCGATGAACGCCCTGAACCGCGGCTACCTGGTCACGACCATCCTGGCGATGATCGGCTTCGCGGTCAGCGTCTTCTACCTCCTGCGGCCGGCGCCGGGATCGACCGGGACCGTGCACCAGGGGTACCTCCTTGCGGCCGGGATCATCGGCATCGTCACGGCCTACATCTTCGTCTGGATCACGCAGTACTACACCGAGTACAAGTACCGCCCCGTGAGGGAGATCGCCGAGGCCTCGCAGACCGGGCCGGCGACCAACATCATCACCGGCATCGCCGTCGGCCTCGAGTGCACGGCGCTTCCGACCCTCACCATCTCGGCGGCGATCCTGCTCTCGTACTTCCTCGGCCTGTCGAGCGGCTTGCCCCACGCCGGCCTGTTCGGCACGGCCCTGCGCCTACATCCTGGCCATGGACACCTTCGGCCCGATCACCGACAACGCCGGCGGCATCATCGAGATGTCGCGGCAGCCGGAGGCGATCCGCAAGAAGACCGACCGGCTGGACGCGGTCGGCAACACCACCAAGGCGCTGACCAAGGGGTACGCCATCGGCTCGGCGGCGCTGGCCGCCTTCCTGCTGTTCCGCGCCTACCTGGACGAGGTGGTGAAGATCACCGGCCAGGAGCTGGGCGTCGACCTCACGCGGGTGCCGGTCTTCGTCGGGGCGCTCCTGGGGGCGACCCTGGTGTTCGTCTTCTCCTCGCTGGCCATCAAGGCGGTGGGGCAGGCGGCGCAGGTGGTCATCACCGAGGTGCGGCGCCAGTTCAAGGAGAACCCGGGCATCATGAAGGGGACCTCCAAGCCCGACTACGCGCGCTGCGTGGACATCGTCACCGTCGGGGCGCTGCGCAGGATGGTGGCGCCCGGCCTGCTCGCCGTCCTGACGCCGGTCGCGGTCGGCTTCGGCTTCAAGCACCTCTCGACGCACGGCCAGATCGGCGCCGAATCGGTCGCCGCCCTGCTGATGGTGGGGACGATCACCGGCATCCTGATGGCGACGGTGATGAACAACGGCGGCGGCGCCTGGGACAACGCCAAGAAGTACATCGAGTCGGGGCTGTTCAAGGTGGACGGCCAGGTGGTCGGCAAGAAGTCGGAGCCGCACAAGGCCGCCGTGGTGGGCGACACGGTCGGCGACCCGTTCAAGGACACGGCCGGCCCGTCGCTGCACGTCCTGATCAAGCTGCTCTCGACCATCACGCTGGTGCTGGCGCCATTGTTCATCTCGTAGGCGGGCGGATCGCCGCCCGCAGCAGGACTGCGAGTGCGGCGGCGAGGGAGACGGCGGCGAGCAGGACCGGAACCCAGCGCCAGCCTTGAAGCACGTCTCCCAGGAAAACGACGCCGTACTCCTGCTTGAGCGCCCAGTTCCCCTGCGACGAGCCGATCGCCAGGTCGGCGTGCGTCGGCGCGAAGAGGCCGGCGCCCCCGGGGTCGTCCCAAGGCAGGCTCTGAAGCCGGAAGTGCAGCAGGATCCCGAAGACGAGGTCGAAGAGGAGGCCGGCGGCCGCCAGCAGGCGGACCCCGCGCGGCAGGCCGGCGAAGCGCGCCGCGATGAAGGCGACGCCGAGCATCACGAGAGGCTGCAGCGAGACCTGCGCCAGGCCGGACGGGGCCTCCCCGCCGTGCACGGCGATCCCGACCAGGAGGTCGAACAGGACGAACCCGATCCAAAAGCGCGGCCCGAAGAAGCTTGGGCCCCCCGCCGGCTCGACGGACGCCCCGGAGCGCCGCCTGAGACGCAGCGCGCATGCCAGCAGGACGGGGCCGAGGATCCCGAGGGCGAACGGCAGGTTCGACTGGTACAGGCGGAAGAAGCCGTCGCGCAGGCCGCCCCAGGAGGCTCCCGCCTCGAAGCGAAGCGCGTGCGGCACCAGGGTACGCTCGAGGTTGCGCCCCACCTTCGACAAGTTCCCGGCGGCCGAGAAGGCCGCGGCGTCGCGCACGGTCGGCGTCGCCACGATGGTCTCCCGCGCCCCGTAGGTGAGAACCGACCAGGCGAGCCACGATCCCAAAACCAGCCCCGCCGCGGCCGCGATCGCCGCGACATCCCGCCACGGGCGGCGCGCCCGGGGCACCACGAACAGGAGGTAATGCCCCGCCAGGAAGAGCGCGTACGGGGCGGCCGAGTAGTGCGTCGCGACGGCCGCCGCCAGGCAGGTGAACGCGAGCAGGAGGCGCGGGAAGTCGTTCCGCGCGGCGCCCGCGAGGTAGAAGGCGAGACCGCTCAGGATGAAGAAGACGCAGAGCAGCTTGGTCCAGGGGTAGGTGGCGTTCTCCACGAACATCGGGTTCAGCATCAGCAGGGCCGCCGCGATCGCCGCCGGCCGCTCCCGCCCCGGCGCGAACCGGCCCGCCAGCAGGGAAACGGGAAGGAAGGCGAAGATGCCCAGCAGGCAGGCCGCGACCTGGTAGACCCTGAAGCGAGATCCGGCGACGGCCAGGAGGTGCGCGGCGAGCAGGTTCATGAGCGGCGGCCGGGCGGGAAGGGAGTAGGCGCGGAAGGTCCCGCCGTCCACGGGCGGGCCGAGGAAGAAGCGGCTGCGCTCGAAGTGCTCCAGCCAGTCCCAGTACCAGTCGCCGCCGGAGTAGCCGCGGACCAGGGCCTGAAGCGACACGCTCCAGAGGGCGATGAGGCCGAGCCACGCCAGGAGCCCCCTCGCCTCGGTCGAGGCCAGGAGCCGCCGCAGGTCGGGCGCGGCGGCGAAGGTCAGGAAGGCGCAGACAGCGAGGAGGACGACGTGGACCGCCGGAGCGAGGTCGAGGGCGAAGATCAGGAAGGACGCCAGGTAGAGCCCCACCAGCGACAGGGCGACGGAGGCCGTGAGCGTCTCGGCCGGGCTCCAGCCGGCCCCACTCCACCCGGAGCGGCGCGCCAGCAGGAGGCCGGGGCCGATGCACGACAGGACGATGTAGAGCGGGAGCAGGACGACGGCGCCGGTCATCGCGGCTACAGGTCGTTGCCCGAATACGACAGGTTGAAGCTCTTGTTGCAGAGCGGGAAGTCGGGGACGATGTTCTTGAGCAGCGCGAAGCTGAGAGGCCGCCAGTTGGCGAAGGAGGGGTCCTTGACCTTGACGCGATGCAGCCGGCCCTCTCCATCGGCGCGGATCCAGTGCAGGATGGCGCCGCGCCAGCCCTCCACCACGCCGAAGGCGCTCCCCCAGGCCGGCAGCGGCGGGAGGGCGGCGCGCGCCGGTCCGGCTGGCATTCCCGCGAGCGCCTGGCCGATGAGGCCGATCGATTCCCGGAACTCCTCGACCCGAATCTGAAAGCGCGCCTGGACATCTCCTTCTTTCAGGACCGGAACCCTGAACCGCAAGCCGGCGTAGGCGGCGAACGGGTGATCGCGGCGAACGTCGCAGTCGATGCCGGAGGCGCGGGCGACGTAGCCGAGGACACCGTGGTCGCGCGCGGTGCGTTCGGTCAGGCGCCCTGCGCCGCGCAGACGGTCGACCAGCATGCTGTTGCCCATGCAGATCGCCAGCACTTCCTCGAAGTCGACCCGCACCTCCTCGAGCTCGCGCTGCAGCGGTACGACCGGGGGCAGCTCGCGCGCCAGGCCGCCGGGGGCGACCGCGCCGCGCAGCAGCCGGTGGCCGGTCAGGGCCTTGTTGAGCCGCAGCAGGCGCTCGCGGATGCGCAAGGCGTGCGCCTGCGCCAGCGCGAACCCGGTGTCGTTGGCGATGGCGCCCAGGTCGGCGACGTGGTTGTAGAGCCGCTCCATCTCGAGGAGCACCACGCGCGACCAGGCGGCGCGCGCCGGGGTCTCGGTCCCCGCCAGCGCCTCGACCGCCTGGCAGTAGGCCAGGGCATGCCCCACGGACGTGTCGCCCGAGATCCGTTCCGCCAGCTCCAGGCCCTCGTCCGGCCGGCGCCCCTCGAACAGCTTCTCCGTCCCCTTGTGGGTGAAGTAGAGACGCGACTTCATGTTCAGGATGGTCTCGCCGTCGACGCTGAAGCGGAAGTGTCCCGGCTCGATGACCCCCGCGTGCACCGGGCCGACAGGGATTTCGTAGATTCCCTCCCCTTCGACGCGGACGAAGGGGAAGGGGCGCCCGTCGTCCGCGAAATCGCCCGGCGGCGGCGCATCCTTGCGGAGCGGATGGTAGTCCTCCGGCCAGAAGCCGTGGCGGACCAGGGGCCGCAGGTCGGGGTGCCCCTCGGGCAACAGGCCGAACAGGTCGCGGATCTCGCGCTCGTGGCGCGAGGCCGGGTAACAGATCGTCGCGATCGAGGGAAAGGAGGGTTCCTCCGGCGGGATCGCGACGGTGATCTCGACGAAGGCGTCGCGGCGCCGATCGCCGAACAGGTAGACGATCTGAAAGGCGCCCCGGTCGCCGCGACGGTCCTCGGCCAGCATCAGATCGAGGTCGAGCCCGGCACGCGACAACAGATGCACCGCCGCCGGACGCACCGCCTGGCGCGGCAGGGCGCAGCGGAGGATCTTCCCCTGCGCCGCGATCGCCTCCCCACCGAGCCTGGCAAGGTCCTCGCGGAGATCCGCGGCCGCGAACGTTCCTCCTGAGGGGCCGCTCATGGCCGCAGGACCCCGGCCGCAAGCCGCAGCAGGCGCAGGAGCGGCTCGGGGACCACCAAGCCCAGCGCCAGCAGCACCGCGACGTTGAAGCCGAGAGGCAGGAGCCCGAACGGCCGCCTCTCGCCGGGGCGGACGTCCGCCGGAGGGATGCCGAAGAGCATCCGGTGCAGGTGCCCGAGGAAGGAGAGGAAGATCGCCACCAGGAGCGCCAGCACCGCGCCCATGAGCCACGGGCGCCCGGCCAGGAAGCCGGCCCGCACGAGCATCACCTCCGAGACGAACAGCCCGAAGGGAGGCAGCCCGAGAAGCGCCAGCGCGGCGACGAGGAACAGGGCGCCGGTCCAGGGCAGGACGCGCAGCACGCCGCGGACCGAGGCGATGCGGGGCGAGCCATAGGCTTCGAGCAGGTTCCCCGAGGCCAGGAAGGCGAGCGACTTCGAGGCGGCGTGACCGATCATGTGGAGGAGCGCGGCCAGCGTGCCCAAGGGGCCGAGGCCGAGCCCCAGGCACATCAGTCCGATGTGCTCCACGCTCGAGTACGCCAGCATCCTTTTGTAGGAGGACTGCCGGATCAGGAGCACGGCCGCCAGGACGAGCGAGGCGAGGCCGAACAGGATCAACATCCGCCCGGCGTAGCCGGGGCCGACCCCGGCGTCCACGACCACCTTCCAGCGGGCCACGGCATAGAGCGCCACGACCAGGAGCGAGCCGGACATCATCGCCGAGATCGGCGCGGGGGCCTCCGAGTGGGCGTCGGGAAGCCAGGTGTGCATCGGCGCCAGCCCCGCCTTGGTGCCGTAGCCGACGAGGATGAAGACGAACGCCAGCCGCAGCACGTCGCCGTTCAGCCCCGGGCTCGCGCGGGCCAGGACGGTCCAGTGGAGCGCGTGGGGCGCCTCTCCGACGCGCTGCACGAAGTCGAAGTAGCCCAGAACGGTCCCCACGAACGCCAGGGCGATGCCGATGGAGCCGATCAGGATGTATTTCCAGGACGCCTCGAGCGCCGCCTTCGAATGCTCGAGGCCGATGAGGAAGGCGGTCGCGATGGTGGTCCCCTCCACCGCCACCCACATGACTCCGACGTTGTTCGCGGTCACGGCGAGGAGCATGGTGGCGACGAACAGGTTCGTGAGGACGTAGAAGCGTCGCAGCCGGGCGTCATCCAGCCCGCCGTGGTCCCTGACCCGCTCCAGGTAGCCGGCGCCGAACCAAAGCGACACGCAGGCGACCCCGCTCACGACCAGTGCGAGCACCGCCGACAGGCCGTCGGCGCGCAGGAACTCCTCCGGCCCGATCGATGGGACGCCGCCCCGGAGGTTGGCGCGCGCCAGCCCCAACGCGGCGAGGAAGGCGGCCCCCGAGGCGGCGGCGCTCGTGGCCGCGATCGACGGGTGGTAACGGGGCGCCACGAGCGCCGGCACCGCCGCCGCGAGGGGCAGGAGCAGGAGCGCTACCAGCAACACGCGGCCCTCCTCGCCGGACCTTGGGGCTCTCCCCCGCCGCCGCTCAATGTCTCAACCCGCTCAGGCGATCGACGTCGATCGTGTCGAACGTCTCGCGAATGCGGTAGACGAAGACCTGCATCACGAGGAATCCCAGCAGCACGTCCAGGAACGCCCCCAGCTCGACGATGAGCGGCACGCCGTAGGTGGCCAGGATCGCCAGGAGGGCGATGCCGTTCTCGAGCACGAGGAAGCCGACGATCTGAGCCAGGGCGCTCCTGCGACTCACCACGATCAGGAGGCCCACGAAGACCACCGCCAGCGCCAGGGGGATGCCCGCACGGGTCGGCAGTCCGCTGATCTCCACGACCGGCCGGGTGACGGCGTAGGCGATGAGGGTCAGAAGGCCGGCGAGCGCCACGCTGGCCGGGACATTGACGTACGGCCGGACTTCAAGGTCGACCCCGACGTGCCGCCGCACGCGCCGCAGGATGCGCGGGATCAGCATCACCTTGAAGAGGAACACCATCGCCGCCACGAGATAGAGCTCGGCCTCGCCTGCGTACGCCGCCACCCCCAGGATGACAAGGACGAAGACGAACGACTGGCGGGCGAAGTAATCGATGTAGACCGCCAGGCTGTGCCGCCACAGGATGGCGATGCCGGTGATCAGGACCAGGCTCGACCCAAGGGCGCAGAGCTGCGAGAACAGGGCGGGGCTCACCGTGTCACCTCATCACGAACGAGGCGGTGATCGCCAAGAGGGCCAGGAGGAACGACACGCTCAGGAGCTCGGGGACCCGGAACAGGCGCAGCTTGGCCAGCCGCGTCTCGAGCAGCGCGACGCCGGCCCCCAGCGCGGCCAGCTTGAGGACCAGCGCGCCGAGGGCGACCAGGAGGGCGCGCGGCGACAGGCTCACGGCCACGCCCCAGGGGACGAACAGGTTCGCGAGGAGCGCCTGGAAGATGAGGAACTTCATCGCCGATGCCCACTCCAGGAGCGCCAGGTAGCGCCCGGAGTACTCGAGGAGCATCGCCTCGTGAATCATCGTCAGCTCCAGATGCGTGGCCGGGTTGTCGACCGGGAGGCGCCCGGTCTCGGCCAGCATGACGATGAACAGCGCCGCGAAAGCGAGCAGGTGGCCGGGGCCGAGGGTCTCGGCGGGGCTCGCCAGGGTGCGCGCCACGATCCGCCCCAGGTTGGTCGATCCGGCCCTGACGCCGAGGCCGAAGATCGCCAGCGCGATGGTCGGCTCGGCCAAGGCGGCGATGGTCATCTCGCGGCTGCTGCCCATGCCGCCGAAGGCCGAACCCGGATCGAGGCCGGCGAGCGACAGGACGAAGGTGCCGAGCAGGAGCAGGTAGACGACCACCACCAGGTCCCCGACCTCGTCGAACGGCAGCGGCGCCGCGATGAGCGGCACCAGCAGCGATACCACGAGGACGCTGCCGAAGACCACGAAGGGCGCGGCGCGGAACAGCCACGAGGCGTCGGTCGACAGGACCACCTCCTGGCGCAGCATCCGGCGCAGATCGCGGTAGGGCTGCCAGAGCGGCGCGCCGCGCCGGCCCTGGAGCCGCGCCTTGAGGAAGCGCACCAGGCCGATCAAGCCGGGGGCCAGCGCCAGCGTCAGGAGCGCCTGGAGCGCCTCGACCAGCAAGGCGGTCATCATCGTCGTGCCCTCACAGCCAGTGCGCCAGGAGCAGGCCGGCCAGGAGCGCCAGCACGATGTAGGTGATGTACAGGTGCACCGATCCGGACTGGATCAACCGGCCGCTCTCCCCCAGCGGACGGGTGAGGGCGAAGAGCGGTCTGTAGAGATACGCCTCGAACCACGACACGAGGCGGCTCTTGTATTCGATCGAGCGCACGAAGTACTTCGACTCGGGATGGAAGTCGATCGTCAGATCCCGCGTCGGGCGGTAGAGGCCCTCGAAGACACGCCGCAGCGGCTCCGCGAAGGCGGTGCTGGTGTACTCCATGCGCGGGGTCCGCGAGACCCGGCCGCACCCCCAGGTGCCGGCCGATCGGAGACGCCGGCTCGCGCCGGCCAGCCGCAGGCCCAGCGGCAGGGCGGCGATCGCCGCCACCAGGCAGATCGCCAGCGCCTGCGGTGAGATCCGCGAGGCGCCGCCGGGCGATTCCATGGTCCAGCCGAACGCGAAGCGCGCCTCGGTCGCGTCGAGCCCCGGCAAACCGGCGAGGGCCGCCGAGGCGAAGCGCACGGGCAGGAACGGGAGCACGCCCAGCAGAACGCAGAGCGCGCCGAGGATCGCCATCCCGAGGCGCATCGCCGCGCCGCTTTCGCGCGCGACCTGCGCGGCGCGCGAGCGCGGCAGCGCCAGGAACGGGATGCCGAACGCCTTCACGAAGCAGGCCGCGGCGAGCCCCCCGGTGAGAGCCAGGGCGCCGGCGGCCAGCGCCATCAGCGCCGCGACGTACGGCTGCGGAACCAGGGCCCCGCTCATCAAGGATTGGAAGATCATCCACTCGCTGGCGAACCCGTTGAGCGGGGGCAAGGCGGAGATGGCCGCCGATCCCAGGAGGAACAGGGCCGCCGTCTGAGGCATCTTCTTGATCAGCCCTCCCATCTCCTCCATGTCGCGCGTGCCCGTGGCGCTCACCACCGACCCCGCTCCCAGGAAGAGCAGCCCCTTGAAGGTCGCGTGGTTGAGGGCGTGGAACAGGGCGGCGACCAGGGCCAGGGCGGCGAGCGACGGCTGGCCGTAGCCGCGGAAGACCAGACCGAGCCCCACTCCCATCAGGACGATGCCGACGTTCTCCACGCTGCTGTAGGCGAGAAGCCGCTTCAGATCGTTCTCGACCAGGGCGTAGAGCACGCCCTTGAGCGCCGACAGCGCGCCGAGCGCCAGGATGAGCCCGCCCCACCAGGTCGGCCCGCCGCCGAGGATATCCAGAGTGACCCGCAGCAGGCCGT
>QHXZ01000164.1:0-1219 GCA_003223165.1 Acidobacteriota bacterium
TGCCTCCTGTCGTGAAAGGGTGCGGGGCCAACCTGCTGCGACGTTCCGACCTCAGGCGTCGGTTTCACCTCCTCGCTTCCAGGGAATCGCCCTGTCGTTCCGGTCCTCGACGTTCCGCTCCACTTCGATCCCTTCCTGCTCGAGCATGTCGGCGATCAAAGGCGAGCAGCCCTTGATGGCGACTCCGGCCTTGCGAAGGCGGCCGAGCGCCTCGATGCCGGAGAGGCTGATGAACACCACCCCGGAGAGGTCGAGCGCGACACGGAGGCCGCCTCGCCTCAGGTCCTCGCACTCGAGCTCGAGCACCTCGGCCCAATCGGCGACGATGTGGCCCTCGAGGATCAGGACCACCCGGCCGGTCTCCACGTCGTCGCGCAGAATGCGAAGCACCTTCGTCCTCCGTTCGTTCGTGTTTCAGGGAGGGAGACATCGCAACGCGCGTGCCAGGGCGACTCCGGCGCGATGCATCCGTTGCAATCGCTTCAGGAGAGTGGAGTTGGTCGGAGGGGACGGCGGGGAGCCTGCCGACCGCGTGGCGCCGGGCGCGCCACCCGGTTGGCGGAATGCCAACGCGATGGGATCAGGCGGGCCGCGAGATGCCGAGCCGGCTCATGCGCGCTTCGAGGGTGGTCCGCTTGAGCCCGAGGATGCGCGCGGCCCCCCTCTCGCCGCTGACGCGCCAGCCCACGCTCTTGAGGACCGAAAGGATGTGGTCCCGCTCGATCTCCTCGAGAGTCCGGGGCGGGGCCGTCCGGGCCCCGGCGGCGGGCGCCGCCAGGGAGTCGTCCAGCTCGAGGCGATCGTTCGTCGACAGGATGACCGCGCGCTCGATGACGTTCTGCAGCTCGCGGACGTTGCCGGGCCAGCCGTACGCCATGAGCTTGCTCATCACCGGCTCGCGGATCGTCCCGATGCTCTTGCCCATCCTCGCGGCGTAGATCATGGCGAAGTGGCGGGTCAAACGGGGGACGTCCTCCAGCCGCTCGCGCAACGGCGGGATCGCGATCGGGAAGACGTTGAGGCGGTAGAAGAGGTCCGCGCGGAAGCGTCCCTCCTCCACCGCGCGGCTCAGGTCGCGGTTGGTGGCGGCGATCATGCGGACGTCCATCTTGAGCGTCTGGGTCCCGCCGACGCGCTCGAACTCGCCGTCCTGGAGGACGCGCAGGAGTTTCGCCTGCAGCTCCAGCGGCAGGTCGCCGACCTCGTCCAGGAACAGCGT
>QHXZ01000164.1:1303-5156 GCA_003223165.1 Acidobacteriota bacterium
AAGGGCCGCGCAGTTCACCTTGACGAGGATCTTGTCCTTGCGAGCGCTCAGGCCGTGGATCGCGCGGACGACGAGCTCCTTCCCCGTGCCCGTCTCGCCGGTCACGAGCACAGTCGATTCGGTCCCCGCGACGCTCCGGACGCTCGCCAGGACCTTCTGGATGGCCGGGGACTCGCCGACGACGTCCGCGAACGCCGCCTCGGCCCGGACTTCTTCCTGAAGATAGAGGTTCTCCTGCTCGAGCCGGTGCTTGAGCCCCGCGATCTCTTCGTACGAGAGCATATTCTGGATGGCCAGGACGACCTGGTCCGCGATCGCCAGCAGGAGCTCGGAATCCGTCTCCCCGTACCGCCCGATCTCCCGGCTTCCGACGTTCAACGTCCCGAGGATCCTGCCCTTCACCCGGAGGGGCACCGAAAGGGCGGAGAGGATCCCCTCGCGGATCAGCGGGCCGTGCTCGGCGAAGCGCGGGTCCTCTCTCAGGTCGGCCGTCAGCAAGGGGAGCCCGCTGTCGCTGATCCAGCCTGACCGGCTTCCCTGTCGCGGCCACTCCGTCCCGAGCGGAATGATGGAATGCAACGTCACGGGGCCGGCGACCCCCAGGACCCTGAAGACGTCCTTGAGCGGGTCGTGCAGGACGAGCGCCGCGCGATCGAACGGAACCACGTCGCGCAGCGCGGCGGCGGCCGCCCTCAGCAGGGAATCCCTGTCGAGGCAGGTCACGACGGCGTTGTTCACCTGCAGGAGGACCCGCCAGCGCTCCTCGGCGCGGCTCAATTGGGACGTGCGGGCCTCCACGAGCCGCTGCAGATCCGCGCTGAGACCCCGCAGCTCCTCGGCCAGGCGGCGCGTCCCGATCTCGGTCATGACGGAGGCAGCCAGGCCGCGAAGGACCTCGATGTCCTCCTCCGTCCAGGCACGCGGCCTGTCGTCCACGACGCAGAAGGTGCCGAGGGTGAATCCCTCCGCCGTGGTCAACGGAATGCCCGCGTAGGCGATCACGCCCAGCTCGGACACCGCGGGATTGTCCTTGACGAGCCGATCCTCCCTGGCATCCGAGACGACGAGGGGCTCGCCCGAGGCGACCGTGTGTTTGCAGAACGAGTGCGACAGCGGAGTCTGTCGCAACGATGCCAGCGGCTCGTGCAGCCCGACGCCGCTCTTGAAGAACTGGCGATCCCCGTCGACCAGCGACACGAGCGCGACGGGCACCCGCAGGACCTGGGTCGCGAGCCGGGTCAGCCGATCGAACGCTTCCTCCGGGGGCGTGTCCAGCAGGGCGGTCCGCCGCAGGGCGGCCAGCCGTGCGGCGTCCTGGATCTTCTCTTCGTCCTTGCTCGCCATGCGACACCCGTCCAGCGGGAGAACGTCCTGCCCCGTGCCGCCGCGAGGGTCGCAATCCGACTTTGGCGCAGACGATGTTGTGAGGGAAGCCACCGGCACAATCCTTGGAAAGGTCCTAGGCCGGCAGCCGGCCCTTGAGATCCGCGGCGCGGAACGGGCCCGGCTCGGCGATAAGCCTGCGGGCCGCATCGACCTGCTCCCAGACGTTCCACAGCAGGACGCCTCTCACGCGGCCGGCCCGCACGTAATAGATGACACCCTCGCGGAACGGATCCTTCCAGTCGGCCACCGTCTCCAGGCGCGCGTCGATCTCTCCGACCGCTTCGTATCCCAGGTCGAAGAGGTCCGAGTAGAACATCGGAAGGTGGTCGTAGGAGACCTTCTCCCCCGCCATCGCCCTGCCCGCCATGGCGCCCATGGTGTTGGCGTTGTCCTCGTGCTCGACGCGCAGCCACGTGTCCAGGGCCGGATTGTGGAATCCGGCGACGTCCCCCGCGGCGTAGATGTCCGGGTGGCTGGTGCGCAGGGACGCATCCACCCGGATGCCGTTGTCCACCTCGAGCCCGGCCGCCTGGGCCAGCTCGACGTTCGGCTGGACGCCGATTCCCGCCACCACGCCATCGGCCGCGACCTCCTGCTCGTTCCAGTTCGGGGGCTGGCTGACCTTCAGGATGGGCTGGCCCTGGCGTGACTCCATGCCGGTCACCCGCGCTCCGGCCAGCACGTCGACCCCCTTCTTGCGGTAGTACTCGTTCAGGAAGGTGGCGATGTCGGGCGGGAACACGCGGCCGCAGATCCCTTCGTCGGGGAAGGCGAGCACGGTCTCCTTGCCGTTCATCGCCAGGGCCGCGGCGACCTCGGAGCCGATGAACCCGCCGCCGATGACCGCGAACCGCCGTCCCTGCCCCGTCAGGGCCCGCAGCCTCTCGTAGTCGTCGAGGGTGCGATAGTAAATGATTTGCTCGGCGCCGAAGGGGAGGCGGCGGGGCGAAGAACCGGTCGCCAGGAGCAGCTTGCCGAAGGCATGGACGGTCCCCTCGTCATCGGTGACCCGCCGGTTCCGAGGGTCGACTTGCTTCGCCCTCCGCCCCAGGTGGAAGGTCACGCCCATCCCCTCGCTCTTGCGCCAGACGCTCTTCAGCGGCTTGCCCTTCCAGAGGCCCTTGGAGAGCGGCGGGCGATCATAGGGCGGATGGCGCTCGGCGCCGATCAGCCCGATGGAGCCGTTGCGGTCGACCTCGCGGATACCGTGGACGGCCGCCTCGGCGGCCATCCCGCCCCCGACGATCAGGTACTTGTAGTCCGGCATGGTGCGCTCCCTGTCTCGCGGCGTTGGGTGCTTTGGATTTTATCACCAGTCCGGCAGGGCCAGGAGCGTTCTTGACTCCGCGTGGGGTTCCCGGCTAGTCTCTACTCACAACGATCACGGAAACCAGACCTCGTCAGGGTCGGCCAAGGGGAATCCCGTCATGAGGAATCACGCCCTTCCTCGTCGAGCCCTCGCCTTCTGCTGTCTTCTCGCAATCGGATCCTTCGCGATCGCGGCGGAAAGCGCCGCGGTCAACGTCGTGGTCAAGGCCGCCGTGGTCGACACGGATCTCTCGGTGAAGCCGGTCCCGAAGCAACGCTTCGAGATCCTTCCCGAGGTCGAGTCCGCGGGACAGGCCGCGGTGATCACGACGTCCTTCACCGGCGAGGGCCAAATGGGCCTGGCCCCGGGGCGGTACAGAATCCGCTCGTCAGCGCCGGTGCAGTTCGGTTCGCGGCGGCTGCGTTGGGACGTTCCGTTCGAGGTGAAGGCCCCTGGGCCGGTGACCGTCGAGCTGAGCAACGACAACGCCATCGTCGAAGCGATGCCGGCGGGCGCGTCCGAACGGCCACGCTCGGATGCGACGGAGATTTTCCAGACGCTCCGTGACGCGGTGGTGACCATCGAGTCCGAAGGCGCGCAGGGGACGGGATTTCTCGTCGACGGCCGGGGTCTCCTGCTCACGAACCAGCACGTGATCTCCGGCAGTCGCTCCTTCACGGCCAGTTTCGACGACGAGCATCGGCTCCCGGCGATCCTGGTCGTGTCGGATGCGACGGAGGATGTCGCCATCCTCGCCATCAATCCCACGGCGATGCCGGGATTGCCCGTGATCAAACTGGCCGCGGACGCCCCGGAGCAGGCGACGGTCCGTGAGGGGGACGCCATCTACGCGATCGGAAGTCCGCTGCATCAACAGAAGATCATCACGGCGGGGATCGTGAGCAAGGTCGAGACGGGCGCGATCATCAGTGATGTCATGATTGATCACGGGAACAGCGGCGGGCCGCTCATCAGCGCCGGGAAGGAGGCGGTGGGAATCAACACCTTCGGAGAGGGGCGCGGGGTCTCCGGAACGGTCAGAATATGGAAGGCCTTTCCGGTTCTCGAGGAGGCCAGGAAGAAGATCGGTGCCATGCCCGCGCCTTCGGCGACCTTCCTTCCGGCGATCCCCAAGACGCGCTATCCCGCCGACGCGAT
>QHXZ01000050.1:0-14993 GCA_003223165.1 Acidobacteriota bacterium
GCAGGAGTTCGGCCGCCCGCGCCATCAAGGTTGCGTCGGGATGCGCGGGATCGATCGACCGCATCCGCTCCATCGAGGTCCCCGTTTGAGGAGGAAGCAGTGATGACTATACCGCATCTCGGGACCCGGGAGGCGCCGGGCCCGCGGCCCCGAGGGGCGCGGCGCTTCGCGGATCGCGCATGAGCCCCCCCCTCGGACGGCCGGAGCCGATCATCGGAAGCCCCCAGAACGCCCGGGTGCGCCTGGCGCGATCCCTGGAGCGCGATCGGGCGGCGCGCGACCGGTCGCGCACCTATCTGGCGTGGGGGATCCATCTGGCGCAGGAGGCCCTGGCCGCCGGAGCCGAAGTGCGCGAAGCGTTCGTGGCCCCGGGCCTCGAGCAAGTTGCCGAGGGGCGCGGGCTGCTCGAGCGCCTGCGCGGGGCCGGCGTGCCGCTGGCGCGCGCCACGCGGCGCATCCTGGAGTCGATCGTGGAGGGGTCCGGCGACCAGGGAATCGTGATGCTGGTGCGGCGCCCCGAGCGGGACCTTCCGGGCCTGATGGCCTCGCGGCCGACCCTGCTGGTGGCCGCCCACGGGGTTCAGGATCCGGGCAACCTGGGGTCGATCCTTCGCACCGCCCGGGCCCTCGGGGCGGAAGCCCTCCTGGCCCTGCCGGGGTGCGCCGATCCGTTCGGCAGCCGGGCCGTGCGCGCGGCGATGGGGGCGCAGTTCACCCTCCCGGTGGCGTGCGCCGACGCCCCCTCGGCCTTGGCAGCCCTGCGCCGGGCCGGCGTCGCCCTCGTGGCCGCGGACCCGGCCGGCGCGGAGCGTCCGACCGAGATCGACCTCCGGCGCCCCGCAGCCATCCTGGTGGGGAGCGAGGGAGGGGGTCTGCCCCCCCCGATCCTCGAGGCGGCCGATCACCGGGTGCGGATCCCGATGGCGCCGGGAGTCGGCTCGCTGAACGTGCACGCCGCGGCCGCCGCCCTGCTCTACGAAGCGGCGCGGCAACGCGGCTTCCGCTTCCGCTAGGAGTTCCCTTCGCGCGATCGGTTGCGGCCCGCGGGAGGGCGCGTCGTGGTGACCTCGTGGCTGCGGGCCAGGGGCAGGCTGAAGGTGAAGACCGACCCCTGGCCGGGCTCGCTGGCGACGCGGATCGAGCAACCATGCAGGCGCAGGATATCCCTCACGATCGACAGCCCGATCCCGGTCCCCTCGTACTTGCGGCCCGGGCTGGAGTCCACCTGGTAGAAGCGCTCAAAGATCTTCTCGTGGGCCTCGGGAGGGATGCCGATCCCCGTGTCGGCCACATCGATCTCGGCGAAGCCGCGTTGCCCCTTGCGCGCCGTGACCGTGATCCGCCCCCCGTCACGGTTGAACTTGACCGCGTTGGTCAGGAGGTTGCTGAGGACCTGGACGATCTTGCCGCGATCGGCCCGCACCACGAGGTCGTCGCTCTCGTACTGCGTCGTGACGGAGATGTTCTTGCGCTTGATGCGCTCCCCCACCAGCTCCACCGCCTCGTCGATCAGCTGCCAGACGGGCGCGTCCTCCAGGTTGAGCTGGGTCTCCCCCTTCTCCATGCGGGAGAACGAGAGCAGGTTGTCGATCATTTCGATGAGGCGGTCGATGTTCTTGAGGGCCACGCCGAGCCCGCGCTCCTGCTCCGGCGTCAAGGGGCCGAGCTTGCGCTTGAGGACCATCTCGGTGTAGCCCTTGATCGACACCAGGGGGGTGTGCAGCTCGTGCGAGACGTTGGCGAGCAGGTTGGATTTCATCTCGTCCAGCGACTTGAGCTCGGCGTTGAGCGCTTCCAGCTGCTGGTTCCGCTGGGCCAGGGCCTTCTGCGCGTCCGCCAGCTCGCGGTAGGCGATCTCCAGATCGGCCTTGGCCTTGGCCAGCTCGTCCATCCTGGCGCGCAGCTCGCGCTCGCCGTCCACGCGCGCCGTGACGTCCCGCGCCGTGAGGATGAGACCCAGGGTCTCGCCGGAGGCGTCCCGCACCGGGCCCGCCTGGATCTCGAGCATGGCGCGCCGCGGTGACGACAGCTCCAAGCCTTCCAGGCGCGCCAAATCTCCGGAGCGTGCGCGCCCCAGAAAGGCGTCCAGGGCGTCGGGTGCGGCGCAGCGCGTCTGCATGGCGCGAAAGACCTCGACCTCGCCCTGCCCGAGCAGCGTGTCCGGGGCGAAGCCGAAGAGCAGGCCGAAGGTCCGGTTGGCGAGCGTCACCTGGCTTCCCCGCGCCGACGGCTCCAGGACGAGGATTCCGTCACTCGTCGACTCGAGCGTCGCCTGCAGACGGGCCTCGCTCGCGGCGACGCGCCTCTCGAACAGCGCCCGGGCGGTGACATCGGCGACGGTCCCGATCACCGCCCGCCGGCCGCGGTACTCGATGGTGGCCCAGGCGATGCGCGCCTCGCGCGGCGACCCGGTGCGCACCGCGAGAAGACAGGCGATCTCGCCGGACGCCTCCTCCCCACGCTCTCCGCGCCGCAACACCTCCACCACGCGCAGCAGATCCCGTGCGTCGACGAGGTCCCGGAACGGGACGCCCTCGAGCGGCTCCGTCTCCCGGCCGAGGAGGCGCCCGAGCGCCGGGTTGGCATAGACGATCCGTTCCTCCTGCACGATGAAAACGCCGTCCTGGATTCCCTCGACCAGCCGCCGGTGGCGCTCCTCCGACTCCCGCAGCCGGTGCTCGAGGGCCCTCTCTTCGCTCAGGTCCCGCGCGGCGATCAGGAGGCCGGCCGCGTCGCGCTCCTCGAGGCCGGCCGGCGTGCCCACCGAGAGCTGCGCCGGGAAGGTGCCGCCGTCCCGGCGCTGCAGGGTGACTCGTTCCACGATCCCTGCCCGCATCAGCGAGCGCCGCGCCAGCTTGGGGAGGACCTTCTCCCACTCCCCGGGCGCGAAGAGGATCTCCACGTGGCGGTCCAGAATCTCCATCGGCTCCCAGCCGGTCAGGTTCACCGCCCCGCGGCCGAAGGAGGCCACCCGGAAGGAGGGGTCGGTCCCGATGAGCGCCAGGTCGGGCGGACCGTCGGCGAGCGCTTCGAGCCCCGATGAGTGCGTGGCGACCTGGCGGTGGCGGGCGCGCAGGTCCCCCAGCAGGTGGTTGATCTCGACCGCGAGCGAGCGCAGGGCCGGCTCGCTTTCGGACGGCACGTCGCCGACCAGCGGGTGGCGCCGCAGCTCCACCAGCTGCGCGGCGAGCCGGCGGATGGCGCGCCGCAGCGTGCCCACCGCCAGGATGGCGAGCGCCACCGCCACGGTCCCCGCGAGCAGCGACACGGCGACGATGGCCAGAAGCGGACCTTCGAGCAGCCCTCCCATTGCCGCGCGTTACCCTCCTGCGGACGCGGCCGGCGCCCCCTGCGGTGCCGGCGCGCGTGACGCTCTATGCGGATCCGGCACACCCGCGCGCCAGAACCGGAAACGGCGGCGCCGGCGGGGCGAAGTAGAAGCCTTGGCCGTAGCGCACGCCGCAGGCGCGCAGCGTGGCGCGCTCCGGATCGGTCTCGATCCCCTCGGCGATGACCTGGGCGCCGATGCGCGCCGCGACCTGCAGGAGCGAGGCGACGAGCTCCTGCTTGATGAGGCTCTGGTGGATGTTCTTGATCAAGGAGATGTCGACCTTCAGGAAGTCGGGCTGGACCTCGGAGATCGTCTGCAGCGACGAGTAGCCCGTGCCGACGTCGTCGATGGCGATCAGGAAGCCCTGCCGGCGCAGCTGAGCCAGGGCGCGCCCGAAGGCGTCGAAATCCTCGATGGCGGTGCGCTCCGTGATCTCGAGCACCAGCTGGCTCGGCACCAGCGAGCATTCTTCCAGGATGCGACCGAGTCCCCGGTCCAGGAACCCCGCGGTCCCCAGCGCCTCCGGAAGCGAGTTCAGGAACAGCTTTTTGTCGGGCGCGAACCCGCGCGCGTTCAGCAGCGCCTGGCGGCGGCACAGGTCGTCGAGTTCGGAAGACAGGTGGAGGCTGTCGGAGCAGGCGAAGAGCGCCTCGGGAACCTCGAAGGCCGTGTCCATAGGGCCGCGGGTGAGGGCCTCGTAGCCCATGATCGAGCCGCGATCCATGTCCACGATCGGCTGGTAGTACGTGGTCAGCCGCCCCTCCTGCAGGATGAAGCGCAGGGCGGCGGCGCGCTCCGCTTGCAGGCGATCCCCCTCGCGCACGGTCATGGTGCGGGCGTCGCGGATCCCCTGCTGCAGGAGCCTCTCGAAGCGCGCGGCCGGGTTGGCGCTGACGAGGGCGTAGCCCAGCGAGAAGTCAAGGCGGGGCATGGGCGGGGCCGCCCATTCGGCGCTGCGCAGACGGCCCTGGAGATGCCGCGACAGTGCGGCGGCGACCTCGGCCAGCTCCGGAACGCTCACCTCCTTGTCCCGGCGACCCTCCTGCTGGAAAAGCAGGAAGCTGGCGCCGTGCACGCCGTCCAGGGCGACGATGGTGCTGGCCGGCAGATCGCGCCCTTTCAGGGCCCCCAGCAACGACCCGACTCCGCACAGGAACCGATCGCTGGCCTCCCAGCCGTGAGTCGACTCGAGGGCCCCGAGCGTCGGGAAATCGAGCGCGAAGACGCCCAGCCGCCGGCCCTCCATCCGCATCCGCAGCTGGTCGACGTGCAGCTGGTAGGAATAGAGCCCGGTGACCCGGTCGTAGAGGGCGCTCTTGAGGCGCAGGAAGCCGGTCCGCATCCGGCGCGCCTCGTCCGTGGACGGTGGCAGCGTCCGGCCCGCCTCCACGAGCGGCTTCATCGTGGCGCCTCCTTCTCCTCTCCGAGGGCCGCGAAGATCCTGCGCACGCGTCCGAGGAGCTCGTCGTGCGAAAAGGGCTTGGTGATGTAGTCGTAGGCGCCTTCCTGCATGCCGTGCAGGCGGTCGCGCACCTCCATCTTGATGGAGAACATCGCCACCGGGATGTCGTGGGTCCGATCGTCGACCTTGAGGGCGCGCAGCACCTGCCAGCCGTCCATGTCGGGCATGTTGACGTCCAGCAGGATGAGATCGGGCTGGGCCTGGTCGAGGATGTGCAGCGCGTCGGCGCCCGATCGCGCCGGGATGACCTGGTAGCCGCCTCCCTCCAGGACGAGGCGGGTCATCTCGACGATGTCGGCGTCGTCGTCCACCACCATCACCTTCCGGCTCATGGCTCCCCCGCGCCGCGGCCGCTCAGGCGCCATGGCGCTCGCCGGGATCCTCCCAGGGGCCGCCTTCGTCGACGACCCCCTCCTCGACATAGTGGTCGATCCACCCTTCGCTCCTGGGATCGATTTCGACGAAACGCACCCCGACCCCGGGGATGAGGTGAGACTCGGGGTCCTGCGGGACTTGGCGCACGACCTCCCCCTGCGCGCGCACGCTCCGCCGCCCGGAAGGAAGCGGCAGGCTGAGCGACAGGCTGATGCGGGCGCGCAGCGGCAGCGGCTGCGGCAGCGCGAGGAAGGCTCCCCGGCGGCTGATGTCCTTGATCCGCCCCCGCAGCGACCCTTCGGGAGAGGCGATCTGCACCGGGAGCCGCGTGGAGCGTCGCCGCCCGAGCCGCCGGGATACGCGGGGCAGGAAGCTGAAAGCGAGGTCGAGGGCTCCCGGCGCGACCGGGCGGGACAGCGTCGCGTCCGCTCCGGCATCGGAGCAGCCGACGACTCCCTCGGGCGAGGTGACTACGAGGACCGGGATGGAATGCAGCGCGGGATCGGACTTGAGGCTCCGCAGGCAGTCCGTTCCGTCCGCCGCGGGCCGCTCCGCATCCAGCACAATCAGATCGGGAGCGTCCCGGCGTGCCCGCTCGATCATCTCGCGGCCGCTTCCCACCCGCACGATGTCGCATCCGGCGCGCCGGAGGAGGGACCACTCCAGCATCTGGAAGAGTCGGGCGTCGTCGATCATCAGGACCCGGGACATCGGTCGTTTCGCTCCGGGACCGCCCCCGCGTGGGGCCGTGGCAAGGAGGGCTCTTTCCTGGATCCCCGCGGTGGACCGCGGTTTGCGGACGGACGATACCATACTCGGGTGCGTCCCTTCAACGATCCTAATGGGCGTCTTCGCGCGACTCCTCGACCGGCACGGCGCCCACGCCGGCCCCCTCGACCGGGGGGCCCCCCGGCTCCCGCTCGCCGTGGCCCTTCAGAGGGATGCCCAGCCGTTTCATCTTCTCGATCAACGTGGTGCGCTTGATCTTGAGCAGCTCCGCGGCGCGCGTCTTCACCCAGCGTGAATGCTCCAGGGCCTGGTAGAGCATTTTCTGCTCGTAGGTGGCCAGCACCTCGTCGAGGGAGAACCCGTCGCCGCCCACCTGCAGCATCGGCATCTCGATGGCGCCTTCCTCCAGGACCTCGCGGGGCAGGTCCTCCCGTCCCAGGTCTTCCTTCCCGAAGGAGAGCGCCACCGCCCGCTCGATGACGTTCTCGAGCTGCCGCACGTTGCCGGGCCAGGAGAACTCCATCAGCGTCTTCAGCGCGTCGGGGATGAAGCGCTTGAGCGGCACGTTCATCTCGCGGCAGTACTTGTTCAGGAAGTGATGGATGAGCAGCGGGATGTCCTCGCGCCGCTCGCGCAGGGAGGGAATGTTGATGTGGATGACGTTCAGACGGTAGTAGAGGTCCTCGCGGAACCGCCCCTCCTCCATCATCTTCTTGAGGTCCATGTTCGTGGCCGCGATGATGCGCACGTCCACGGAGATCTTCTTGGTGCCCCCGAGCGAGAGGAACTCGCGCTCCTGCAGGACGCGCAGCAGCTTGATCTGCAGGCTCATGCTCATGTTGCCGATCTCGTCCAGGAAGAGCGTTCCAGAGTCGGCGGCCTCGAAGCGCCCGGGCCGGTCGGCGACCGCGTCGGTGAAGGCCCCCTTGACGTGGCCGAACAGCTCGTCCTCGAGCAGCGTGTCGGGGATGCCGCCGCAGTTGACCGAAACGAACGGCTGGTTGCGACGCTCGCCGTTGAAGTGCAGCGCCTTCGCGATCAGCTCCTTGCCGGTCCCGCTCGCCCCCGTGATCAGGACGGTGCTGCGGGCGGAGGCCACCTGCTCGATGAGCCCGAAGATGCGCCGCATCTCCACGCTCTGCCCGATGATGTTGTGCACCCCGTAGGTGCTCTCGAGCTGGCGCCGCAGGTAGGTGTTCTCCCGCCGCAGGTGGCTGCGCTCGAGGGCCTTCGCGACCACCAGCTCGACCTCCTCCATGCGGAAGGGCTTCACCACGTAATCGACCGCCCCCATCTTCATCGCCTTGATGGCCGTCTCGACGGAGGCGTAGCCGGTGATCATGATGATCGGGATCTCCGGCCGCAGCGCGGTGATCTCCTTGAGCACCTCGAGGCCGTCGACCCGCGGCAGGACCATGTCCAGGATGATCAATCCGAAGGCGCCTTCACGGACCGCCGCCACGGCGCGCTCTCCGGAGTCGACCCCGGTCACGCCGTAGCCCGATTCCTGGAGCGACTGCCCCAGGACCTGGCGCACTCCCTCGTCGTCGTCCACCACCAGGATCTTTTCCTTCACGATGACTCTCCTCCGTCAGGGAACCGTGAGGGAGGCAGCAAGGGATGTGCCAGCGGGACGACACCGGGGAATCTCGCCGGATCGCGGAACTTCAAGGGAAAAGGGGGCGGCGGAGCGGAGGGCACGTCAGTTTGGTGACGTAAATCGTCAGCGCGACAGTCAATTTCCGTCAAGACACCGACTACGGCGGCGGCTCACGTCGGCAGGACGACGGGCTCCTAGGAGCCTGTCCGAGTAATCGCATGGGCCGCGCGCATGGGGCTTGCGAGTCCCAGGCGAGGCGCGAGGAGGAAACGATGTGGGAAGCATCGTTGACGACGAGCAACGAAGCATGGGGCCGCAACCCCCATGCGCCCGAAGGGTTCGGGCGGCGTGGGGCCGTCTGCATCGTTCCCGCTCCTCGGCGATGGGATCACATCGACTGCGTCGCGGCGCCTCGCATCCGGCCCCACGGCGTCCCGAACGCGGCCCGTGCCATTACTCGGACAGGCTCCTAGTGCGAGAGACCGCGACCCCGGACGGCGGGCACGCCCGCGACCCGCGTTCGCCCCTTCAGCACCGAGCCGGGATGAACCTCGAGGATCGGCGTCGCCATCTCCCCCTCGAAGAGACCGGAGGGCGAGAGGATGACGCGAGAGGTGGCCCGCAGGGAACCGCGTGCCTCCCCCGCGAGCGCCACGCTTTCCGCTTCGACTTCGGCCTGCACCGTTCCCGACGCGGTCACCGTGAGGCCGCCGCCGATGGCGATGCCGCCCTCCACCGCCCCGCGCACCACGATCGACCCTTCACCCGTCAGCGTGCCTCGAATGCGCGTGTGGGTGCCGATGACCGTGCGCCCGCTGCCGGGAGGGAGGACGACGGCATCCTCATCCGGGAGGGGAACGGACGCGGGCGGTCCCTCGGGGTTCTGGGTGCGCTTGCGGAACAGCATGGCATCGCCTCCGCGCGGAACCTGCGTCCTGAAGGCCGGGCAAGAAAATGGAGCGGGCAACGGGGTTCGAACCCGCGACACCGAGCTTGGGAAGCTCGTACTCTACCAGCTGAGCTATGCCCGCCCCTGGCGTGTTGGAATGTAGCATCCCGCCGTGCGGAGTGTCAATCACGCCGCTCTACTGCGCCTCGGCGATGAAGCCTCCGCCGAGCAATTGCTCGCCGGCATACAGGACCACCGCCTGCCCCGGAGTCACGGCGCGCTGCGGCTCACGGAACCGGACGCGGAAGCGGCCGGCCGGGAGCGGCTCGACCAGCGCCGCGGCGCCCGCATGGGACGAGCGGATGCGCGCCACCGCCTCGATCGGCCCGGACGGGCAGGCGATCGAGACCCAGTTCGCGCGCTCGGCGACCAGGCCCGACCGGTATTGCTCCTCCTCCCCCCCCACCACGACCCGGTTGGCGGCGGCTTCGAGTGCGACCACGTAGAGGGCCCTGTCGGACGCCAGGCCCAGCCCTCGACGCTGGCCGACGGTAAAACCCGCCAGGCCGGCGTGCCGTCCCAGGACCTTCCCCGCCCGGTCGACGATTTCACCCGGCTCGCCTGTGCTGCCCGACTCACGTCGCACGAAGTCGCTGTAGCGCCCCTCCGGCACGAAGCAGATGTCCTGGCTCTCCGCCTTGTCGGCGTTCGGGAGCCCGTGCTCGCGCGCCAGGGACCGGACCTCTTCCTTGCGCAGCTCTCCCAGCGGGAAGACGGCGCGCGCCAGCTGCTCCTGCGTGAGATCGAACAGGAAGTACGACTGGTCCTTGGAGGCGTCGCTCGCCCTCAACAGCATGCTCCGGCCGGTCGCCGGGTCGGGCATGGTGCGGGCGTAATGGCCGGTGGCAATGCGCGCCGAGCCCAGGGCGATGGCGCGCCGCAGCAGGTGGCGGAATTTCGGGCCGCTGTTGCAGTGCACGCAGGGGACGGGGGTGCGGCCCGAGCGGTATTCCGACAGGAAGTCGTCGATCACGTCCCGCCGGAACTCTTCCTCCAGGTTGAGGACGTAGAACGGTATCCCGAGCCGGTCCGCCGCGGCGCGCGCGTCGAAGAGGTCACGGGGCGAGCAACAGCGGCCGTGGATCGGCCGTCCGTCCCGGGTGCGATCGTAGAGCTGCATCGACAGCCCCACCACCGTCTCCCCGGCCCGGTGCAGCAGCAACGCCGCCACCGACGAATCGACGCCGCCGCTCATCGCCACCGCCAGGCGGCTCATCCCAGCGGCTCCAGGTCGGACTCCGTCTCGGTGATGATGAGCATCAGCCGCGTGCCGCCAACCCGGAACTCGGACCGGTTGTCGATCTCGCTCTGGGCCGTCTTCACCTCATTGACGAACGTCCCGTTGGTGCTGCCGAGGTCCTTGAGGACCACGCGTGTCCCATGCACCTCGACGCAGGCGTGCTGGCGGCTGACCTCCGAGTCGTCGAGCACGATGTCGGCTTCCCCGCGACCGAGCACCATCCTGGGGCGGGGGATCGGGAAGATGCGGCCGCTGTCCTTCCCCTCCAGGACGGCGAGCGACAGCCGCCGGCGCAGCGGAAGCGCGAGGTCTCCGCCGCGCACCGGCGAGCTCTGCGCCAGAAGGTCGGCATCGGCATCCAGACGGGTCGTCCGTTCCCCCACGTCCGACGCCTGGATGGTGATCGGAGACTTGCAGCTGGGGCAGGCCAGGGTGGTGGAGGGCTTGCCGGAAAGCTTGGCCTCGTCGAACTTGTAGCGTTTGCCGCAACCCCCGCAGGAGACGATCATCGCCGTGCCGGGAGCGGCAGGGCCGCCGCCCCGCGCACCCCCGCCACCACTTTCGCGAGGATTTCCACGAACGCATCGACCTCCTGTTGGGTCGTGCGCGGACCGAGGCTGACCCGGATGGAGGAGCCGGCCTCCTCCTCGAGGCCCATCGCCTCCAGGACGTGCGAGCGCCGCAGGGTCCCCGCGGAGCAGGCCGACCCTGCGGAGACGGCGACCCCCTCCAGATCGAGGGCGATCACCAGCGACTCGGCGCTGAGGCCCTGGAAGGCCAGGCTGGTCGTGTTGGGGAGACGGGGGGAGCCAGCTGCATTCACGCGCGACCCCAGTCCGAGGGCGGCCACCCGCTCCTCCAACCGGACGCGGAGCTCCGCCATCCCGCGAGCCTCTTCCTGGAGATCGCCGGCGGCCTCCTGCGCGGCGGCGCCCAGGCCTGCCAGGGCGGCGATGTTCTCCGTGCCGGGGCGGCGGTTCAGCTCCTGCCCGCCGCCCCTCAGGTGGGGCGCCAGGGGCAGCCCCGCGCGGACATACAGCGCCCCGGCGCCCTGCGGGCCGCCGAACTTGTGCGCCGCCAGCGACAGCAGGTCGACCCCCAGCGCCCGGACATCGATCGCGACCTTGCCTGCGGCCTGGGCGGCGTCACAGTGCAGGAGCACCCCGCGCCGCCGCAGCTCGGCCGCGAGGGGCGCCACGGGCTGCAGCGTCCCCACCTCGTTGTTGGCCAGCATCAGGGAGACCAGGACGGTCCCGGGAACGGCGGCGGCGAGCAGGCGATCGGCGGCGACCACCCCGGAACGATCGGGTGGAACGCGGATCACCTCGAACCCCCGGGCCTCGAGGTCCTCCATCACGGCGAGGACCGAGGGGTGCTCGAATGCGGAGGTCACCAGGCGCCCCCCTCCCGCCGGCGCGCCCCGGACGGCGCCGAACAGCGCCAGGTTGTTGGCCTCGGTGCCGCCTCCGGTCAGCACCACTTCCTCGGAGCGGGCGCCGAGCAGCGCGGCCACGGCATCGCGTGCCGTTTCGACCGCCATGCGGGCGGCATGACCGAAGGCGTGCACGCTCGAAGCATTGCCCGCGGCGCCATGAATCGCCCGCAACATGGCCTCGCGGGCCGCGGGGCGCAGCGGGCTCGTGGCGTTGTGGTCGAGGTAGATCCGGGTCACGCGCGGAACGTAGCACAGGAGAGCGCTCGTTGACAACGTTCCGAACCGGATGCTAGATTTCCAGGTTCCGCGCCGTGCCAACCTATTGGCCTGCAAGGCGATGGAGGCTTCCACCGAGCCATGGACGCGCCCAGGATCAAGGACACGCTGAACCTGCCGCAGACGGACTTTCCGATGAAGGCCGATCTGCCGCGGCGCGAGCCTCGCCTTCTGGAGGCCTGGGAGAGGCTCGACGTGTACGCCGCCGTCCGCAAGGCCAGGAGCGGCCGGCCCAAGTTCTTGCTCCACGACGGGCCGCCGTACGCCAACGGTCACATTCACCTGGGCCAGTCGCTCAACAAGATCCTGAAGGATATCGTCGTCAAGTCACGCTCGATGATGGGGTTCGACGCCCCGTACCTTCCGGGCTGGGACTGCCACGGCCTGCCGATCGAGCACCAGGTCGACAAGGACCTCGGCCCGAGGAAGTCGGGCCTGACCTCGTTGCAGGTGCGCGCCGCCTGCCGGGCCTACGCCGAGAAGTTCATCGCCGTCCAGCGTGATGAGTTCCGCCGGCTCGGCGTCTTCGGAGAGTGGGAGGCGCCCTACCTGACCCTCGACCCCGCCTACGAGGCGACCATCGTCGAGCAGATCGGCCGCTTCGTCGAGAACGGCAACGTTTACCGCGACAAGCGATCCGTGCACTGGTGTCCGCAGGATGCCACCGCGCTGGCCGAGGCCGAAGTGGAGTACGAGGACCACGTCTCGCCGGCGATCTACGTCCGCTTCCCCTGGCATGCGCCGGGGATCGAGGCCCGATTCCCGGGGCTCAAGGGGCGCACGCCCGTGATCCTGATCTGGACCACGACCCCGTGGACGCTGCCGGCCAACCTGGCGGTCGCCTTCAACCCCGAGTTCGAATATCAGCTCGTGGACGTGGGCGACGAGGTGCTGCTGCTCGCCGCCGACCTGGTCCCCTCGGTGATGGCGCTCAAGGGAACGATCCCGCGCGGCATCGTCGGGACGCTCAAGGGGCGCGAGCTCGAGGGGCTCGGGACGGCCGAGTCGTCCTACCCCTTCGCCGCCGGGGGCACGGCGCGTCTGGTCCTGGGCGGCTACGTCACGCGCGACACCGGGACGGGGGCGGTCCATACCGCGCCCGGCCACGGATTCGACGACTTCCTCACCGGGCGCAAGTACGGCCTGCCGATCTTCTCGCCGGTCGACGAGCACGGTCGCTTCGCGCAAGGGATGGGCCCCTTCTCGGGCCTCAAGGTCTTCGACGCCAACGGGCGGATCCTGGAGGATCTCAGGGCGCGCGGGCTCCTCTACCAGGCCGCGACCATCACCCACAGCTACCCGCACTGCTGGCGGTGCAAGCAGCCGATCATCTTCCGGGCCACGGAGCAGTGGTGGATCGCCCTGGACCACGGCGATCTGCGCGCCAGGAGCCTGGAGGCGATCAAGGCCACGCGCTGGATTCCGCCGGGCGGCGCGATGCGGATCGGGAGCATGGTCGCGACCCGCCCGGACTGGTGCATCTCGCGCCAGCGCGTCTGGGGTGTCCCCCTGCCCTTCCCCACGTGCGGCGCGTGCGGTTCCGAGGTGGTCGACGCCGCCTTCATCCGCCGGACCGCCGCGCTGTTCCGCTCCCGGGGGAGCGATGCCTGGTTCGAGCCCTCCGAATTCGCGCGCCTCGCGGCCGGCACCGTCTGCCCGCGCTGCGGCGGGAAGGACCTGCGCGCCGGCCAGGAGATCGTCGACGTCTGGTTCGAGTCGGGAGTCTCCTACCTGGCCGTGGCGGGATCGCGCGCGGGCTACCCGTGGCCGAGCGATCTCTACCTGGAAGGGAGCGACCAGCACCTCGGCTCCCTACCGGTCGGTCCTCACCCATGGCTTCACCCTCGACGGCGCGGGGCGCAAGATGTCCAAGTCGCTCGGGAACGTGATCGCTCCCCAGGAGGTGATTCGGCAGCACGGGGGGGACGTGCTGCGCTTGTGGGTGGCGACCGTCGACTTCCTCGAGGACATGCGGTTGTCGCAGGAGATCCTGGCGCGCAATGCCGACGCCTATCGCAAGATCCGCAACACCTGCCGCTTCATCCTCGGCAACCTGTTCGATTTCGAGCCCGCCCGCCACGCACTGCCGTACGATCGCCTGGAGGAAATCGACCGCTGGCTCCTGCACCAGCTCGGGCAGCTGGTGGCGCGGGTGCGCGAGTCGTACGAGCGCTACGAGTTCCACCTCGCCACGCAGGCGATCCATCGCTTCAGCACGGTCACGCTCAGCGCCCTCTACCTGGACATCCTCAAGGACTGCCTGTACACCAGCCCGCCGGACGCCCGCGCGCGCCGCTCCGCCCAGACGGCGATGCATGCGGTGGTCGGCGCCCTGACGCGGTTGATGGCGCCGGTCCTCTGCTTCACCGCCGAGGAGGTCTGGCAGTCGCTCCACCGCCGGCGTGACTCCGACCCGATCGAGTCCTCGGTCCACGCGCAGGAGTTCCCGGCACCGCCCGATCTGCCGGAGGAGGCGGGGCTGCTGGGCCGCTGGGAGCGGCTGCTGTCGGTGCGTGAGGAGGTCCTCAAGGCCCTAGAGATGGTGCGCGCCGCGGGGATCCTCGGCAACTCGCTCGAGGCCCGCGTGACCCTCCAGGCGGGGGCGGAGGATGCCGCCCTGCTCGAGCGACACGCCCCGTTCCTGCGCTTCCTGTTCATCGTGTCGCGTGCCGATCTCGGGCCGGTCGGCGCCCCGACCTACGCCAGCGACCGGCTGCCGGGCCTGCGCATCGCGGTCGAGCGGGCCCCCGGGCTGAAGTGCGAGCGCTGCTGGAATGTCACGCAGGACGTCGGCGGCGATCCCGCCTTCCCGACGCTCTGCGCGCGCTGCGTGGCGGCGGTGCAGGCGATCACAGCCGCCCGCGGAGCCGGGGTGTGAGCCGCGGGGTCGTGCTGCGCCTGGCCTACGGCCTCCTGACGCTTCTCGTCCTTATCCTGGACCAGGGCACCAAGGCGCTGATCACGTCCAGGATGGCCCTCTACTCCTCGCGCCCGGTCGTGCCGGGCCTGTTCCAGCTGACCCTGGTGACCAACCGGGGGGCCCTGTTCGGGTTCTTCCACGACATTGCCGGGCCGTATCGCAGCACGCTCTTCACCATCGTGCCCGCCCTGGCGATCGCCCTCATCCTGGCCTTCCAGTACTGCACCACGACCGCCGACACGGCCGCCCACGCCGGCCTGGCCCTGATCCTGGGAGGCGCCCTCGGGAACCTCGCGGACCGCGTGCGCCTTGGTTACGTGGTCGATTTCCTGGACGTCTTCGTGCGTGACTACCACTGGCCCGCCTTCAATCTGGCCGACTCCTCGATCTGCGTCGGCGTCGGGCTCCTTCTGGTGGATCTTCTGGCGAAGGCGCTGCGCCGTGAGCAGGCGCCGTTCCCCCCCGAGGCCTAGACATGTACCCGGTCCTCTTCGATCTGCACCTCGGCCGCCTGGGCCAGTTCACGGTCGGGACCTACGGTCTCTTCTACGCGCTCGGCTTCCTGCTCGCCCTGCGCCTGGCGGTGCAGTACGCGCGGCAGGAGGGGATCGACCCGGCGCGCATCGTGGACCTCGGAATCCTGACTCTCCTGGCCGGCTTCGTCGGGGCCAAGCTT
>QHXZ01000050.1:15030-18390 GCA_003223165.1 Acidobacteriota bacterium
AGCACCCGATGGAGATGGTGCGCAGCCTGCGCTCGGCCGGCGTCTTCTACGGCGGTTTCGGCCTGGCGACGCTGGCCGCCCTGGTTTACGTGAGGCGCCACCGGCTGCCCCTGGCGCGGGTCGCCGACCTCTGCGCTCCTCCCCTGGCCCTCGGCCAGGCGATCGGGCGCCTGGGATGCTTCGCGGCGGGGTGCTGCTTCGGAAGAGCGTGCAGCCTCCCCTGGGCGGTCACCTTCAGCAATCCGCGCGCCTACGAGCTGACGGGGGTCACCCTCGGCATCCCGCTGCACCCGACGCAGATCTACCACGCCCTGTCGGACCTGCTCATCCTCGGGATCACAGCGCGATTGATGCCACGGCGGCGCTTCGACGGGCAGGTCTTCTGGACCTATGTCCTGTGCTACGCGGTGCTGCGGGCCATCGTGGAGACTTTCCGGGGCGACGCGGCCCGGGGCGTCTTCTTCGGAGGCAGGGTGTCGACCTCCCAGATCATCGCCNNCGCATCCTCTCACGCCGCGCGGCGGCGGAAACGGCCCGGCAGGGCGGGTGACTTCCCCGGCGCCCGGGACCGGAGCGCGACGGGGCGGCGCGAGCGTGCGGCTCGATCTGCCCGCCGCGCGGCGGGGCGAGCGGCTCGACCAGGTGCTGGTCGCTCTCCTTCCCGATCAGAGCCGCAGCGCGCTGCAGCGCCTGATTCGTGAGGGGCGCGTGACGCTCCCGGAAGGACCGGCGCGCCCCTCGTATCGCGTACGCGGCGGGGAGCAGGTCACCGTCGAGCTGCCGCCGCCCCGCCCGTCGGACCTGGCGGCGGAGGCGCGCCCGCTCGCGATCCTGTACCAGGACATGGATCTGGTGGTCCTCGACAAGCCGGCCGGCATGGCGGTCCACCCGGGCGCGGGCGCCCGCTCCGGCACGTTGGTCAACGTCCTGCTGCACCACTGCCGGGACCTGTCGGGAGTGGGCGGGACCGAGAGGCCGGGCATCGTGCACCGATTGGACCGTGAGACCACGGGAGTCATGGTCGTGGCGAAGAACGACATGACGCACCGGGCGCTGGCGGCCCAGTTCAAGGCGCGCACCGTCGAAAAAGTGTACGAGGCGCTGGTATGGGGGCGGCCGCGCCTCCCCCAGGGGGTGGTGGACGCCCCCATCGGTCGCCACCCGACGGCGCGCGTGAAGATGGCCGTGCGCCCTGGAGGGCGCCCGGCGCGCACCGGCTACAAGCTGCTCGCGGCGCTCGGGCCGGTGGCCCATCTGGAGCTGCGCCCCGCGACGGGCCGCACGCACCAGATCCGGGTGCACCTGAAGTCGATCGGCCACCCGATCGTAGGAGACCGGCTTTACGGCGGCGCGCGCGTCGCGGAGGTGAGGGACCCGTCGGCGCGCGCCGCCCTGCGCGCCTACGGGGGCCTGGCGCTGCACGCCCGGAGCCTCGGGTTCGATCACCCTCGGACGGGCGAGCGGCGCCATTTCGAGGCGCCCTTTCCGACGGACCTGCGCGATCTGCTCGACGCCCTGGGGCGCGGCTCGGGGTCGGCGCCGGCGACGGGGAGGGCCCGGTCGTGAGCCGCGCGGCCTTCTCGATCCTGGGGGCGGGTCGCCTGGGGCGCACCCTGGGGCGGGTGATGGCCCGGCGCGGCTACGCCCCGGCGGGCGTCTCCTGCCGGTCCCTGCGCTCGGCCCGTCAGGCCGTCGCCGTCATCGGGGGCGGAGAGCCGACCACCTCCAACGCGCGCGCCGCCGCCGGCGCGGACCTGATCCTGATCACCACCCCGGACGGAGTGATCGCACCGCTGGCCCGCCAGCTGGCCGCCGAGCGCCACCCGTGGCGGGGCAAGGTCGTGGCGCACGCCAGCGGAGCGCTCTCCTCGATCGCCCTCGAGCCCCTGCGTCGGCGCGGGGCGCGGGTGGCCTCCTTCCATCCCCTGGCCAGCGTCGCCGATTCCAAGGAGGGGCTCAAGACGCTGCACGGGATACCGTTCGCCATCGAGGGCGACGCGCGCGCGGTGCGCACCCTGCGACGTCTCGTGGCGCAGCTGGGCGGCTTCCCCGTCACCATCCCCCGGCAGGCCAAGGCGCTCTACCACCTGATCGCCTGCCTTCTGTCCAACGACCTGGTGGCGCTCCTCTCCTTCGGCCTCGACTCCGCCCGCGGCCTCGGGATCGCGCGGCGCGAGGCGGCGCGTCTCTATATGCCCTTGGTGCGGAGCACGGTCTCGAACGTCGCCCGGCTCGGGCCGGTCAAGGCTCTCACCGGGCCGGTGTCGCGCGGCGACCTGACGACCCTGCGCCTGCACGGCGAGGCCCTGCGCGCGCTGCCGGCCGACCTCCGCAGGCTGCACCGGCTGCTCGCCCTGCGCTCGGCCGCCCTCGCCCTGGAGGCGCGCACCATCACCCCCGAAGTGGCCGTCCGCATGGCCCGTCTGCTGGGTTCGCTTCCTTGATCTGATCGGCGCGCGACACTAAATTGCACAATTGGAATCGGCGGGCGTCGGTCTGCCCGGACGAGGTGCGAGGGATGTCACGAAAAGAGGGCGCCGACGGGCTAACGGGCGAGGACGCTGTTACAGACTCCCTCCGGGGTGAGGGTGCCGATGAGGCCGGGAATCCCCTGGCACGATCTCGGCACGCCGGTCTTCAGGATGCAGCACATGCACTCGTCACCCGAGCAGACGAAGGTGTTTTGGTTGACCGTGGCCGTCAGCTTGGTGGGCCAGGTGACCACGTTACCCGCCTTGTCGACGGCGTCGATGCGGAACTCGAGGGTCACGCCCGCGACGGTGCTCGAGAAGGGGGCCTGGTGCTTCTCCCGGGCGATGCAGTCCCCGATGAGGGTGTTGCCGTTCTGCTCGCGCACGTTGAAGAGGGCGAAGCCGCGCTCGAAAGACCCGTCACCCTTGACCGCATCACCCGACCTGAGCACGTAGCGGCCTTGCTGACAGTCGCAGGTCGAGAGCGTAGTCTTCGAAGGGTCCGTGTAGGTGACCGTGCAGTCCTCGAGCCCGACCGGTGCCTTCGGCTGGACGTACGGGAAATCGGTCTTGCTGCCGTCGTCGAACAGGACGAGCGTGGTCTCCTGTTTGTCGGTGGCGTTGGGATCGGTCACGAAGCTGGCGCTGACGAGGAGGATGTCGGTGTTGGAGGCGGTCGAGTCGGGATCGGTGGCCTGCACCTTGAAGAAGATCTGCGTGTAATTGCTCTGCGTGATGAGGTGGGGTGGATCGAGCGTCACGAAGTTGCAGTACTGCGGCCGGGTGATGAGGTCGCCCTGGTTGCAGAGGCCCTGCTGGACCTCCGAATCCTGGCAGAGGCCGACGCAGAATTGGGCAGGGTCTCCAGGCGGTGGGAGACCGCTCGTGA
>QHXZ01000051.1:0-15904 GCA_003223165.1 Acidobacteriota bacterium
CCCCGCGACCGACACGTGGACCCCTACATCCTCGCCAAATCCTCCCTCGCCTCGGTTCCTGCACACCGCGGTCTGGACGGGAAGCCTCATGATCGTGTGGGGTGGTAGTGACCTATTTTTCCCTAGGCCTCATAACACCGGCAGCCGGTACGATCCCGCCACCGACACCTGGAGCAGCACGTCCTTGACGAACGCCCCCACGGATCGCGCAGGCCACACCGCGATCTGGACGGGAGGTCTCATGGTCGTGTGGGGCGGTGGTGACAACACCGGCGGCCGGTACGACCCCTCCACCGACACCTGGACGCCTACGTCCACGACGAACGCTCCCTCGGCTCGCGACCATCACACCGCGGTCTGGACGGGAAGTCTCATGGTCGTGTGGGGTGGTGGCGACGGATTGTCTTCGAATACCGGTGGCGGGTACGGCCCCGCGCCAGATACGTGCACCGCAGTCTGGACGGGAGGTCTCATGGTCGTGTGGGGTGGTCGAGACGGCGTGTCGTTTGTGAACACCGGCGGCCGGTACGACCCCGCCACCGACGCCTGGACCCCTACGTCCACCACGAACGCTCCCTCGGTTCGCATCTTTCACACCGCGGTCTGGACGGGAAGTCTCATGGTCGTGTGGGGTGGTAGTGACCCAGTAACTCTTACGCCTCTTAATACCTTTGCGCCTCTTAACACCGGCGGCCGGTACGATCCCGCCACCGACACCTGGTCCCCCACTTCCACGACAAACGCCCCCGCGGGTCGCGAAGCGCACACCGCGGTCTGGACGGGGAGCCTCATGGTCGTGTGGGGTGGAAATTCGCGTGGCGGTCTCGAAACGGGCCGGTACGCGCCCGGGCACACGGTGCCCGTGGTGGATGCCGACGGGGACGGGTTCGGTGAGTGCCAGGGCGACTGCGACGACGGCAACGCCACCGTCTACCCTGGGGCCCTGGAGCTCGTGGACGGCCTGGACAATGACTGCGACGGGGTCATCGACAATCAGGCCGACCTGTCGATCGCCACGACCGACAGTCCGGACCCGGTCGTCACGGGCGCCACGCTCACCTACGCCCTTGACGTGAGCAACGCCGGGCCCGACCCTGCCTCCTACGTGGTGGTGACCGACACGCTGCCCGCGGGCACGACCTTCCAGTGCGCCTCGGGAGGCGGTGCCTGCGGGGCGGCAAACGGCTGGAGTTGCGGCCAGGCGGCCGGCGTGGTGACCTGCACGCGGACCTCCCTCGCCGTCGGTGCGGCTCCGAACATCATCGTCATGGTCAAGGCACCCACCGTGGGAGGGACGATCGACAACACGGCCAGCGTGACCTCCACCGCCGCCGACCCGAGCGCTGCCAACAACTCGGCCACGGAACCGACGACCCTGGTACCCCTGCAGGCCGACCTGTCGATCACCAAGACGGATAGCCCGGACCCCGTCTCCGCGGACAGCAACCTCACCTACAGCATCGTCGTGCGCAACCTCGGCACGGCGACGGCCACCCACGTCATCGTCACCGACGCGCTGCCCGCCAAGGTCGCCTTCGTCTCCGCTTCGCCGGGCTGCGCCGAGAACGGCGGGACCGTCACCTGCGTCCTCGGATCTCTTGGAAGCGGTTCCACGATTCCCCTCACGATCGTCGTCACGCCCAACGCGGCAGGATCGATCACCAACACCGCCACGGTCGCTGCCGCTGAGAACGACCCTGACTCCTCGAACAACACCGCACAGGCCGTCACGACCGTGTCGACCTTCGCCCCCGGTTGCACGGCCAATACCCTGCCCGCGAACGACGACGGCTCGACCGGCCTCGCCGATCTCGGCTTTACGCTCACCTTCTTCGGAGCCAACTACTCCGGGGTTTACGTCAACAACAACGGCAACGCGACCTTCACGCGGCCGCTGGGCCCGTTCACTTCGACGCCGCTCGTCGGATTGGGGCTGCCGATCATTGCGCCCTTCTGGGCCGACGCGGACACGACTGGAACAGGCTCGGGCACGGTCACCTACGACCGGACGACCTTCCAGGGGCACCCTGCCTTCTGCGCCAACTGGGATGGGGTCGGCTATTACCTAAGGCACGTCGACAAGCTGAACAAGTTCCAGATGCTCCTCGTCGACCGCTCAGAAACGGGGGTCGGTGACTTCGATATCGTCTTCAACTACGACCAGATCCAGTGGGAAACGGGCGACGCGAGGGCCGGCCTCCTGAGCAAATCCGCTCGCGCCGGCTACTCGAACGGGAACGCCAGCACACCCACCACTTCGCTCGAGCTGCCCGGCTCGGCTGTCAAGGGCGCCTTCCTGGACTCCAACAACGACACGGGGCTGATCCACAACGGCCGGAACAGCGTGATCCTCGGGCGCTACATCTTCGAGGTCAGGAACGGAGTGCCGCCGCCCCCGCGTGAGACCTGCAACGGTGTCGACGACACGGGTGACGGCCGCGTCGACGAGGGGTTCCCGGATCTTGACGGGGACGGCCTGGCCGACTGCGTCGATCCCGACGACGACAACGATGGGGTCCTGGATGGCCAGGACAACTGCCCCTTCGCGCCCAATCCAACCCAGGCCGACTCGGACGGCGACGGGCTCGGCGACGCCTGCGACCCGAACACACGCCCCATCATCAACTCGCCGACGAGCGTCGAGATCAGCGTGGACGGCCAGTTCGAGCCTCCTGCCGGGGAATGGGGTGATGTGACCCCGGCCACCTTCCTGGGTGGCGACAGCAAGGTCTATTCCGTCGTCGAGGGCGACGCCATCTATTTGATGTACGACGTGTCCAGGAGCATTCGCCCGCTGGAGATCGGCGAGCGAGCGGGCCCGGTGTCGTTCCAGATCGGCGCAGGCAGCTTCTTCGACGTGTTCTTCGTTCAGGGCGGGCCGAACACCGGGTTCGGACTTCACCCCGGGGCGAGCGCGGGCGGCGGCGGCGACAGGGTCGTCGTGTACCTGAACGGTGAACCGTTCGACAACAGCGCGGGCTGCGTCGAGGGCGCCGTGGACTACAACGCGACCTCGCCCAACTTCATCAGCGCGCACAACCTGTTCGAGCTGGAGGTGCGGCTGTCGGCGTTCCCGGGCGGCTGCTACAGCCCGGAGCCGGCCTTCTGGAGCGCCACGCTTCCGACCGTGCGGGCCACGGCAACGGCCGCCCTGGCGGCGGCCGATGGGGACCAGGACGAGCAGACGCTGGTCTCGGCCGCGTTCTTCGAAGTGGACCCGAGCACCTTGACCACGACCTTGACGCCGCTCGCGCTGCCGCCTCCGCCGGCCGACCTCGCCCTCACCCAGACCGACAGCCCGGACCCCGTCGATGCGGGGGCGACGCTCGCCTACACGCTGGGCGTGAGCAATGCCGGGCCCGGTACCGCCTCGTCGCTGGTGGTGACCGACACGCTGCCGGCGGGCACGACCTTCCAGTGCGCGTCGGGAAGCGGCGCCTGCGGGGCGTCCAACGGCTGGGCCTGCAACCAGGCGGCAGGTGTGGTCACCTGCACGAGGCCCTCTCTCGCCGTCGGCGCGGCGCCGAACATCATCGTCTTGGTCACGGCACCCGCCACGGCGGGGTCGATTCACAACACCGCATCGGTGGCGGCCGCGGAGATCGACCCGAGCATGGCTGACAACAGCGACGCCGAGGACACCCTCGTCGCGCCCGTCGTCCCGCACGATCTGGCGATCACGAAGATCGTGGCGCCAGCGAACGTGCAGCTCTCCTCGATGCACCCGACGAGCACAAGAATGGTGGGAGTCCACATCCAGAATCGGAGCCCGCACTCTGAAACGGTCCAGGACTCCACGATGCTGGCGAAACTGGTGAGGCTCGACGTGCACTCGCTGGGGGCGTGCCCCGATCCCCTGCCCGAGCTCGTTCCCGGCGCGCTGCCGCTGACGATCCCCTCGAAGGAGGAATTCGCCGTCCTCTACAGCGTCTCCCTCTCGACCGCCTGCGTGAACGATCCCGCCAGGGGATCGGGTCACGAGGACTACTCCTACACGGCCGTCGTCGATCACGCGGCGCTCGACGGTCACGCCGACACACATCCCCAGGACGACGTCTGCCCGCGCGGGCCGCTGTCGCCGTCCCTGTTCGATCCGAACCCGGACGGGACGATCAGGGACACAGGGTGTGGTTCGAAGGTCGGGAAAGCGCGCGGAGGACCGGTTCTGACGGATGTCTCCGCGAGGCAACGATTTCCACCGCCGGACTGACTTGACGCGGACCGGGCTTCTGCTGTATACCCAGTGAAATTTAACCCTTGGCAGTTACTGGGGACATCGGGGACGCGCGGCGCCTCCCGGAGGATTCTGTGCCCGCCGAGTCGAAGTCGAACTACGCGTCCGGTCTGGTCGAGGCGCTGAACCGGGCTTCGGAGATCGCGCGCGAGCACGTTCACTCCGAGGTCCTGCCGCTGCATCTCTTCCACGCGCTCCTGGTCCCCGACGACGGCCTGCCCACGAAGGTCCTGCAGGCGATCGGCCAGAACGTGCACGAGGTACGCGCGCTCGTCGAGGCGGAGATCGAGAACGTCCCCGCGGCGGCACGCACTACGCACGAGCCGAAATCCTCGGCGACGCTGCGCGCCGCGCTGCAGCTGGCCGACGTCGAGCGCCAGGTGCTGGAGCAGAAGCAGGTAGGGGAGGCGCACGCCCTGATCGCGCTTTTATCGTCGGACGGCGGCCTGCCCGGCCCCTTGCGCAAGCAGCTCGGGGTCAAGCGCATGCCCCTGGTCGAGGCGGTGCGCAGCCTCGACCGCGCGGAGGCGCTGGCCTCCGGCGAGCCCGGCTCGACGGCCGCGGGCGACGCCGGTGCGCCCGCGGGGACGCTGAGGGGAACGGTCCAGTACTGCACCGACCTGACCGCACAGGCGCGCGCCGGCAAGATCGACCCGGTGCTCGGCCGCGACGCCGAGGTCGCGCGTCTCATCGAGGTGCTGGCGCGCCGGCGCAAGAACAACGCCGTCATCGTGGGCGAGCCGGGGGTCGGCAAGACCGCCCTGGTCGAGGGGCTGGCGCTGGCGATCGTCTCGGGGCGGGTCCCCGAGCACCTGAAGGACCGGCGCATCCTGGGCCTCGACCTGGCCGCCATGGTGGCGGGGGCCAAGTTCAAGGGGGAGTTCGAGGAGCGCTTCAAGAAGCTGCTCTCCGAGATGGAGGGGCAGTCGGACACGGCGATCCTGTTCGTGGACGAGATCCACTCCCTCCTGAGCGCCGGCGCCGGGGGCGGCGGCATGGACGCGGCGAACATCCTGAAGCCGGCCCTGGCGCGGGGCGAGATCCGGGTGGTGGGCGCCACGACCATCAGCGAATACCGCAAGCACATCGAGAAGGACGCCGCCTTCGCGCGGCGCTTCGTGCGCATCGACGTCGAGGAGCCTGACGAGCCGACCTGCCTGGCGATCCTGAGCGGCCTCAAGCCGGGGTACGAGAAGCACCACAAGGTCACCATCTCCGACCCGGCGCTGGCCGCGGCGGTGAAGCTGTCGCGCCGCTACGTGCCCGATCGTTTCCTGCCCGACAAGGCGGTGGACCTGGTGGACGAGGCGGCGGCCGACGTGCGCATCCTGGGCGAGATGATGCGCCTGGCGTTCGACGCGCCGGCCGCGGCGCCGGCCGGTCCGCCGGACGGGCCGGCGGCCGCCGGGCCCGCGGCGGACGGAGACGCGGCCCGGCAGACGAGCCTCGACGCCCTGGCGAAGGCGCTGGCCAGCCGCGGCTACGACGTCGCCCCGCCGGCCGCGGGGAAGGAACCGGCGAAGGGGGCGGAGCAGGCGGCGGCGCTCAAGGCGGCGAGCGAAGGCCTGGGCCGCGAGGTGGGCGAGCGCGAGGTGGCGCGCCGGGTGTCGCTCGCCACCGGCATCCCGGTGCACCGCATGCTTTCGAGCGAGCGCGAGCGGCTGAGCCACCTCGAGGATCACCTGCACCAGCGGATCATCGGGCAGCAGACTGCCGTGCGCGAGGTGTCCGAGGCGGTGCGCCGGGCGCGCGCCGGCCTCAAGCGCCCGAACCAGCCGGTCGGCACCTTCCTGTTCCTGGGGCCCACCGGCACCGGCAAGACCGAGCTGGCCAAGGCGCTGGCCGAGTTCCTGTTCGACGACGAGAAGGCGATGGTGCGCATCGACATGAGCGAGTACCAGCAGGACTTCTCGATCCAGCGCCTGATCGGCGCCCCTCCGGGCTTCGTCGGCTACGAGGAGGGCGGCGCGCTCACCGAGGCGGTGCGTCGGCGGCCCTACTCGGTGATCCTGTTCGACGAGATCGAGAAGGCGAACCCGCGCTGCTTCGACATCCTCCTGCAGGTGATGGACGACGGGCGCCTGACCGACGGCCAGAGCCGCACGGTCGACTTCTCGAACGCGGTGATCATCCTGACCTCGAACTTCGCCGGGCCTTGGATCGCAGCGCGGGTCGAGGCCGGCGAGGCGATCGATCCGGCCCAGCTGCGCGAGAAGATGCTGCAGGATGGGAAGTTCCGGCCCGAGTTCCTGAACCGCTTCACCTCGTTCGTGGTCTTCGAGCCGCTCAACCAGGAGCAGGTGGCGAAGATCGTCGACCTGCAGGTAAAGGCGCTCGAGAAGCTGCTCAAGGAGCGGCAGGTGGGGCTGCAGCTGTCGCCGGAGGCCCGGGCGCACCTGGCCGAGCGGGGGTACGACCCGGCGATGGGGGCGAGGCCGGTCAGGCGCCTCATCGACCAGAAGATCGCCAACGCCCTGGCGATGAGGCTGATCCAGGACGAGAAGCCGGCCGGCAAGACGGCACGGGTGGAGCTGGTGGAGGGCGATCTACGGATCGCGTTGAATTGAGAAACCGGCGCTGAGCGCCGCGGAGAGGGGACGAGGCGATGCCCATGGGGAAACAGAGCATCATCGGAGCCAACGAGCTGAAGGAGACCGACCTCAGCAAGTCGATCGAGCAGCTCCGCTCCAACCGGACGATGTTGGTCATGCCGCTGAACGAGAACGCCGGCCAGGAGCCGGAGCTGACGCAGTGCCAGACGGTCAAGGAGGTCTTCGAGCGCTTCAAGCCGGAGGCCGAGGTCACGGTCCGCAACGAAGCGGGTGAGACCGAGGAGTCCAAGCTGGAGTTCCGCGACATCAAGGACTTCAGCCCCGAGTCGGTCATCCGCATGACGCCGACGCTGCGGAACATGAAGACCGAGGTGGCGATTCTGCAGGACCTGGTCAAGCAAGTCCGGGGCAACGCCACGCTCCGGAAGGCGCTCGGCAAACCCGAGGAGCGCGACAAGCTCCTCGCGGGCCTCAAGGTCGCCCTCGAGGCGATGGGCCAGCAGGAGGGGAACTAGCCATGGCCGAAGAAAAGGTCGTCGCGACCGGCTCTCCCGAGATCCGCCCCGCGGCCGAGGCCGAACCCGCCGCCCGGACGAAGGTCGCCGTCACCGTCCTGCCGGCGGCCCAGGCCGCGGCGAAGCTCGCGCCCATCACCGCCGCGGGCGACGCCGAGAAGTCCGTCGCCTGGCTCGGCAAGATGGTCGGCGCCGCCACCGTCAACGACGTGCGCCTGACCAGCATCACGATGATCGACCCGACCAAGAAGGCGCAGTACGACAAGTTCGTGAAGGACCCGCTGTTCGCCGGGGCCCGGGCGATCCTGGGGCACCGCGCCCGCGTCTGGGAGAAGATGCTGACCCAGACGCAGGACCTCGACGAGCTGATCGAGCTGCTCGAGGAGCGCGTGCAGAAGCTGTCGAGCCTGATGGAAGCGAACCTCAAGGCGGCGTTCGAGAAGATCGCTCCGATCGAGACCGCCTACCGCGCCGCCGACGGCTTCTTCATGAACGGCCAGGCCGAGCCGGGCGAGAAGGTGGACGCCTGGTTCTTCAACGCCCACGTGTCGCAGCTCATGGACCCGGACGATCGCACCCTGTTCGAGAACCTGGCGGGGAAGATCCAGTCGGAGTACCGCTTCTGGAGCCTCAAGAAGACCTACTCGAGCCTGGTCCTGCCGGGCTGGGTGGGCGACGTGCAGAGCCTCGACCGCCTGGGCGAGCTGGCGGAGGCCAACAAGGTCCAGGTCTTCACCGACGCCGAGAACTTCGCCTCGTATAACGACCTGGTCAACTACATGGGCCAGGACGCGTTCGAGGGGATCCGCGGCAGCGCCCCGTACAAGAAGTACGTGTCGATCTCGGGCAACTACGTCCTGGGGCGGCCGAAGCACCAGTTCGAGGACGAGGACCTGTGGCTGCCCCCGTCCGCGATCCTGGCGGGGCGGATCTTCTACAACGACGAGCACGTCGGCATCCAGCAGTGCTCGGCCGGGTACGACTACGGCCGCCTGACCGGCCCGCAGGCGGTGCGCTTCCGGGTGGACCGGCCCCAGGCGACCAAGATGATGAACGAGTTCGGGGTCAACGCGGTCGTCGACTGGGACGGCTACCCGCGCGTCATGGGCGACGCCAACCTGTGCAACAAGGAGCCGTGGGACTCCTACTCGCGCATCCGCACCGAGGACTGGATCGTCAAGAACATCTTCCAGTACCTCAACAAGCAGGCGTTCCTCAACATCAGCAACGACCTGCTCTACACGATCCGGGGCGACATCTTCAACTTCCTGGACGAGATCTCCGACCGCCACGGCAAGAAGGCGATCACCGGCTTCGACGTGGAGGTGACCGCGTCGGACGCCCAGCGCCAGAAGCACGAGGTGGACGTCAAGCTGTCGATCAAGTTCCTGAACTCGGCGCGTTACTTCAATCTCAAGGTTCTGGACCAGGCGAACAAGGGCAAGGACATCTCCGTGGCCGAGGCCGGCGCCTAGGTCCGCGGGACTCCCGGGAGGTCAGTCGATGGCACGTCAACCGACTCTCAAGATCGCGGGCAACGAGGTCAAGGACGTCGTCGAGGTGTCGTACGCCGTCCGCAACAACGCGGACGCGGACGGCAAGCCCGACCGGCAGCGGTGGTGCGACGGCGTCGTCATCCGCCGCATCGCCGACGGCACCAAGGACATCGCCAACTGGGCCAAGGATGCCGCCAAATCGAACCGCAAGAAGGGCGAGGTGCAGTTCTTCCATCCCGACGGCAAGGAGATGAAGAAGCTGGAGTGGGAGGAGGGTTACGTCAGCCACTACAGCATCGAGTACGACCACCAGCAGAACCATGTCGAGGAGGTCTTCGTCATCCAGCCGAAGAAGATCAAGGTCGCCGGCAAGGAGATCAACTACAAGTGGGAAGAGCACGACTGAGGCCCTGGCCAAAGAAGCGCTGAGGAGGAACGATCGTCATGGCGAATCAATTCCGAGTGAAGATCAACGGCCAGGTCGTCCCCCTGGTGAAGTCGGTGACCATGGGGCTCGAGGTCGCCGGCGCCAACGACGGCCACCCGCAGGACGCCAGGCCGCGCCTGCACGTCATCCGCATCAGCCGCGAGTCGGACAAGAGCACCGACCTGTGGAACTGGGCGACGACGCCGTACGGCGAGCAGTACCGCAAGGGATCCGTCGAGTTCCTCGATCCCGAGAAGGAAGACAAGGTCGTCAAGACCATTTCCTGGGAGGACGGCTTCGTGCGCTCCTACCAGGAGGTGCTGCCGCACGTGCAGCACTCGCGCGAGCAGCCTGTCCTCGAGATGGTCGAGGTCAGCGCCCGGGTGATCGATTTCGACGGCGCCAAGGTCGAGGCCTGGCGCAAGTAGCCCGGGTTCCGCTGTGATCGGGGCGCGGCGCCCCCTCCCGGCCGGCAACACTCCGGCGAAGAGGGGGCGCGTCCGCCCGCGGTGAAGTCCGCCCCAAAGGTGCAACGGCATGGCGCAGGCTTCGGTTGAGGTCAAGCTCGACGGCAAGGCGCTCCCGGCGGAGGTGACCGTGGACGCCGTCGAGCTGGTGCAGCCGGTCTTCAACCACCACCGCTGCCGCATCGCGTTGAGCAGCTCGGACGTCGCCGCCAAGGCGGCCGGCGCCGCCGGCAAGCTCGACCAGGTCTTCGACGCCCTCGGCAAGCCGTTCGAGCTCGCAATCAAGCCGACCGCGGCCGGGCGCTCCGACGCGCTCCAGTTCAAGGGGGTCACCACCAGCGTGCGCGGCGCGCGCTCCTTCGAGGGCGGCTTCCGCGTCCTGGTCGAGGCCACGAGCCCCACCGTCCTGCTCGAGAGCGGCCCGCGCAACCGCATCTGGGAGAAGAAGTCGCTCAAGGAGATCTCCCAGGAGGTCCTCGACGGGGCCGATGCCTCGCTGCTGCCGCGCGACATCGGCGGCATCCCGGGCGGGGCGACCTTCCCGTTCGAGGCGCAGTACCAGGAGTCGGACTTCAACCTCCTCTGCCGCCTGGCCCAGCGCGAGCAGGTCTGGGTCTACTACGACGGCGCGTCGCTGCTCATGACCGGCGCGCCGAAGGGCCCCGCCGCGAACCTGAACCTGGACAAGGGGGGCCCCGGCAAGATGGGGTCGTTCACCGTCCAGGCGCGCTGCGCCCCGGACAAGTTCCAGTACAAGACCTACATGATCGGCTCGGGCCAGGAGGCGAAGAAGACCCACAAGGACGCGAGCAAGCCGGGCGGGCTGCACCCCTACGTCGATCTCGCCAGCGGGCGGTCGAGCAGCCTGTTCGCCGGCGAGTCGCACGCCTTCTCGCCCCAGGAGATCCGGGCCGAAGGAGACGCCACCAAGAACGCGCAGTCGCTCGGCCTGGCCTGGCTGGCCAGCCTGGTCGAGGCCAGCGGCGAATGCGAGTGGGCCGGGCTGCGGCCGGGCGGGACCGTGACCATCGCCGGCGCCGGAGGCAAGGAGGACGGCGATTACCTCGTCACCCGGGTCGACCACCGCCTCACGGCGCACGGCGGCTACACCGCCTCGTTCACCGCCATCCCCTTCAAGTCGGCGCGCCCGCAATGGGATCGCGGCCGGCCCCCCGGGCCCGCCGTGCACCACGCCGTGGTGAAGGAGAACTACGACAAGGAGCACCCCGGGCAGATCAAGGTCCAGTACTGCCACCCCGTGGACGGGACGACCGACGAGGGCCAGTCCAAGGATGGCAAGGCGGTCACCACCTGGGTGCGCGTGGCCTCGCCGCACGCCGGGGCGCAGGGCGGCTTCTTCGCCCTCCCGGAGCCGGGGGACGAGGTCCTGGTGAGCTACATCGAGGGCCGCCCCGACCAGCCGGTGGTCGTCGGCAGCCTGTTCAACGGCAAGGGGAGCAAGGCCGTCGACGCCCTCACCGACGACCTGGCGAAGAACGACGGCAAGGCCCTGCGGACCAAGTCCGGGAACCTGATCCTCCTGCGCGACACGGGCGGCAAGGAGCGCATCGAGATCACGACACCCGACGCCAAGAACCGCCTGACGCTGACCATGGACGGCGGCCCGCTGATCGAGCTGCAGACCGAGGGGAAGGTCCACATCAAGGCCAAGGACGCCATCACGGTGCAGGCGGGCAAGGACATCACCATGAGCGCCGACGGCGCCTTCAGCCTCAAGGCGCAGAAGGCAATCACCATCGAGTCGGCCTCCGACAAGGTGGAGATCAAGGCGATGACCACCGCCGCGGTGACCGGCACCCAGGGGGTCGACGTGAAGGGGGCCAAGGTGTCCATCAGCGGCGACGCCACGGCGGAGGTGAAGGCGCCCAAGGTCGACGTCAGCGGCTCGGCCATAACCTCGGTCCAGGGCGCGATCGTGAAGATCAACTGAGCGGGATCGGCCGGGGGCGGTGGAGCGGGCGATGGCGTGGGGACGCGAGTCGGGAGGGCGCTACCTGGCGCTCCCCTTCCGCCTGGACGGCGGCCGGGTGCCGACCAGCGATCTGGCCGATTCGATCCGCCTCTTCATCCGCGTGGTCCTCGGCAACCCGCTTCAGGGGGACGAGCGGCCGGGCTGGCTGCCGGCCGATCCCGGGTTCGGGTGCGACGTGCCGCACTACCGCTTCGCCGCCGAGGGGGACGCCACGCGGCTGCAGACCGCCATCGAGAAGGCGCTGCGCCGCTGCGAGCCGCGCATCGGCGACGTGGACGTCAAGGTGTCGCTTCCCGAGGGCACCCTCATCCGCCGCCGCACCCTGACCGTCAACGGCCGCGTGTTGGCGACCGGCGAGGCGATCAGCGTGCAGTACACCTTCTGAGCGGGGGGTCGAGGGGCGTGGCCGAGTCGAAGGGGATGCCGCCGTTCCGCTGGCTCGAGCAGGGCCAGGCGGGCGAGGAAGCGATCCTGCGCCGCATCCTGCGGCAGGCCTCCGAGGAGATCGAGGGGCTGTCGGCCGACCCGAAGCTGGCCGACCCCGTGGTGCTCCTCCTGCTCCGCGCCTTCGCCCGCGAGTACGCCGAGCTCTACCTTCAGGTCGAACGCACAACCGATCGCGCCTTCCGCGCCCTGGTGCGGCGCCTCTTGACCTTCCCGCGCGCCCCCCGGCCGGCCCAGACCGTCCTGCAGTTCCAGGTCAGCGATCCGGGCGTGGCGGTGGACGACGCCGTGATGGCGGTCGGCCGCCGCGCCGTCGCCTCGGGGACGGGGCAGGAGGAGCTGCCGATCCACTTCACTCCTCTGCGCTCCTTCAGGCTCGGCGAGGCGTCGCCCACGGCGGCGGTCCTCGTCGCCCCGGGGGGCCAGGCGAGCCTGCTCCAGGCGGCGGGCGACTGGAAGCCCGGCCCGGCCGCCCCGGCGCCGCCCGGCTGGACCGCCCCCGCGGGCCGCAGCGCGCCCGACCTCTACCTGGCGCTCGACGGGGTGCCGCCCTCCGACCCGGCGCTGGCGCCCGGCTTCTTCCTGGACGGCGACGAGCGGGCCTGCCGATCCTGCCTGTGGGGCGTCTGGGAGCGGATCGGCCCCGGCGGCACGGTCGAGGCCCGCCTCGAGCCGGGCTGGGCGGTCTCCTTCCACCCGCGCGATCCGGATCCCGAGCTGTTCTCCTTCCGCAGCGACACGCGCACGGAGTCGAGCCCCTTCGAGCCGCGCTTCGTGCGCCTGCCGATCGGCGGCGGCGCCGCGGCGCCCGAGGTCCCGGCCGCCGCGGGCGGGCCGGCGGCGGCCGCCGTGCCCCGCCCCGCCGAGGGGCGGCGGCGCGAGTGGTGGCGCGTGCAAATGCCGCCCGGGACCGATCCCGGGTCCCTCTCCGGGCTGCGGCTGCGCGGGCAGTGCGTGCCGGCGATCAACCGCCAGCTGGCGCGCGTCTCCTTCAACGTGGCGGCCGTGCCGGAGCAGAGCGTCACGCTGCCCGTCACGCTCCAGGACCTGCTGAGCGTCGAGGAGATCGAGGACGTCGGCTCGGGACAGGTCTACCGCGACCGCGGGGGCCCCGAGGGGTTCCGCGAGCCGCGCTCCTACCGGCTGCGCGAGGACCCGGAGGGGCGCGTCGTCCTCCTGCTGCGCGACGATCTCTTCGGGCGGCGCTCGACGCAGATCCAGGTGCGCTACGCCACCACCCTGGGCGGCAGGGCCAACGGCCTCGAGCGCGGATCGGTGACCGCCCTGTACGAGAGCCGGCCGGGGCTGCGCGGCGTGACCAACGTCGTGGCCAGCGGCGGCGGCGAGGCCGCCCGGCCGCAACCCGAGCAGGAGGATGAGCTGCGCGCCGCGCTGCGCACCCACGCCCGCTGCGTCGTGGCCCAGGACTACCGCGAGATGGCGCGCCAGTTCGACCCGCGCCGCGTGCAGGCGGTCGAGGTGCGGCCCGGCGTGGCCCGGGGGCCCAAGGGGCTGCGGCGCTGCGTCGAGGTGGTCGTGCGGGTGCCTTTGGGCGAGTTCGTGAGCGAGGGCGAGTCGGAGCACTTCGTGCGCGGCCTGCAGCACCACCTCGAGTCGCGCAGCCCGGTCACCGAGGCCGTGCGCGTCAGGCTGGAATCCGCCCCCGCGGGAGGGTGACGCCGTGGCCGCATCGTTCGTCATGCCCGACCTCCGCCCGGCGGTCGGCTACATGGACCCGGAGAAGCTGCGCGACGCCCCGTCGCTCGAGGCGGTGTTCCAGGTGCCGAGCGCCGACGAGGCGGGCCGCCTGCAGGCGGAGCGCCGCCTGGTCCCGACGCTCCGCCTGGAGGACGCGGTCCGCTCGCTGGTCCGCCTGGGGGCCGAGATCGACACCCTGCGCGTCGTGCCGGTCGGCATCGAGCGCTCCTGGCGGGGCGAGGTGGTCGGGCAATGGCCGGCCCCCGGGGCGACGGTCGCGCCGGGGACGAACGTCCTCCTGTTCGTGACCCTGCCCGGCCTGCAGCACCGGCTGCCCGACGGCATCCTGCCCTCGCCGGCGACGCGCGACGCCAGGCACGGCCCCGCCATCGACGCGAGCGAGGCGGCGGACGAGCTGCTCCTGGAGCACCGCGAGCTCGATCCGGGGCGCCGCTTCCTGCAGATCCTCGACGGCTGGACGGCCCGCGCCCGCGTCCACCTGTACCAGCTCCAGGACGCCTACGACGGCGCCGGCGCGGCGGAGCCGCTGGCGCGGCACCTGCTCGACGTGGTCGGCCTGGGCGCCCTGCCGGCCGACGAGGAGAGCGCCGTCTGGCTCTCCGGCGCCCTCTACCACATGCCGAGCACGGTGGCCGTCGCGGAACCGACCGGCGAGCTGCTCACGGCCGTCCTGCAGGAGTCGGCCCACGTGGTCGAAGGGCCGCCGGCCTCGATCGACATCCCGGAGGAGTTCCAGCACCGCCTGGGAGTCCGCAACTCGCGCCTCGGCCGCGACTTCGTCGCCGGACGCACCTTCCTCGACGCGCGCCCGTCGGTCACCGTGGTGTCCGGCCCCGAAGCCGCCCCCGAGGCGCGCGCCGCGGTGGTCGAGAGCGATCGCCGCCACAAGGCGGAGGCCTGGAACGAGGCGGTCCTGCCGAGCCGCGAGAAGCCCCAGGTGCGGCACGCGGTCGTGGCCCGCGACCGCCTCATGCGCCTGGGGCGCGCCTCGGCCAACGCGGTGCTCGGCGTCACCACCTATCCCCGCCGCTCGCAGGAGGGACCGTGATCAAGGGTTCGAGCAGCCTGCCGTTCGGCAAGCACACGGAATGGCGCCCCGAGCTGGGAATCGCCAAGGGACACTGGGAGGCCTTCTCCAACTATGCCTTCGCGAAGGACTACTACGTCTTCATCCGCGGCGGCAAAGAGGAGGCCATCCGGTTCATCGAGCGGGGCTTCCCCGGCAAGCCGATGGAGCTCGGGTTCCTGAAGGTCGACAAGGACCTCGGCCTGCTGAAGGCGAAGGATCCGGGCGACAGGGCGCAGGTCTTCGCCTTCGGGCATTCGATCGTGATGGAGAAGGAGGTCGCCGGCACGAAGCAGCTGGCGGCCTTCCTCTACGACGAGGGGCGCCCGCTCGCGCCGGGCGAGCGGGACTGGGTGACCTCGAATGACGAGGCCGAGGGCGTCGTGATCGACAAGGCGACCCGCAAGCCCTTCACCTCCGACTACGATCTCTGGTCGGTGGTCGACGCCCGCGAGTTCGACTACGGCTCGACCATCGGCTCCGACGCGCTCCTGGGCCGCACGCCCGGAGGGAAGGTGAGCTTCACCAGCTCCCTGGTCGAGGAGGTGCGCCGCGACCTGAACGCCCTCCTCGGCAGCGCCCGCTTCCTGCACGGCACGCAGGCCCAGTTCGTCATCAGTCAGGAGGCGGCCGCCGAGCCCGAGCGCATCGTCGGCTTCTGCCCCGACGGCCAGGCGGTCTACTTCGAAGGCACCTCGGGCCAGCTCGAGGTCGTCTTCCGCGACATCTACGCCGACCTGAACCGCTCGGGCCCGGAGATCTTCAGGCTGTAGTTGTCCACCGAAAGTAGACGCCGCTTTCCGGCGAGAGTCGCGACACGACGCGCTGCCTCCGGGACCAGGAAAGGCTTCGGCGATCGCGGCGGGTGCAACATCCGGCGGACCGTGGTCGGCCCGAGGTGCAGACCCGCACGGGCCAGTATCCGGGCGATCTTGACTCGCCCCATGGTGGGGCAGAGGACCTTCAGCCGACGCACGACGTAGCCGACGAA
>QHXZ01000051.1:15930-17651 GCA_003223165.1 Acidobacteriota bacterium
CGATGGTGAGGGACGTGACGAGGAAGCTGCGTGCGGTCTGGGCGAGGGACCAGGATCGCGCGGTCCGATGCTCCAGGATGGCCAGTCGCTCGGTCGGCGGATAGTGCGGGCGTTTCTGGGCCTCGATGTGCTGCATCCGGGCGTCCTTGATGCGGATCTCCTCGCGCAGCAGCCGGATCTCCTGCTGCAGGCGGTCCACTTCGGCCCGTTGGCGGAGCGAGGTGTTCATGCTGTCTGAGGCCCAGCCCCAGGTGGCGGCCATGGAGGTCCCCGCAAGGGATATGACCTGAACGACCGCCGATCGGACTCGGCGGGGCCACCCTTGGGGCAGACACAAAGGATGGATCGGTTCCGTGCCGCGCATGGGCAGCCTCCCGAAGGAACACCAATCCGAATGTATGGGAAGCAGGATAACTCTTCTGAAGAGAGGGTGTTCGAGGCGAGGGCGCCGGACCGAAGGATTTGATGGACCACCACGCCAGGATCAGATTGACAGCAAGCTCCTACCGGCGTACATGAAGGTTGTCACCGCTCTCACACGGATAGTGTGCAAGGTATCTCGCTCATGAAGCCGTAGACCACCCCGAGGCTTTGGCCGCGGAGGAATCAGATGCGCTTACGCCGGCTGCTCATAGTTGCCCTGGCGGTCTCCCCGTGGCTCCTGCTTGCCTCCAACGCCATCGCCCGTGACCTCACATTCGAAGATCGGGTTAACGCCCAGGAAGCAATCGAGCGGGTTTACTACTCGCACCAGATCGGCGCGACGAAGCCGTTCGAGGAAGCGGTGCCGCGCGCAGTTCTTGAGGGGAAGGTCCGGACGTACCTCAAGGAGTCGGTGGCGCTGGAGACGTACTGGAAGACGCCGATCACCGCGGATGCGCTCGGGCGGGAGCTCGAGCGGATCGCGCGCGAGACCAAGATGCCGGAGCGGCTGAGGGAGGTGTACGCGGCCCTCCACGACGATCCCTTGCTGGTCGAGGAGTGCGTCGCGCGGCCGGTCCTGGCCGACCGTCTCGCGCGGAGCTTCCTCGCCTACGACGGGCGAGCGCACGCGAGCGAGCGCCGCGCCACCCTCGCCCTGCATGGCGAGCTCGAGGACGGGCGGCTCGATCCGTTCGCCGAGCATCCGGACCGGAGCGTCGTCGACCTCACTCGCGAGGACGCTGGCTTCGAGGGGCCGGTCGCGAGCGGTAGGCATCGGCCCGCTCGCCTGACGCTGTCCGCGGCCGAATTCGAGCGCTCGAGCAGCCGACTTCCCCTGAGCGTCGGCGAGATCGGCCCGCTCGTGGAGGAGCACGATGCTTTCTTCATCCAGGTCGTGCTCGACCGCACCCCCGGGAACCTCCGGGTCGCCACCTTCCTCGTGAAGAAGAGGAGCTGGGACGACTGGTGGAGGGATGTCGCCGCCCGTTTCAACGAAGCGTCGGTCACGAGCGTGGCGCGGGACGCCGATCCGCTCCCCAGACCCGGCGCGACGCTCGACGGAGCGGCGGTCGCGCCGTGCGCCACGGACGACACGTGGGACAACGGCTCGCTCGACGATCTTCCGTTCCCGCGGAGGTTCCATACCACGGTCTGGACGGGAAGCCTCGTCATCGTGTGGGGTGGCTCCGGCCGTAGTTTCACGAACACCGGCTCTCGCTACGATCCAGTCACCGACAGCTGGTCGTCCACGTCCACGCTCGGCGCGCCCTCGCCTCGCTCGAGCCACGTCGCGGTCT
>QHXZ01000052.1:0-5251 GCA_003223165.1 Acidobacteriota bacterium
CCCGGCGGCGGCTTCACGGTGCAGGTCTCGGCCGGCCGGCGGTCGCACCCCGAGGCGACCGAGCCCGGGGACCAGACGCGGCAGACCGCCTCGATCGAGTACGCGCGCGCCCGTCCGGGGGGGTTCCTCGCCGCGGCGCTCATCCTCGGCCGCAACCGGCTGGCCGAGGGGCCGGAGAACGGCAACGGCCTCGAGGCGACCTGGAAGTTCCGCGAGCGGCACATCCTCTACGGGCGCGCCGAGAGCGTCGATCGCGACCGCTACGAGCTGTTGAACAGGACGCAGCGGCCCGGCACGGTTCCGCCCGACCGGACGATCGTCCGCGCCTTCACGGCCGGCTACGTCAGGACCCTGCCGCTGCTCGAGGAGGCCGAGACCGGCCTGGGCGCCGGCGTCACGCTCTACCGCTTCGACTCCGACCTCGATTCCGTCTATGGCAGCGGCCCCATCTCGTTCCAGGTCTTCCTGAGGTTCGGCCTCGGCGCCCACGGCGGCATGGACCACGCTCTCATGCACAATTGAGCCGGGGCGGCGGCCGGCCGGGAAACGATGGGCGCGGGGGGCGGGGTGCGCTAGAATTGGGCCCCCGGATCGTCCAGGGTCACGATGAGGAGGATGCGATGCTGAAGCTCCACAACTTCGACCGTTCCCCGTTCGGATGGAAGGTGCGGATCGTCCTCGAGGAGAAGAAGGTCCCGTACGAGATGGTGGTGCCGCAGAACAAGAACGAGGACCCCGCATTCGCCCGCCTCAACCCTCTCCGGCTCACCCCGGTCCTCGAGCTTCCGAACGGCAAGACGATCTACGAATCGACGGTCATCAACGAGTACCTCGAGGAAGTCCACCCGAAGCCGGCGATGCTGCCGCGCGAACCGTACGAGCGCGCCCGCGTCCGGATCCTCGAGGACACGGCCGACCAGTACCTCTACGCCGCCATTCGTGGCCTGACCAGCTCGCAGTTCGAGTACGCCCCGCCGTTCCTCAACCGCAGGAAGCCCGGCGAGATCGACCACAAGCTGCTCGAAGAGTCGCGGGCCAAGGTGCACGAGCACCTCGCCCGCCTGGAGCAGGAGCTGAAGGGGCGCGCCTGGTTCGGCGGCGACCTCTTCTCCCTGGCCGACGCCGCGCTGGCACCGGCCCTCACCGGCAGCCTCAGGTTGCACGGCATCCTTCCCGACCCCAAGCTTCCCAACCTGGGGGCCTGGATCGGCCGGATCTCCGAGCGCCCCTCGTACCAGAGCGCCGCCCCCAAGGAGCCGATGAAAATCCGGGAGGCCTGACGCGCGCCCTCTCGCGACCCGCACGAACCGCGCCCTGGGACGATCGCCCCGGGTCAATCTCTTGACGCTTCCCCCGCCAGGCGTTGAAAGCCTCAGACGGATGCCTATATTCACCTGGGTCGCACTCGGGGGCACGTCCGCCCGGGGCGGGCCCGACCGCTCGCGCGCTGCCGATCCGCTCCAGCGGATGACCCTGTCGCGCACGAGGTCGCATGGCGGCGCAGAAGAGTCCGAGAGGCCACCGGCCACCCCAGGCGCGCGGGCGGCTTCTCGCGCCGCGGGCCGCGCTGGTGCTGGGGTTCGCGCTGGCCCTGGCGCCGCCTCCCGCGGCGCCGCTTTGGAGCGCCCCCCCCGAGCCGGAGTGGTCTCCCGCCTTCGAGTATCAGGTCAAGGTCGGCTTCCTCTATAACTTCACCAAGTTCGTCGAATGGCCGCCCGACGCCTTCGCCGGCCCGGGCGCGCCCCTGATCATCGGCGTCCTCGGCTCCGGATCCTTCTGCGACGCCCTCGAAGCGTCGCTCAAGGACAAGACGGTCAACGGCCGCCCGATCGCCGTCTGCCGCTTCCGGCGACCGGAGGATCTCACTCCGACCCAGGTGTTGTTCATCAGCCCCTCGCTCGGCAGGGAGGTCGGCCGGCTGTTGAAGAGCCTCGAGCGCGCCCCGGTCCTCACCGTGGGCGACATGGATCGCTTCGCCAGCCTGGGCGGCATCATCAATTTCACCATCCGCGATCACCGGGTCGGCTTCGAGGTCAACATCGACGCGGCGTCGCGGGCCGGCCTGCGCATCAGCTCGCAGCTCCTGACCGTGGCGACGGTGGTCCGCGACGCGACCGGAGGGACGCGCTAGCATGCTCACCCTGCGCGGCCTTCCCTTCCGGCACAAGCTGACGTTGATCCTGACGCTCACCAGCGGGCTGGGGCTCCTGGTCGCCTGCGCCGCCTTCATGACCTACGACGTCCTGTCGTTCCGCGCCCGGATGGTGGACGACCTGCAGGCCCTGGCCGAGATCATCGGGGACAACAGCACCGCCGCCCTGGCGTTCAACGACCCGCGCGCCGCCGACGTCGTGCTCTCCGCCCTGCGCGCCAAGCCGAACATCGTCGACGCCTACCTCTACACCCCGTCCGGCCGGATCTTCGCCCGCTACCAGGGCCCGGACGCCGCCGCCGGCCTTATGCCGCCGCCGCCCGAAGGCGCCGGCCACCGCTTCGAGGGGGCGCACCTGCTCCTCTTCCGCACCACGTTCCTGAAAGGCGACCCGGTCGGCACCGTCTGCCTGCGCTCGGACCTGCGGGAGATGAGCGCCCGGCTGGGACGCTTCGGCGCCGCGGTGGCCCTGGTGCTCCTGGCCAGCATCCTGTTCGTGCTGGGGCTCTCGTCCAGGCTGCAGAGCGTCGTATCGCGCCCGATCGTGGATCTGGCCGAGACGGCCAGGACCGTCTCCGTGCAGCGGGACTACTCGGTCAGGGCCGTGGAGCGCGGCACCGACGAGGTGGCCGCCCTGACGCGCGCCTTCAACGAGATGCTGGACCAGATCCAGGCGCGCGACAACGCCCTGCGCCGGGCGCATGACGAGCTCGAGGAGCGCGTCGAGCAGCGCACGCGCCAGCTGCGCGCGGAAATTGCCGAGCGCCGGCAGGCGGAGGAGGCCCTGCGCCAGAGCGAGGAGCAGCTGCGGCAGTCCCAGAAGATGGAGGCGATCGGGCGGCTGGCCGGCGGCATCGCCCACGACTTCAACAATCTCCTGACGGCCATCACCGGCTATGGCGAGCTGCTGCTGCAGCTGATCGAGCCGAAGAGCCCGATGCGCCGCTACGCCGAGGAGATCCGCCGGGCGAGCGACCGCGCGACCGCCCTGACGCGGCAGCTCCTGGCCTTCGGCCGCAAGCAGCTCCTCGAGCTGAAGATCGTCGATCTCAACGCGCTGGTCGCGGGCATGGACGCCATGCTGCGCCCGGTGATCGGCGAGGACATCCGCCTGGTCTGCTCCCTCGAGCCGAGCCTGGGCCGGGTCAAGGCCGACCCCGGGCAGATCGAGCAGGTCATCCTGAACCTGGCGGTCAACGCGCGCGACGCCATGCCGCGCGGCGGCAGCCTGACGATCCGCACCGCCAACGCCGAGCTGAAGGGGGCGGAGGGATGGTCGGAGGCGGCGCCGGCCGGCTCCTACGTCATGCTGGAGGTCGGCGACACGGGGTTCGGCATGGACGCCGAGACCCGGTCGCGCGTCTTCGAGCCGTTCTTCACCACGAAGCCCAAAGGGAAGGGAACCGGCCTTGGGCTCTCGATGGTGTACGGCATCGTCAAGCAGAGCGGCGGGCAGATCCTGATCGACAGCGCCCCCGGGCGGGGCGCCACCTTCAAGATCCTCCTGCCGCGCTCCGACGGGCCCGTCGAGGCGCAGGCGCCGCGCGCTCCGGGCGCGCCCGCGGCCGCCGCCCACGAGACGGTCCTCCTGGTCGAGGACGAGGCGGTGGTCCGCGCCCTGGCCCAGGACATTCTCGTGATGAACGGCTACACGGTCCTCGCGGCGGCGCACGGTCCCGAGGCGCTGGCGATCAGCGAGCGCCACAAGGGGCCCATCCATCTCATGCTCACCGATGTGGTCATGCCCTACATGAACGGGCGGGAGCTTTACGAGCGCCTGGCTCCGAGCCGTCCCCAGACCAAGGTGCTCTACATGTCCGGCTATGCGGACTCCGGCATCGTCCACGGCGGCGCCATCGTCCCCGGCACCGCCTTCATCCCCAAGCCATTCACCCCCGAGGCGCTGGCGGCCAAAGTGCGCGAGGTCCTCGGGGGAGCAAGGAACAACTGACATGACGAAGACACGAACGGCACGCTGTCGCGAAGCAAGGCACGGGGCAGGCGCCGCCGGCGCGCTCTTCCTGGCGTGCCTCGCGGCCGCTCCTCCGGCGGCCGCCGCGGGTGCCGAGCCTCGAGGAGCTCGCGGAGATCGACCTGGTCTACAGCGCCTAGAAGTAAGACGAGAAGGTGACCGCCGCCCCCTCCTCGGTGAGCATCGTCACGGCGGAGGAGATCCGCCTGTACGGCTACACGACCCTGGGCGAGATCCTGGGGAGCGTGCGCGGCCTCTACACCACGTACGACCGCGATTACTCCTTCATCGGGGTGCGTGGCTTCCAGCGTCCGGGCGACTACAACATGCGGACGCTCATCCTGGTCGACGGCCACCGCCTCAACGACAACATCTACCAGAGCGTCCTGATCGGCACCGACGGCCTCCTCAACGTCGACGACATCGAGCGGGTGGAGGTGATCCGCGGCCCCAGCTCTTCGATCTACGGCGCGGGCGCCTTCTTCGCGGTCATCGACATCGTCACGCGCGGCGGCGCCGGCCTGCACGGCTTCGAGTCGTCCGCGGGGGCGGCGAGCTACGACACCACGTCGGGGCGCCTCGCCTACGGCGCCAAGACCCAGGCGGGCGCCGAGGTGATGCTCTCCGGATCGGCCTACGGGAGCGGCGGGCAGGACCTCTTCTACAAGGAATACGACGCACCCGCGACCAACAACGGGGTCGCGGTCGATTCGGACGTCGACCGATCCGGGAGATTCTTCGGCAAGCTCTCGTTCCACGACCTGACCGTCGAGGCCGCCTACTCGTCGCGGGAGAAGCGGATCCCGACGGGCGAGTTCGCGACCCTGTTCGACGATCCCCGCAACCGCACCCTCGACGCGCGCGGCTTCGTGGATCTCAAGTACGCGCACGAGCTGTCCGCGAAGGCCGGCCTGCTCGCCCGGGTCTACGAGGACCGCTACTACTACCGCGGGACCTACACCTACCCTCCTCCCTCCGACGTCTACGTCGAGCACGCCTGGGCCGACACGCGCGGGGCGGAGGTCCAGATGAACGCCCGGCTGGGGGCCAGGAACCGCCTGGTGACCGGCGGGGAGTACCGCGCCCATGTCCGGCAGGACTTCGACGCGCGCGACGGCACCGGCCTC
>QHXZ01000052.1:5258-22240 GCA_003223165.1 Acidobacteriota bacterium
GACTCGGCCGACTGGGGCCTGTTCCTGCAGGACGAGTTCGCTCCCTCACGGCACATTTCCTTCAACGCCGGCGTGCGCTACGACCAGTATCCAACTTTTGGAGGCAGCACCAACCCTCGCCTCGGGATGATCTGGTCGCCCCAGGAGCGCACCACCCTGAAGTTCCTTTACGGCCAGGCATTCCGGGCCCCCAGCACCTACGAGCTTTACTACAGCGGCCTGGCGAACCCGGCGCTCGACCCGGAGACCATCCGCACTCTCGAGGTGGTGCTCGAGCAGTACGTGGGCGGCGGCCTGCGCCTGTCGGGCTCGCTGTTCAGGAACCGGATCGGGCATCTGATCAGCCTCAGCACGGTGAGCGGCCTGTTCGACAACATCGAGACGGTCGATTCCGACGGCGTGGAGCTGGAGCTCGAGCGGACGTGGCGCGACGGACCCTCGCTGCGGGTCGACTACGCGCTGCAGGACACGCGGGACCGGGCGAACGACAGCCGCCTCTCGGACTCGCCGCGGCAGCTCGCCAAGCTGCACCTGGCCCTGCCCCTGGCCGGCCGGAAGCTTTCGACCGGGGCCGAGGTGCAGTACACCGGCCCGCGCTTGACCCTGTTGGGGGACGAGATCGGCGGATTCACGGTCGCGAACCTGACGTTCCTCGGCCGCGACCTGGGCGGCGGCGTCGAGATCTCGGCCGGCGTCTACAACCTCCTCGACAAGCGCTACGCCTACCCGACATCGGCCGGTTTCCTGCAGGACGCACTGGAGCAGGACGGGCGGCACTACCGGCTCAAGCTCACCTGGCGTTTCTGAGCGCGGCGGGGGCGGCGGCGCGGGCGGCCGCGGAGCGCGCCTTCTGCCGCTTCCAGTAGGCGTAGGCCGGCAGGCCGCAGACCAGGATGAGCAGGCCCCAACCCGACTCGACCGGCTGCTGCACGAGGGTGTTGATCAGCACGATGACGCAGACCGATACGTACAGGATCGGCGTGAAGGGGTAGCCCCAGGTCCTGTAGGGCCGCGGCCACTCCGGATGGCGGCGGCGCAGGACGATGACCGCGCTCCCGGCCAGGGCGTAGAACAGCACCGCGGCGAAGATGACGAAGGTGATGAGCTGGATGTACGTGCCCGAGAGGCACAGGGCGCTCGACCAGAGGCACTGCCACAGGATGGCGCGCGCCGGGGTGCGGTGGCGCGGGTGCACTTCGGCGATGCGGCGGAAGAAGAGGCCGTCCTTGGCCATGGCGTAGAAGACCCTGGGGCCCGAAATGACGGTCGCCGAGATGCAGCCGAAGACCGAGATCAGGACCGCGAGCGACATGAGCCACGGACCGCGCGGCCCGAACAGCCTCCCGGCGGCCACCTCGGCGATGCGCGGTGTCGCGATCATGTCGGCGATCGGCATGGCGTACAGGTAGAGCAGGTTCATGCCGACGTAGATCAGGGTGATGGCCGACATCCCCAGGATGAGCGACCGGGGCAGGTTGCGCTGCGGATCCTTGATCTCCCCCGCCGTGAAGGTGATGTTGTTCCAGCCCTCGTAGGCCCAGAGCATCGCCACCATCGCCAGGACGAAGCCGCCGACCCCCACGCGATGCGCCGCCGCGCCCTGGGCCGCGGGCTCGAAGAGCGGGACGAAGTGATCCAGACTTCCCGTCCCCACGAGGACGCCGAGCAGCATGAATCCGGCGAAGGAGGCGATCTTCACCACCGTGACGACCCCCTGGAAGACCGTCCCCTCCTTGACGCCGAAGTAGTTGACGATCGACAGGAAGACGATGACGGCGACCGCGTTGATCTGGCCGGCGCTCACGGCGAGCGGATGGCCGAAGAGGGACAGCGTCACCAGGACCCGGCCGGTCCCCAGGGACGGCGCGAAGAAGCCGAAATATTCGGCGTACCCCACGGCCAGGGCCGCCAGCGTGCCGGTGTGGATGACGGTGAACAGGGTCCAGCCGTAGAGGAACCCGGTGAGATCGCCGTAGGCCTCGCGCAGGAAGACGTACTGCCCGCCGGCGCGCGGAAGCGCCGCCCCGAGCTCGGCGTACACCAGGGCGCCGGCGAACGAGACCGCGCCGCCCACGACCCAGGCCAGGATCAGCCAGCCGGGGGCCGGTACCAGGCGGGCCACGCCGTCGGCGCCTCCGGTCACCATGAAGACGGCCGAGCCCAGGACGAGGCCGATGACCAGGAGGGTGGAGTCCCACAGCCCGAGCACGCGCAGGAGCCCGCCGTCGCCGGGCTCCGGCCCCGCGCCTTGCGGGAGGGCGCCGGGAGCGTTCCGCACCGGGCCATCGATCGGGATGCCGTCCATCAGGGGCGGGATTATAGCCGCCGGAGCGTCAGAGGCAGGGGAAGTTGTTGGGGCGGACCCGGCCGCTGCTGTCGGTGCCCAGGGTCCCCTCGGTGCCGACGGGGGCGCCGACGACCAGGTAGAAGAAGGCCTCACCGGCGGACGGCAGCGCCGGGTCGCTGAAGCCCGGGGAAGGCAGCCCCTGCGCGAAACAGGTGCCGTAGTTGACCGCCGAGAGACCCGGAATGGTGCCGCGGTAGACGTCGTACCCGCTCACGAAGGGGTTGGCGGTCGCCGTGAAGGAGTCGGACGAGGTGGCGCTGAGATCGGTGACGATCGCAACCGCCTCGTTCATGGCCCCGGGCGCCCGCGCCTTGCCGTAGCCGTAGCGCATGTTGGGCGTCGTGCCCGTGAACGAATCGGCAAGCGCCGATCTCCAGATCGCCGCCCTCACCAGCGCCCCGTCCAGCGCCGGGTTCATGGCGAGGACCAGGGCCGCCACGCCGGCGACCTGCGGCGTGGCCATGCTGGTGCCGCGCAGATTGCCGTGCTGGCCGTCCCGCTCGCTGAAGGTGCCGCTGGCGTTGGGGAGGAAGCTGCCCGCCAGCGTCGACCCGACCCATTCTCCCGGCGCCGCCACGTCGGGCTTGGTCCGGCCGTCCCGCGTCGGGCCGAGTCCCGAGAAGCTCGAGAGGCCGCCGGCCACGTTCGTGGCCCCCGGGTTGCTGGTGCCGCCGCTGGAGTTGACCCACTGCGTCTTGCTGACGTAGGCGCCGGCGGTGAGGGCGTTGCGGCTCGTGCCGGGGACCGAGACGGTCCCGCTCGCGCTCGCGGCGGCCAGCGGGACGCTGCCCGCGAAGCCGCCCAGCTCGGACTGGTCCCACAGGTCGAAGGGCCCCCCGGCGCCGCCGGTCGAGACCACCCGCAGGCGGATGGTCCAGGTCCCCAGTTGCGGCGCGACGACCGGCGCGCAGGAGCCGCTGTCCCAGATCTGCACGAAGACTTCGTTGTCTCCGTTGGCCGGATCGGGCCCGTTCGTGGCGTCGATCGAGATCGCCCCGGCGGTGGTGCAGACGATCCCCGAGCTGGATCCGTAAGCCGCGCTCACGACCGTGCCGGTGGTCTGGCCCGCGGGGGGCGGCGTCTCGATCTCCACGGTGGCGCGGTCGGCGCCCTTGTACCAAATGTCGAACCAGATGAAATCGTCGTCCGGTCCGGCGGCCGGCGTGTAACCGGCCACGTTGAAGGTGTCGGACAGGACGGCCCCCGGCGCAAGCGTGCCGCTCCAGTGCAGCCGGCGCCCGGCGGAGTTGCCGGCCGCGATGGAGATCTGCGCCCCCGGGCGGCCGGGGCCGATCATCTGGTCGATCGCCATCTCGTCCGGGTCGCTGCCGTCGTGCGCCCCCAGGTCGCTCCCCAGGCTCATGTTGGCGACCCACGGCCGGCCCTGCGCGGCGGCGAACTGGCGCACGAACTGCATCGCCGCCGTGAGGTCGCAATCGAAGCAGAAGGAGCCCACGTCGTCGAAGACCCTGACGACCAGCAGGTCGGCCTCGGGAGCCACGCCCGCGAAGGTCCCCGCGGGCACGCTGCCTCCCGTCAGCCGGCCGTTGCCGGCGGCGCTGCCGGCGACGTGCGTTCCGTGGCCGTAGCCGTCGCGCGTCGCCAGGCTTCCGGACGCGGCCAGCGCGGCGTCGATGTCGGCGCGGCTGTAGAAGGCGCCGAAGGCGAAGCCGGCCGGCGGCGGGTGCAGCGCATCGGAGATCGTCTGGTCCCAGATGCCGGCCACGCGCGTGGTGCCGTCGCTCTTGCGGAAGTCGGGGTTCTTCCAGTCGATGCCGGTGTCGATCACCGCCACGATGACCCCGGCGCCCTTGGACCCGAAGATCTGGCTGGCGGCGTCCGCCGCCACGTTGGCCGAGTTGGTGGCGATCTCGTTCTGCGTCCGGTAGGGGTGCGCGGCCTTGAGCCAGGCCACCTCGGGAAGCGAGGCGACCGCCTCCAGCGCCGGCACCGGGACCAAGAGCGTCGCGATCTCCCCGGCGCGCCCTCGCACCTGCACGCCCATCCCGGCCAGCCTGCGCTCCAGGCTGTCGCGCCGCGAGGCGCCGCCGTCCGTCCGGCCACCGTCCTCGAGGCGCGCCTTGACCAGGAGGGCCGGCCCGGGCCCGCGCCGATCCACCCGAACGAAGGATGGGAGGGCGCCGAGCGCCCGGGGCGATCGCCCCGGGATCGCTTCGGCGAAACGGTCCTGCCGGAGCGAGGTCCCGGCGGCGGCCAGCCGCAGGAACGGATCGAGCTTGCGGGCCCCCTCGCCGCCCGAGGGATCCCCGACGCCGCCCTCCTGGCCGGAGGGACCCCGGCCGGATCCCAGGAGGGCCAGCACGGCGAGCACGGGCACGAGGGTCGCGCGGCGGTACGGCGCAGGTGGCATGGGCGCCTAGATCGTACGGCGAGGGCGGCCCCGCGGCAATCAGAAGATGAAGCGTCCGCCGACGGTCAGGGTCTGCACCGGGTTGGAAAGGCTGCCCGTCACGTAGTGGAAGAGCGCCTCGCCGCGGACCGCGAAATGCCGCACCAGCTCGACGTCGATCCCGAAGCCCCAGTTGACGCCCAGCTCGATGCTGTGATCGCTCGTCCGCCGATCGGTCATGCGCATGTTGTAGAAGCCGACGCCGGCCGCGAGGAACGGATGGACCATCGCGAATCGGGGTGAGAGGACGATGTCGCCCGTGACGAACAGTGCGTCCGCGTCGCGGGTCCCGGCCGCCGGCGAGATCTCCCTGCGCCCCTGGATGCTGAGGAAGCCCGCGGTGCCGCGGTAGGCGGCGTAGCCGGTCTTCTGGTACTCGAAGGAGAAGTTGAACGTTCCATCCGAGCGGTAGGAGTTGTCGTTGCGCGTGTCCGCGAAGCCGATGCTGGTCGAGAACCCGTAATCACCGGGACGGTTCGCGGCGAGCGCGGCCTCCGGCGCGAGGAGGGTGGCGAGCAGACCCAGCAGGATGACAGCGCACGACTGCCTCATGACGACTCCTCCGCGGCGCAAGGCGCCGCCTGTCATCCCCACACGCCTGGGGATGCTACCACACGGCCGGGGGCGCGCCGCGGCGGCGCCGGAGCCGCCGCGCGAAATCCCTGACGGGAGCCGGTTCCCCGACCCCACCCTCGGACGATCGTTGTCGATCAAGGAGACGCGCGGGAGGCTCGTTCCGATCGCCTGCGCGCCGCAGCGGCGGACGAGGTGACCATCCAGACATGTTGTCCTCCAAGCTGTCTGGCGTTTTCCACAGCATCTTGGGCCGGCGCGCGAGCCATCCAACCAGATGTAGACTGTTTCGTGAAACGTACGCCTGCCAGTCGCGCATCTCGCGGTCATTAGGCTATTTAGAGCGGAGTTTTGGGTCCAAGGTGGACCAGTTTCCGCTTGACACGCGGAGAGGGTATCTCTATATTCCGGCCGTGGAGTAAAGTGGACTAAAGTGGCTCGCCCATCCACGAGCTGCGAAATCGATTAAGAAGAAAAGCAAGACGTCGCATAGGTAGCGCCCGGGACCGGGAGTCGCGATTCGCGCCGCTCTCCCCACGGATCCGATGCGGATCGTACCCGAGCCACGAGCCGCCACCTGTATAGATGCAGGAGCCGATGCTCAGGGGCAGCTCTACGGCGCGGGTGGACGAAAAGGGTCGGGTCAAGATCCCCACCGCCTTCCGAAGACTCATCGAGGAGAAATACGGCCGCGACTGCTTCGTCACGTCCCTCACGGGCGAGAACGTCCGCGTCTATCCCATGCCGGTCTGGGAGGAGATCGAAAAGAGGATCCTCGCCCAACCCTCGATGCACCCGACCATAGCGCGGCTGAAGAACCTGGTCAATTATTTCGGCCAGAGCGCTTCGCTCGACGACCAGGGCCGCCTGCTCATCCCGCCGAAGCTCCGCGAGAGGAGCGGGATGAACGGCGAGGTCAGCGTGATCGGCAACCAGACCTGGCTCGAGATCTGGAACAGCGAGAAGTTCGAGGCGATGGAGATCACCAGGCCGATGACCGATGAAGACATGCAGATCCTCTCGAAGCTGGGGATCTGAGGGAGCCGTGCGATCCGCACCCCGATGGAGAAAGGGACCCATCGCCCCGTCCTCCTGCGAGAGGCGGTCGCGGCGCTCGGCTGCCGCCCGGGTGGTTTCTGGGTGGACGGCACGGTGGGCGCGGGCGGTCATGCCGAGGCCATCCTGCGCGCCAGCGCGCCCGACGGGCGCCTGCTCGGCCTCGACCGCGATCGCGAGGCCCTCGAGCGGGCGCGCCGCCTCCTGGCGCCGTTCGGCGACCGGGTCGCGCTGCGCCATGACGATTTCCGCAGCCTGCCGGAGATCCTGGAGGCATCAGGCCGCCCCCCGGACGGGATCCTCCTCGATCTCGGCATCTCGTCGCAGCAGATCGACGACCCGGCCCGGGGATTCTCCTTCCAGGAGGACGGACCTCTCGACATGAGGATGGACCGCACGCAGGACACCACGGCCGCCACCCTGGTGAACGCGCTCCCGGCGCGCGAGCTGGCCGCGATCGTGGCGCGCTACGGCGAAGAGCCCGCCGCCCGCCGCATCGCCCGGGCCCTGGTCGCCGAGCGCGCGCGCGAGCCGATCACCACCACGGGGCGCCTCGCCGCGATCGTGGCGCGCGTCGCCCGCTCGCGCCGCCGGACGCGCACCCATCCCGCGACGCGCACCTTCCAGGCCCTGCGCATCGCCGTGAACCGGGAGCTCGACGGACTCGATCGCCTGATCGAGCAGGCCGTCGAACGCCTCCCGCCCGGCGGGCGGATCGCCGTCATCTCCTTCCATTCGCTGGAGGACCGCATCGTCAAGCGCGCCCTCCGCGCCCTGGCGCGGCGCTGCGTCTGCCCCCGCGATCTGCCGCTCTGCGCCTGCGGCCGCCCCGACCTGGCGCGCCTTCTGGGCAGGAAGCCGGTGCGCCCGGGCGCGGAAGAGGCGCGCGACAACCCGCGCAGCCGCAGCGCCAGGCTGCGCGCCGCCGAGAGGCTCCCCGGAGGGACGTCATGAAGTCCCGCGCCGAACGTCCGCGCCTGCAGATCAACGCGCGCCTCGTCAAGGAGAGGGACAGGGCCAGGGCCCGCGAGCTGCGCCTGCTCCTCCTGTGCGGCGCCGCCATCGTGATCCCGCTCTTGGGCTACGTCCGGCAGCGCGTCGAGTTCATCCGCCTCTCGTACAAGGTCGAGAGGCTCTCCAAGGAGCGCCAGGACCTGCAGGAGATCAACAAGCAGCTCACGGTCGAGCGCTCGCTCCTCCTGTCGCCGGACCGCATCGACAAGGTGGCCCGCCGGCAGCTCGGCCTGGGCGATCCCGTGCCGGAGGACGTGCGGCGCGTCAGGGTGATCGACGGCCACATCGATGAGGTCACGGGCCCCGTGGCCTCGGCGCCGGACCCGCCCGCGCGGCAGGCCCGGGCCGTCGGCCTCGCCATGGCCCCGGCGCCGCCCCAGGCGGCGCGCGAGGTGCAGCCATGAGGCGGCGCGGCCTCTCCTGGCGGCGCGCTCCCGGGCGCACCGGCGGCGCGGCGCGCGGGCGCGGCGCGGGAGCGATGGCCGCGCTCCCGGCGCGGCGCGCGCGCTTCGCCATCCTGGTGGCCGCCATCGTCGCCGGCCTCCTGGCCCTGGCGGCGCGCTGCGCCCACTTGCAGGTGCTCAAGGAGCCCGAGCTGCTGGACCTGGCCAGGTCCCAGCAGGAAAGGACGATCTCCCTGGATCCGCGGCGCGGGCCGATCCTGGACCGCAACGGCAAGGAGCTGGCGGTCAGCCTCGACGTGGATTCGATCTTCGCCGACCCGGTGGAGGTCGGCGAGCCGGCCTCGGCCGCCCGGCGCCTGGCGTCGCTCCTGGACCTCCGGGTCCCCGAGCTGCGCGAGCGACTGGAGAACGACCGCCACTTCGTCTGGATCAAGAGGAAGGTCACGCCCGACGTGAAGCGGCGCGTCGAGGCGCTGGGCGTCCCCGGCGTCGGCTTCGCGCGGGAGAGCCGGCGCTACTACCCGAAGCGCTCCTTGGCGGCGCACCTCCTCGGCAGCTGCGGCATGGACAACCAGGGGCTCGCGGGGCTGGAGTACGCCTTCGATGGCGCCGTGCGGGGCACGCCGGGGCGCATCTTTTTCCTGCGCGACGGACACGGCGGGCGCGTGCTCGAGCGCGACCGGACGGAGCCCACCGCCGGCTCGGGCCTCGTGCTCACCATCGACGAGGTGATCCAGTACGTCGTCGAGCGGGAGCTCGACGGCGTGATGGCCGCGACCGCCCCGGCCGGCGCGACGGTCGTGGCGCTGCGGCCGCGGACCGGCGAAGTGCTGGCGCTGGCCAGCCGCCCGGTCTTCGATCCCAACAATTACGCGGCGGCCCGCGACGAGGCGCAGCGCAACCGCGCGGTGAGCGACTACTACGAGCCCGGATCGACCTTCAAGGTCATCACGGCCGCGGCCGCGCTGGAAAGCGGCCGCGTGCACCCCGACGAGGTGATCTGGTGCGAGAACGGCTCGATCGTGGTGGGCAGGCACCGTTTCAAGGAGGACCGGCTGCCGTACGGCAACCTGACCTTCACCGAGGTGCTCGCCAAATCGAGCAACGTGGGGGCCATCAAGGTCGCCGCGCGCCTGCGGCCGCAGGAGTTCATCGGCTTCATCCGGGGCTTCGGCTTCGGCCGCAGGACCGGCGTCGAGCTGCCGGGCGAAAGCGCCGGGATGCTGCGCGACGTCCCCGACTGGTCCGGGCTGTCGCAGGCTTCCATCGCCATGGGGCAGGAGATCGGCGCCACCACCTTGCAGCTGGCGGCGGCCCTGGGCGCGATCGCCAACGACGGCGTCTGGATGCGGCCGCACGTGGTGCAGGCGATGCTGGCCCCCGACGGCACGCGCCTCCCCGCCGGCGGCGCCACGGGTCCCGAGGAGGGCGGCCGCAGGGTGATCGCGGCGGCCACGGCGCGCACCCTGCGCCGCATGCTGCAGGCGGTCACGGTCGACGGCACCGGCAAGGCCGCGGCGCTGCCCGGTTTCACGGTCGGCGGGAAGACCGGCACGGCGCAGAAGATCGACGGCAGCGGCCGCTACACCCCCGGGAAGTACGTGTCGTGGTTCGCCGGCTTCGTCCCGGCCGATCATCCCGCCCTGGTGATCGTCGTGATGGTGGACGAGCCGAAGGGGCCGAGGTTCCACGGCGGCGACGTGGCGGCGCCCGTCTTCGCGCGGGTGGCGCTGCCGGTGCTGCAGTACCTCGGCGTCCCGCCGGATCGCGAGGGAAGCCTGGTCTTCGATCGCTCGGTCCAGGACTCCCTGGGCACGGACGGCGAGCGCCCGCACGGAGCGGCGCTGCCGGCGGTGCGCCGCGGGCGCCCCGTCACGCGTTCCGGGCGGCCCGGCATGCCGCGAAGCGACACCGTCGTGGCGGCGTCGCTCGGCTCGCTGGACCCTTCTTCAGGGCTCCTGCGGCGCGGCCCCGCGCCCGAGGCGGCGGGGGCGCCCCAGGCGGCCGGCGCCGGAGCGGAGGCGCGCGCCGACGGCTCGCTCCCGATGCCGGACCTGGGCGGGATGAGCCTGCGCCAGGCCAGCGAGACGCTGGCCGCGGCAGGAATCGTTTGCACGACCCTGCGCTCCGGCGCCCGCGTGACGCGCCAGGAGCCGGACCCCGGGGCGCAGGTGCGGCCCGGGGCGCCCTGCGCGGTGATGTTCTGAGGGCTGGCGGCCCGTGACCCGCCCGCCCGCATGAGAGGAGACGGCGTGCAGCTTCGGCGCCTCCTGGACGACGTTCCCGGCGCCCGCCTCAGCGGCGACGCGGCCCTGGGGATCCGCGGCGTGGCCTACGACTCGCGCGCCGTGGAGCCCGGTTTCCTGTTCGCCGCCCTGCGCGGCTCGCGCCGCGACGGGAACGAGTTCGTGGCGCAGGCGATCGCGAAGGGAGCCGTGGCGGTGCTCTCGAACCGGGCGCGCGGCGGCGCTCCGGCGGGCGTGGCCTGGGTGCAGGCGGACGACGAGCGCCGCGCTCTCGCCCTCGTGGCGCGCAACTACTACGGGCGTCCCGACGAGCGGATGACCCTGATCGGCGTGACCGGCACCAACGGCAAGACCACCGTCTGCTTCCTGCTCGAGGCGGCCCTGCGCGAGGCGGGCCTCAAGCCGTGCCTCCTGGGGACGGTCCTGTATCGCTACGGTCGCGACGAGGCGAAGGCCGAGCGGACCACGCCGGAGTCGCTCGACCTCTTCCGCCTCCTGGACCGCTTCGCCACCGCCGGCGCGCGTTCCTGCGCCATGGAAGTGTCGTCGCACTCCCTGGTCCTCGAGCGCGTGGCGGGGATCGGCTTCAAGGCCGGCGTCTTCACCAACCTCACCCAGGACCACCTGGATTTCCACCGCACCATGGAGGCGTACCTGGAAGCCAAGGCGATCCTGTTCCGGAACCTCGCGCCGTCGTCGATCGCCGTGCTGAACGCCGACGACCCCCACACGCCGCGCCTGCGGGAGGTGACCCGGGCCCGCGTCGTCACGTTCGGCCGCGAGGCGGGGGCCGACGTGCGCCTCGCCGGCGTGCGCGCCACGACCTCCGGGACCGACGCGGTCCTCGAGGTCGGCGCGGGCGTGGACCGGGCGCACGCCGCCGGACGCCTGGAGATCCGCTCGCCTCTCCTCGGGCTCCCCAACGCCATCAACATGGCCACCGCGGCCGCCGCCTGCCTGGCCCTCGGCCTGCCGCGCGAGGCGATCGTACGCGGGCTGCAGTCGGTGGCGGGCGTGACCGGCCGCTTCGAGCGCCTCGACGAGGGGCAGCCGTTCACCGTCCTGGTGGACTACGCCCACACCGACGACGCGCTCAGGAGCCTGCTGCGGGCGGTGCGGGATCTGGGGCCGCGACGGGTGCTCACGGTCTTCGGCTGCGGCGGCGACCGCGACCGGGCGAAGCGCCCGAAGATGGGGCGCGCCGCCGCCGAGGCGAGCGACGTCGTCCTGGTCACCTCCGACAACCCGCGCGGCGAGGACCCGCGCGCCATCATCGAGGAGATCCTCCCGGGCGTGCGCCAGGCGCTGACCGGAGATTCGGGCGGCGAGCCGGACGCCGGGCGCTACCTCGTCATCCCTGATCGCAAGGAGGCGATCCGGCGCGCGCTGGGGCTCGCCCGTCCCGGGGACTGCGTCGTCATCGCCGGCAAGGGGCACGAGACGTACCAGATCCTGGGGACGCGGACCATCCCGTTCGACGACCGGGAGGTGGCGCGCGAGGTCCTGCGCGCCGGCGGCCGGGCGGCGGGCGGCCAGGGTCTCTCCTAGCCCGCCGGGGATCGGGAGGGATCGCGACGATGGCGCGGCTGAGCCTGGCGGCGATCGCCTCCGCCGTGCACGGCGAGCTGAAGCTGGGCGAGCCTCCTCCGGAGGGGGGCGCGGGGCACCTGGTCGGCGGGTACAGCATCGACTCGCGGACGGCGGGGGCCGGCGACCTCTTCTTCGCCATCGTGGGCCCGCGGCTCGATGGCCACGAGTTCGTGAAGGAGGCCGTGGGCAAGGGCGCGGTCGGCGCGGTGGTCGCGACGGGGGGACCGGGACGCTACCCCGGGGCCGGGGCGCTCATCCGGGTGCAGGACACGACGCGGGCGCTGCAGGATCTGGGCGCCCACGTGCGGCGGATGCGGCCGCTCAAGGTCGTCGGCATCACCGGCAGCGCGGGCAAGACGACGGCCAAGGAGCTGGCCGCGGCGGTGGCGGCGGAGCGCTTCCGGACCATGAAGTCCGAGGGGAACCTGAACAACACCTACGGGTTGCCGCTTACGCTCCTGCGCCTGCCGGAGGACAGCGAGGTGGCCGTGCTGGAGATGGGGATGAGCACGAAGGGGGAGATCGCCCGGCTGGCGGAGATCGCCGACCCGGACATCGGGGTGCTCCTCTGCGTCCTGAGGGTCCACCTCGAGCACTTCGGCAGCCTGGAGAAGATCGCCGAGGCCAAAGGCGAGCTCTTCCGCGGCATGCGCCGCGACGCCGTCGCCGTCTACAACGCCGACGACCCCTGGACCGCGAAGCTCGCCCGGTCCTTCAAGGGTCCCAGGCTGGCCTACGGCATCCACGCCAGGAAGGTCGACGTGGCCGGCGAGGCGATCGCGATCGAGGGGCTTTCCGGCTCGAGCTTCGCGCTGCGCGCCGGCGGCCAGCGCGAGACCGTCCGCCTGCACCTGCCGGGCCGCCACAACGTCTACAACGCCCTCGCCGCCGCCACCGTCGGGTGCGCCCTCGGTCTGGACCTCTGGGCCATCCGCCGCGCCCTCGAGTCGGTGCGTCCCGCGGCCATGCGCGGCGTGCTGCACCGCCTTCCGAACGGGGTGGAGGTGCTGGACGACTCCTACAACAGCAACCCGGCCGCCATGGCGAAGGCGATCGAGCTCCTGGCCGACGCGCGGCCGGGCGGGCGGCGGATCCTGGTCGCCGGGGACATGCTCGAGCTCGGGCCGTACGAGAGGCGCGCGCACGAAGAGGTCGGCGAGCAGGTGGCCGACGCCGGTCTCGATCTGTTCGTCGCCGTCGGGCCGCGCAGCCGGGGCGCCGCGGACGCCGCCCTGGCCCGCATGAAGCCACAGGGCCCGGTCGAGGTGCGCCACTTCGCCGACGCCGACGCCGCGGCGCCGTTCGTGGTCGAGGCCTGCGGTCCCGGCGACCTGGTGCTCGTCAAGGGCTCCCGCGGCATGCGGATGGAGCGCGTCGTGCAGGCGCTCCTGCGCGCCGCCGGAGCCACGGCGGCGGGCGGAGGGGCGCACTGATGCTCTTCCACCTGCTTTACCCGCTGCACGACTCGTTCAAGATCCTGAACGTCTTCCGGTACATCACCTTCAGGACCGCGCTGGCGACCGGGGCCCCGCCTGATCGACAAGCTGCGGGAGTTCCAGATCGGGCAACAGATCAGACCGGAGGGACCTCTCTCCCACCAAACCAAGAAAGGCACACCCACCATGGGGGGGCTGCTCATCATGATCGCGGTGGCGCTCCCCTCCCTCCTCTGGGCTGACCTCACCAACACCTTCGTGTGGATGGTCCTTGTGTCCACGCTCCTCTACGGGGTCATCGGCTTCGCCGACGACTACCTCAAGATCACGCGGAAGAGGTCCCTCGGGCTGACGGCCCGGCAGAAGTTCGCGGCGCAGTTCGCGGTCGCTTTGCTCCTCGGTCTGGCGCTCCTGTGGATGACCCGGCTCGATCTCTACTCGACGCAGTTCAGCTTGCCGTTCTTCAAGAAGTGGACCCCGGATATCGGGGTCTTCTATGTCCCCTGGGCGATGCTGGTCATCGTGGGCGCCGCCAACGCCGTGAACCTCACCGACGGGCTCGACGGCCTGGCGATCGGCACGTCGCTCATCGCCTCGGCCACCTACGCCATCCTGGCCTACATCGCGGGCCACGCCAAGGTCGCCGGCTACCTCGATGTTCCGAACGTCAAGGGGACGGGCGAGCTGGCGATCATCTGCGGAGCGATGGTGGGCGCCTCGCTCGGCTTCCTGTGGTTCAACTGCAACCCGGCGCAGGTCTTCATGGGCGACGTCGGATCGATGGCCCTGGGGGGCGCGCTCGGGACGGTCGCCGTCCTCATCAAGCAGGAAGTCCTGCTCGTATTCGTGGGAGGCCTGTTCGTGATCGAGGCGCTGTCGGTGATCCTGCAGGTCGGCTCGTACCGCCTGCGCGGCAAGCGCATCTTCCGCATGGCGCCGATCCACCACCATTTCGAGCTGTCGGGCTGGCCGGAGCAGAAGGTGGTCATCCGCTTCTGGATCGTGGCGATCATCTTCGCGCTCATGAGCCTGTCGACGCTCAAGCTGCGGTAGCGAGGCCAACGCATGAACCCCCACCTACGCCCCCTCACGCCTCCGAAGCTGGCGGGGAGCCGCGTGGTCGTGGTCGGCGGCGCGCGCAGCGGCGTCGCCCTCACCCGCTTCCTGCTGTCGCGGCAGGCCTCGGTCGTGCTGACCGACACGCGCCCTGCCACAGCACTGGGCCCCGAGGTCGCGGCCCTGGGGCGCGAGGGGGCGACGCTGCAGCTCGGCGGGCACGACGAGGCCAGCTTCCTGCAGGCCGATTTCATCGCCGTCAGCCCCGGCGTGCCGCTTGGTATTCCGCCGCTGGCCCGGGCGAAACGGCAGGGCGTCCGCGTCGTGGCCGAGGTGGAGGTGGCCTCCTGGTTCCTGAAGGGGATCCTGATCGGCATTACCGGCACGAACGGGAAGAGCACCACGACCGCCCTGACGGCGCACATCCTGGCGCACGCCGGCCTGAAGGCGACCGCCTGCGGCAACATCGGGACGCCGCTCACCGACCTGATCGCCCGCGATGCCCCGGACCATTACTACGTCGTCGAGCTGTCCTCCTTCCAGCTCGAGGGGATCGAGACCTTCCGGCCCTGGATCGCGGCGCTCCTCAACCTGAGCCCGGATCACCAGGATCGCTACTCCGATCCCCTGGCCTACTACCAGGCGAAGTGCCGGGTCTTCGTGAACCAGGGAGCGGCCGATCACGCCATCCTCAACCGCGACGACGCCGAAGTCTGGGGGCTGGCCTCGACCCTGCGGGCCCGGATGCACGCCTTCAGCCGCACCCTCGACCTGCCCGAGGGCGCGTGCCTCAAGGACCGCAGCATCGTGGTGCGGCGGCAGGGGCGGGAGCTCCGCGGGGTGCCGCTCGAGACCGTGCCGCTCTTCGGGGCCCACAACGTCGAGAACGTGATGGCGGCGCTCCTGATCGCCGACCTGTGCGGCGTGCCGCTGCCGAAGGCGGCCCAGGGGGTGGGCGCCTTCAAGGGGCTCCCCCATCGTCTCGAGAAGGTGCGCGATCTCCACGGCGTCGCGTACTTCAACGACTCGAAGGCGACCAACGTCGGCGCCACGGCGAAATCGCTCCTGAGCTTCCCGGGGAAAGTCGTGCTCATCCTGGGCGGCAAGGACAAGGGAGGCAGCTTCGCCGAGCTGCTGCCGCTCATCCGGGAGCGCGTGGCGCACCTCGTCCTGATGGGCCAGGCGCGCGAGACCATCGCCGCCCAGCTGGGCCCGGTGCTGCCGACGACCCTGGTGGCGACGATGGCCGAAGCGATCGAAGCGGCCCGGGCGGCGGCGCCGCCGGGCGGCGTGGTGCTGCTGGCGCCGGCCTGCGCCTCCTTCGACCAGTACTCGGGCTTCGAGGCGCGCGGCGAAGATTTCCGGCGGCGCGTGCTCGCCCTCAAGGAATAAGGAGCCGACCGGTGGCGCGCAAGCTGGCGTTCGACAAGACGCTGTTCACGACCGGGGTCGGGCTGACGCTTTTCGGCGTGGTGATGATCTACAGCGCCTCGGCGGTGATCGCCATGGAGCGCTTCGGGAGCGCCCATTACTTCCTGCTGCGCCAGGCGTGCGCCGCGGCGATCGGCTTCGGCGCGATGGCGGCCGCCATGTACGTCGATTACCGGCGGTGGCTGGCCCGGCCGGTGGTCTACGCGGTCCTGCTGGTCGCGACGCTCCTGCTGGCGGTCGCCCTGGCGGCCGACCGGACGCACCAGGTGCATCGCTGGATCCGGCTCGGGCCGATCCAGGTCCAGCCTTCCGAAATCGCCAAGCTGGCGCTGGTGCTCTTTCTGGCCTATCACCTGGCGCGCAAGGAGGACCGGATCGACGATGCGACCGGCACCCTGCTCCCCCTCGCCGTGGTGGTCGGCCAGCTGACCCTGCTCGTCTACCTGCAGCCGGACATGGGCACGGCGGCCATCTACGTCCTGCTGGCGATCGTGCTGCTGTTCGTGGCCGGGCTGCGCTGGCGCTACCTGCTGGCGGGCGGCGGCGCCTGCGCCCTGGCGCTGGGGATCATGATCCTGCAGGCGCCGTACCGCGTCCGCCGCGTCCTGGCCTTCATGAACCCGGAGGACGATCCCCTGGGCGCGGGCTTCCAGGTGCGCCAGTCGATCCTGGCGGTCGCCAGCGGCGGCATCCACGGCACCAGCCTCGGCGAGAGCCGCCAGAAGCTCTTCTTCCTCCCCGAGCCGCACACCGATTTCATCTTCTCCGTGATCGCCGAGGAGCTGGGCCTCATCGGCGCGCTCGCCGTGCTTCTGGCTTTCGCCGTCCTGCTCTGGCGGGGCGTCGTCGCCGCCGCCGGGGCGCCGGACCGTGGCGGGTACTACCTGGGGATGGGGATCACATGCTGGCTGGTGCTGCAGGCCATGATGAACATCGCCGTGACCCTCGGGATGATGCCGACCAAGGGAATCCCGCTGCCGTTCCTGAGCTACGGCGGCTCCAGCCTGGTGGCGAGCCTCTGCGCCCTCGGGGTGCTGCTGAACATCTCGCAGCACTCGTCCTGAGGGGAACGGCGTGCCGGTCGAGCGGATCGTGATCGCCGGAGGCGGGACGGGCGGGCACCTGTACCCGGGGATCGCCATCGCCGAGGAGCTGCAGCAGAGGCGGCGGGGGGCGGAGGTGGTGTTCGCCGGTTCCGGGGCGCCGCTGGAGGGGGAGATCCTGGGGCCCCTGGGGTTCCGCCACGTCGCGATCAGGAGCGGTGGGGTGGTCGGCAAGTCGCCCGCCAAGGTGCTGCGCGGCGCCTTCCGGGCCCTGGGTGGCTTTTTGCAGGCGGTGCGCATGCTCATGACGATGAAGCCGCGCGTGGTGATCGGGGTGGGCGGGTACGCTTCCGCCCCGGTGGTGATGGCCGGGGCC
>QHXZ01000170.1 GCA_003223165.1 Acidobacteriota bacterium
AACCACGCCCTCCTCGCCGGCGGCCTGATCGAGCCGGGGTTCCGCGACGAGGCGTCTCCGGCCCCCGGAGAGGCGTTCTACTACGTGGTGCGGGCGATCAACCTCTGCGGGCCGGGCAGCCTGGGAATCTCCAGCCGCGGCTCCTCGATCCCGGCGGCCGCCGGAGGTTGACGGGCGGGTCGGGGAGTGGGAGAATGGCGCCCTCGTCCCAGTCCGAATCCGGCGCTTCGGAGTGCATGATGCGGAGCGTCCCCGGGAACCCGCCGCCGAGCCGACCCGCCCCGTCCAGGGCCACGCCGGCCTCATCTTTCATTCTCGCGAGGCACGCCGCAGGACCATCTGGTCCTAGGGGGAGGGACTGTCATGAAGGTGAAGATACGGGAGATCGGGAACGTTCGCGTCGTCGACCTGGAGGGTGAGCTCAAGCTCGGCGCGGGCGACACGGCGCTGCGCGAGACGGTCCGGGGTCTGGTGAGCCAGGGCCACAGCCGGATCGTGCTCAATCTCCGGGGCGTGAAGTGGATCGACTCGAGCGGCGTGGGGGAGCTGGTCGCCTGCCGCAAGAGGACGGTGGAGCGGGGCGGGGACACCAAGCTCCTGATGCCGTCGGAAGGGGTGTACAACCTGCTCGTCCTGGTCCGCCTGCACGAGTACTTCAACATCTTCCACGAGGAGCCGCTGGCGCTCCTCTCGTTCTGAGGCCTTCCGCGGGCCTGTGCTAGACTCCGCGCCATGCGGCGCGTTGGCCCCCTGACCACCCTGCTGCTCCTCCTTCTCGTGCCGTATGCGGCCCTCTCCGTGCATCGCGTCGTGCCTGGCGACGGCACCTGCGTGGTGGACGCGCCGCTCCTGCGGCTGGCGCCGCGCCGGGTCGCCCCCGGGTTCCACCTCGTCCCGCGTCTGGTCTCGTCCCTGGCGTGCTATCCGGCCATGCCCGCGACGCTGCGCGTCGATCTGAGCGGTCCTTCCGCCGCCTCCAGCAGCGAGGGGGCGCGAGTGGACGTGGAAGTCGAGTTGACCTGGTCGGTCCCTCCCGAGCGGGTCCTGGACCTGCACCGCGCCGCCGGGGCGTCGTACGAGGCGTGGCTGTCCGAACTGGTGCGGCGCGGGACGGTGGCGCGGCTGCGGCAGGTCTCGTACGACGTCATCCGCGACCGCGACCCCGAGTTCCAGCGCTCGCTGCAGAACGGCCTGGCGGAGGCGGCCGGCGAGGCGGGGGTGCGCCTCGCGCGGCTGCGGCTGGCGCCGGTCGCGGCGCCGGGAGGGGGCTCGGCCGAGATCCTCCGCGCCGCGGCCCGGCCGGTGCCGCGCCAGGTGGCGCTCATCGGCGTCGACTCCTTCGACTGGCGCGTCATCGAGCCGCTCATGAAGGGCGGGCGCATGCCGAACCTGGCGGGCCTGGTGGCGCGCGGGGCGCGCGCCAACCTGCGCACCATCCACCCCATCCTGTCGCCCGTCATCTGGACCAGCATCGCCACCGGCGTGAAGCCGTCGCGCCACGGCATCGTCGATTTCGTGGTGGCGGCGCGCGACAGCGGCGCCTTGCTGCCGGTCACGAGCCGGATGCGCCAGGTGCCGGCCCTTTGGAACCTCCTGGGCCGGCAGGGCGTGAGCGTGGACGTGGTCGCCTGGTGGGCGACCTGGCCCGCCGAGACGGTGCACGGCCGCATCGTGACCGACCGGGTCGCCTTCCAGCTGTTCGAGGATCAGATGAAGGAGGACTGGAAGAGCGCCGACCCGGAGCGCGCCCGCGGCAAGACCTACCCGCCCGAGCTCTTCAGCGCGCTGCGCCCGCTCATCAAGGCGCCGGCCGAGATCGGCGACGACGAGGTCGCCTGGTTCCTTCCCGGCGCGCGCTTTCCAAGAGACTTGCTGCCCGAGGAGCGCGAGCGCCTGGATGGGCTCCGCACGATCATCGCCGCGGGGCAGACGTACCACGCCATCGCCCTGGCCCTGCTGGCGCACGGCGCGGCGGCGGCCGCGGACGGCCCGGGCGCCGCCCGCGAGGAGGAGGGGCGCCTGCGGATGTTCTACTACGAAGGACCGGACACCACCTCGCACCTGTTCATGCGCGACCGGCCGCCGCTCCTCCCGGGCGTCGCGCGCCGCGAGATGGAGCGCTTCGGGGGGATCGTGGACCGCTACTACGAGCGGCAGGACCGCTACCTGGGGGAGGTCCTGGAGCGCCTGGGGCCCGAGGCGACGGTCATTCTGGTCTCCGACCACGGCTTCAAGTCGGGCGCCGACAGGCCTCCCCACGGCGACCCGCGCATCGGCAAGGGGGACGCGGCCGAATGGCACACGCCGGTCGGGGTGCTGGTGATGGCCGGTCCCGACGTGCCGGCCGGAGTCGACCTGGGGGCGGCCTCCGTCCTCGACGTCGCCCCGACCATCCTGGCCCTCTACGGCCTGCCGGTGGCACGCGACATGGACGGGCAGCCCCTGACACAGGCGCTGGCGCCGGCGTTCCTGGCGGCGCATCCCGTGACCTGGATCGACACGTACGGCGGCGTCCGGCCGCCGCCCGACGAGGCCGCGCCTTCGGGCCTGGCCCCGTCGGCGGACGACGCGGCGCTGGTCGAGAAGCTGCGCAATCTCGGTTACATCGGCGAGGAGCGCATGACGGCGCACAACAACCGCGGCGTGATCGCCCTCGACGAAGGGGACGCCGACGGCGCCATCGCCAGCTTCGAGAAGGCCCTCGCGGGAGGCGAGGCGATCGGCCCGATGGTGCGCGTCAACCTGGCCCGCGCCTGGATGAAGAAGGGGGACCTCGGCAAGGCGCGCGACTACGCCGAGCAGGCACTGCGCGAGGACCCGAAGAGCAAGCAGGCGGAGTCGCTCCTGGCCGCGGTCGCCATGAAGGGGAAGGACTTCGCCGCGGCGGAGAGCCACTTGAGGAAGGCGATCGCGATCGACCCGACCTTCGTGCAGGCCCTCTCGCAGCTCGGGAGGCTCTACGCCCAGCAGAAGAAGTACGACGCCGCCCTGGCCGAGTACACGCGGGCGGTGGCGCTCGCGCCCCTCAGTCCCGCGGAGTGGAACGCCATCGGCAACCTCGAGCGCGACCGAGGGCGCCCCGACAAGGCGATGGAGGCCTACCGGGAGGCGCTGCGCTGCGACGCGCAGTACATCGGCGCCTGCAACAACCTCGGTCTCATCCTTCAAGAGCAGAAGCGGCTGGACGAAGCCCGGGCCCTGTACGACAAGGCGCTGGCCATCCGCCCGGAAAACCCGATCCTGCGCAACAGCCTGGGGACCCTCCTCGATTTGAAGGGGGACAAGGCGGGGGCGCTGGAGCAGTTCCAGCGCGCCGTGAGGGCCGATCCCGCCTGGCCGGTGGCCCAGGGGAACCTGGCGACGGTCCTGTACCAGAGCGGTCGCTTCCCCGAAGCCAAGGCCGCCTTCGGGCGCTGGGTGGCGCTCGAGCCCGACTCGATCGACGCCCGCCTCGAGCTGGCCCTCTGCCTCCTGATGACCCAGGAGTG
>QHXZ01000171.1:0-5814 GCA_003223165.1 Acidobacteriota bacterium
GCTCGCTGCGCGAGCCTCCCCTCCGCCTCGCCTCGCGTCCGCCCACCGCGCTGCGAATCGCGCGGCGGGGCCCCGGACGCGAGGTCTCCGAGGGCCCGGCGACCGCAGGGCGCGGCGCCTCACGAGGGGACTCCTATCCTGTTTCGTGCCTTCACCAGGCTGGATAGCAGCCACCCGCCACGACCGCCCAAGAGGCGAATCGAGAGATCCACGGAGGTGCTGGGTGGAGCACGCCGAGCTGCGCGACGCGGTGTGCCCCACCGGTCACCCTTGGTGCTCTTTCCGTCCGGCTTTGGCGGGGTCGCGTCCGACGGGCGCGGCGCTTCACGCGGGAACCTCTATCCTGCTTCAGGCGTTCATGGCGAGGAGCGAGCGGGCGCGGCGGAAGATGGCGCGCCACATCGGGCGCGTCAGGCGGCCGGTGTTGGTGTTCTGGCGGCTCGGGTGATAGGAGCAGAGAAGGACCGTCCCGCCGGGAAGGGTGGAGAGGGCGCCATGCCGGAAGCGGGGCCGCCGCCGTGGCGGCAGCCGCGACCACCATCCGGAGGCCCGAAGCCATCCTTCCCAGGCGATGCGCCCCAGGACCACCACCACCCGGACGCCCGGCAGCAGGCCGATCTCGGCCTCGAGATAGCGGCGGCAGGCCTCGAGCTCTCCGCGGGTCGGGCGGTTGGCGGGAGGAGCGCAGCGGGCGGCGGCGGTGACGTAGCAGCCGGTGAGCACGAGGCCGTCCTCGCGTCCGGCCGAGACGGGTGCGCTCGCGAAACCGTACCGATGGAGCGCCTCGTACAGCCAGTCGCCGCTGGAATCGCCGGTGAAGACGCGCCCGGTGCGGTTGCCGCCGTGGGCCGCCGGCGCCAGCCCGACGACCAGAAGGCGGGCTCGCGGGTCGCCGAACCCCGGGACCGGTCGGCCCCAGTACTCCTGGTCCCGGAAGGCGCGCCTCTTCTCGCGGGCGACGCGTTCGCAGTGGGCGCGCAGGCGGGGGCAGAGGGCGCAGGCGACGACGGCGTCGCGCACGGCAGGAAGCGAGCCGTACGATGGCTGGCAACGGGTCTGCAAATCTCCTCGCGTGTCGCGGCGCCTCCCTGCCAAATCTGGATCCCAGGACACCACGTCTGGGACGGCGGCTGCGCCTCTACGTGCAGGGACACTGGGGCTACAGGGGCCATCGCGATGACCGGGACTACGGCGAAGAGGACGGCGACTAGGACGCCACCGGGCTCCTAGATCGCCTTTTCCTTTCGCTCCACGCTGATCCCCAGCTCCTCGAGGAGCCCGAGCATCGGCTCCGGGTCGAGCTGCTCGGGCGACAGGACCCCGGTCAACTTGAGGCGGCCCGAGGCGATGGCGATGGCGCCGGCCGCCCCGCCCGTCCCCGTCAGGTAGGCGGTGGCGGTCACCTTCTGGCGCCGGAACGCCTCCTGGTGCGTCATGGCGGCGTGCAGAACGTGGCGCATCCTGCGGCCTCCCCTCGTGCCGTCCACCTCGACCAGCACGATGGCCGCTCCCTGGATGCGGCCGCCCAGGTCGGCCGGCTGCGGCAGCACCGCCGACAGGACCGCGAGCGGCGTCACCTGGCCGCCACGCACCCGCACCGTGTCGCGGCGCGTCATGCCGATCCGATCGAGGAAGGCCAGGTGCTGCTGCATCGAGTCGGGGACCGCCAGCTTGAAGTCGACGAACCGCACCTTCTTGCCCAGACGCCGCGGCAGCGTGTCGACCTCCTCATGGCTCATGTTGTAGATCGTCTGCGGTCCGACCGGCTCGGGGAACGGGTAGACCTCCTGGTTGGACCAGGCCGGGATCTTCTTCCAGTCCCCGTCCTCGTAGTAGCGGGCGGGGGAGACCGCCTCCTCGATGAAGGTCTCGGTCGAGAAGAGGCAGGCGAGCGGGAACTCCTCGCTCTCGGAGTACTCGCCGTCGCGCACCCTGACGGCGTCGACCTCGTCGAGCCGGTCGGTGGCCGAGCGCGCGAAGACGTTGCTGATGCCGGGGTCCTCGCCCATCCCGTTCAGGGCGATCCGGCCGGCCTTCTTCCAGGCCGCGTCGCGGCTGAACAGGTCGTCCTCGCCCGACGCCAGGTCCATGTAGTGGCTGCCGGCCGCGAGCGCCGCGTCGCAGATGGCGCCGTTGAAGCGGGGCAGGACGGCGTTGATCACCAGGCCGTGACCCTCGAGCGCCCGCGCCAGCGCCTGCGGGTCGGCGGCGTCCACCTTCTCGACGCGGGTGCGCCCGGCGGGGAGCTCCCCCGCCAGCTTCTCCGCGCGCGTCGTGTCCATGTCGCACAGCGTGACCCCCTCGATGGCGCGGTGGCCGGCCAGGTGCCTGGCGATGACCGTGCCGATCGCCCCCACGCCCAACAGCATGACTCGCATGAAATCCTCCGGGATGAATGTCCGGCCCTGGTTGCGCATCGTGAAACGGGCCCCGCCTGGACCGGGTCGGCGGGCCGGACGGTTCGGCTCTCGAAACGGATCCTACCCGAAGAGGGGGGAGGGCTCCAACGGACCGCCGGGTGCGCCGGGCCGCTAGGTCCGCTTCAGGATGATGAGGGTGATGTCGTCCTGGTGGGGCTCGCCGGCGTGGAAGGTCTCGATCGCCGCCAGCACCTCGCGCACGATCCTGGGCGGCGCGTCCTGGCGCGCCTCGCGCACCAGGCCGTTCAGCCGCTCCTCGCCGAACTCCTCGTCGGAGAGGCCGCGTCCCTCCGTGACGCCGTCGCTCGAGCAGACCAGCACGTCCCCCGGCGCGAGGGCGATCGAGGCCGAGCAGTAGGCGGTGTCCGGCAGCAGGCCCAGCGGCCGTCCGCTCTGGGTCAGGCGCTCCAGGCCGCCGTCCGAGCGCAGGATCGCCGGCGGGGTCTGCCCGGCGTTCACATAGGTCAGGGTGTGGCGCGCCGGATCGAGCACGCCGTAGAAGAAGGTCACGAAGCGGTTGGCGGGGATGCGGTTGTAGAGCAGGCCGTTGAGGCGGGCCATCGTCTCTTCGGGGCGCAGGTCGAGCTCGGAGAGGGCCCGCAGGCTGGCCTGGAAGGAGCACATCAGCAGGGCCGCCGGCAGCCCCTTGCCGGCCACGTCTCCCAGGCCGATGCCGAACCGTCCGCCCGGCATCTCGATGTAGTCAAAGTAGTCTCCCCCCACGGCGCGGCAGGGGATGCTGCCTCCGTAGACCACGTATCCCGGGATCGGGGGACCCTCGGCGGGTTGCAGATGGCTCTGGATCTCGGCCGCCTTCTGCAGCTCCACCTCCATCACCTCCTTGGCGAGCACCTGCTCGAAGAGGCGCGCGTTCTCGATCTTGATCGCCGCGACGTTCGCCAGGTGGGTCAGCACCCGCAAGTTCTCCTCGCTGAACAGCCCCGCCCGGTGCCTGTTGTCCACGTAAATCAGGCCGATCACCTCGCGGTTGTTCCAAAGGGGGACGCACATCACCGAGCGCAGATACTGCGCCTCGACGCTCTGCCCCTGGCGGAAGCGGTCGTCGAACAGGGCGTCGGAGGCCAGGACCGACTCCTTGTTGAGCACGACGCGATCGGTGATCGTCCGGCTGATCGAGATCATCCTCCCCGCCTCGTCGGGCGGGACGCGCACCACCTGGGGGACCAGCCGTCCTCCCTCCAGGAGCATCAGAAGGCCGCGCTCGAACGGCACCGCCCGGCGCGCCAGGTCCATGATGGTGTGGAGGATCTCGCCGAGCGGCCGGTGCTGGAACGGGGCGGGGCCGGGCGTCGCCTGCCCGGGCAGGGTTCGGGCGGCGGTCACCAGCCCGGCCGGGGCCGCCGCGGGGGGAGGGGCGGCCTCGAGGAGCAGCGGGATCGCGCCGCCCGAGGGGGTGCGCGTCGAGGACGCGGGCAGGAAGGTGGCCCCGGACCCCGGCAGGAGCGGCCGGTCGGAGAACTCGATCGGGCTCTGGGGGGCGCCGTTGAAGATCAGGGTGGTGGCGCCGAGGCGGATGCGGTCCCCCGGGCGCAGGAGCGCCGGCTCCGCGATCCGCCGCTCATTGACGTAGGTGCCGTTCTTGCCGCCGGCGTCGAGGAGGTAATGCCCTTCGGGGCGGCGGACGATCTCGGCGTGCACGCGCGACACGTTCAGGTCGTCGAGGGCGAGGTCGTTCCCCGAGGAGCGCCCGATGCGCAGGCTCTCCCGGCCGATCTCGTGGCGAAACCCCTGCCCGGCCGCCGGCACGACGGTGAGGAAGTCCATGCCCCATTCTGCCGCGCGGAGCCCCCGCGGGTCAATGCCGCGGGGGCGCGCCGGCTACTGGATCGAGATCAGCACGTCGAACGTCAGGGTTTCCGTCGGCGCCGCGGCGTTGTTCTTGACCGTGGTCGTGACCCGGAACGTCCCGCTCGATCCCAGGGACGACGCGTTCAGGTTGTAGATGTACTGGTTGGACCCCGGGTCGAAGCGGTACAGGTTGCCGGCGTTCGCCTGACCCGACGAGGCGACGGTCTCGATCTCGGTGCCGGTGATTCCGTTCGTGACCAGCGCGATGTCGATCGTCGCCACGGCGTCGGGCACCGAGGCGCCCTGGCAGTTCGTCAGGCGGAACTTGAACGGGATGGTGGTGTTGCGCCGGCGCGTGAAGATGCTCGAGCCGTCCTTGTTGACCGGCTGCAGGTAACCGGACGTGAGCAGCGTCTCGTCGACGGCGCCGTCGCAGTCGTTGTCGATGCCGTCTCCGCAGATTTCCGCCGTGGGCGTGCCGGGCGTGCAGGTCTGCGGCACCCCGCCGACGCACGACGGCACGGTCTTCTGGCAGGCGCCCGTGCCGCAGGTCAGGGGCGGCAGGTCATCGACGGCGCCGTCGCAGTTGTCGTCGATGCCGTTGCAGACCTCCGTCGCCGTCGGCTTGATGCGCGGGTTGAAGTCGTCGCAGTCGGCGACGGCGGGATCGACGCCCGGCCCGGCGGAGAAGCCGTCGTTATCGCGGTCGCCGACCGTGTCGGGCGTGCAGGAGGCGATCTGCCGCCCGGCCACGAACTGCACGCGGGACCAGGAGGAGCCGCCCTTCAGGCGCGGATCGAAGGCGATGTCCTGGACCGCCGTAGTGATGTCGGTGTAGGGGCAGGAGTCGACCGCATCGGGGTGCCTGTAAAGGAGCCGCAGATTCGGGTCGTAGGGGATGTCGATGTCGTAGCTCACGTTCGTCAGGCCGTCGATCGGCGACTCGACGGTCAGCACCAGCGCCCGCGACGCGAAGTCGAAGCAGGCGGGCAGGCAGGCCGCGTCGTCAGGACCGGGAGGCGAGGCGTCGACGACCGCCACGTCGCTGGTCGTCGCGTTCCCTGCCTCGGCGAACAGCTTGACCCCCTGTCCCCGATCGACGAAAAGCGGCTCGTTGGAGACCGTCCCCTCGCTGATTGCGGTGAAGGCGGCCCCGACGCGGCAGGTCTTGCCCGACAGATCGGTCACGATGGCGGAGCCGCTGCCGCCCAGGCCGGGACTCTCCAGGCTGAGGAAGAATTCGACCGAGGACTGTCCCGGCTCGAACCCGCCCTCGCCCCCCACCGACAGCAGCAGGTTCGTGGACAGCGGATCCAGGATGACCGAGGCGATCCCCGAGTCGCCAGGGGCGTCGTCGGTCGCCGATCCGACGATCACCGTCGTGGCGCCCGTGCCGGTGGTCGTCGAGTCGCACACCGGCGGGTGCGTGTCGGCGGCGTTGACGGCGAGAACGGCCGTGGTCCAGACGACGCAGTCACCTCGCTCCTGGACCGCGACGGTCGCCGAGGTGGCACCCGGCTCCAGGAGGGATCCCACGTCGTACACGTCGGTGTCCCATACAAAACCGTCGGATCCGTTCCATGGA
>QHXZ01000171.1:5849-8763 GCA_003223165.1 Acidobacteriota bacterium
CGGCGCCGAGGAAGGCGAGGCGCGCGCTCGGATCGCCATCCGGGGACACGCGGAACCCCGAAAGGGCGAGCGTTGCGGTGTCGCCCCCTTCGCTGTCGGGGAGGGACGCGCCGCCGTCGTAGATCACGATGTCCCGCGGCGGCTCGCTCGGGGAGGAATAGATGATGACCAGCGACGCGCCCTCCAGCAGCGGGAGCAGGCCCATGGTCGGGTTGAGGAACGGGTCGGAACCGTCGCTGTCGCCGGAGGGGAACCCGCTCAGGCCGTAGGCGCCGTTTCCCGGGCTGCCCACGAGCTCCGTGACGTCGGCGCGGAAGGTCCAGGCCGCGGCGGCATCGACGGGCGTCCCGCCGACGGAGGGCAGCCCCTGCCAGCAGGGGTCGATGCCGCTGCCGATCAGGGTGCCGCCGATCTCCGATTCCCCGAAGGATCCGGTCGCCGGAGGCGCGGTCGGGTTCAGCACCGTCCAGTAGAGGTAGGCGCGCTCGACCGTGGCATCTCCCGGGATGCCTTCGATGGCGATCGTCCCGTACCCCTTGCTCCGCATCCCCGTCCCGGCCACGGCGAAGTTGCCGCGCAGGGTGAAGGCCCCCGAGCGCGACAGCGGCTCCGCGACGCTGGCGGCGGCCGCGGCGAACGTGGACGACAGGGCGCCGGACGTCGAGGTGGCGATGGCGTAGGCCTTCGTCCCGGGCACCGCCAAGGTCCCCGCGCCTTCGGCCGGCGGCAAAACCGCCGGCAGGGCGGCGATGGTGACGATGGTCAGGATGATCAGGACGGCGGCGATGCGTAGGTTCCTGCGACGGTTCATGAGCGACCTCAGTTTTGCGGAGCGTGGCAGAGAGCGCGCCCCGGGTGAAGAACCTGTCCAGCGTGGCCGGCTGCGGTGGGACGCCGTAACAGGCTAATTACGCCGAGAACGCCTGTCTGTCAAGGAGTTGCACGCCTAGGAGGCCGGGAAGGCGGCCTCGGCGGCTCCCCGGTCGGCGGCGGTTCCATGTCGTGAAATATGGCCGAGCGCCTCACGGCGCAGATCGGCGAGATCCTTGCGCGCCAGGAGGGCGGCCCGCCGCGGCGCATCCAGCCCCTCGGCCATCTCGCGCACCAGCTGGCCCGCCTGCAGGAAGTAACGGGTGGCCTCGTCCTGCCGCCCTTGAGCGCGGGCCCGCCTCGCCAGGGCCCGGGCCGCCAGCACGAGGCTCTCGCGCAGCCTGAGCGGACCCCCTTCCTCCAAGGCCTGCTCGGCGGCGTGGGCCGAAGCGGCATCCCCCGGTGCCCCGCTGCCGGCCGCGAGACAGGCGAGCGCCCGCACCTTCAGGGACTGGAGCGCGCTCTTGCCCGCCTCGCGGCTGACCCAGGCCAGGTGCGCGGCGCCGTCGGCGCGGCCCGCGGCGAGCGACCCGCAACCGAGCTCCAGCCGCGACAGGAGGACGAGCCGGTGATCCCCCAGCGCCTCGGACCGGCGCAGCGCCTCCTGGGCGGTCTTGATGAAGGCCGCGGCCTCGCCCCGGGCCGCCTGCGCCTGGGAGCGGGCGACGAGGAGCTCGGGCAGGATCGGATCGCTGCCCGCATCCTTGACCAGACGCTCCGCCTCCCGCAGGTGCTCCTCCCCCTCATCGAGCCGCCCGATGTGCACCAGCGTCGCGCCCAGGTACAGCTGGGCGTAGGCCAGGAGGCTCTTGTCGCCCAGGGCGCCCGTCCCCTCGACGGCCTCCGACAGCGACGCGAGGGCGGCGGCGTAGCTCCCCTGCTCGTCGTGGATCAGCCCGACGTTCGTCGCCAGGATCAATCCGCCGGCCTTTTCGCCGGTCTCGCGGACCAGATCCATCGCCTCGGCCGAGTAGGCGAGCGCCTTGTCGTACCGCCCCTGCATCTGCTCCATCAGCTCCAGGTCGATGAGGGAGCGGAGCAGCTCCGGCTTCTCGCCGATCTCGCGCCGCTTCGCCAGCGCCTCCTGGTAGAAGAAGTAGGCCTGCACGTAATCCCCCAGGACGCTCGAGACGTAGCCGAGGCTGCTGAAGTTGCGGGCAAGGAGGCGACGGTCGTCGAGGTCGCGCACGATCTTGAGCGACTCCTCGTAGCAGGACCGGGCGTCCCGGATGCGCCCCGCGTCCTCGTAGATCTCGCCCAGGTTGCGCCACTCGGTGGCGATGCCGCGCTGGTCGCCGATCTGCGTCCTCAGGTCGAGCGCTTTGCGGCTGGTGGCGACCGCATCCTCCAGCCGGCCCTGGGCCCTGAGGACGCTGGCGATCTGTCCCAGGGAGACCGCCATCCCCCCGCGATCGCCGATCGCCGTCCGCACCTCCACCGCTTGCCGGAAGCGCGCCAGCGCCTCGGGGTAGAGGCCTTGCTGCAGGGCGACGTTCCCGAGCGCGTTCAGCACCCTGCCGCGCCCCTCCTCGTTGCCGGCCTGCGTGTAGGTGGCGAGCATGTCGTTGAAGATCTTGAGCGCGGCTTCGTTCTCCCCCAGCTTGGAGCGCACGCGCCCCAGGCCGAAGACCGCCTGCAGGTGCCTGGGGTCGAGGGCCGTCGTGCGCTCGAACTCGGCCGCGGCGCCGGCGAGGTCGCCCTTCTCCTCCAGGGCCCCGCCCAGCTCGAAACGGGCGTCGACGTCGTCGGGCCAGTCGTCCAGGATCTGCCGGTAGGCGGCGATCCCCTCTTCCAGCCGGTTGGCCAGCACGGCATTGCGCGCCCGGATGAAGCGCGCCTCGTGATCCGATGCGCCGGCGAGGCTCTTGAGCGCCGCGTCGGAGGAGGACTGCGCCTTGGCCCTCTGGCCCAGGCGGTCATACGCCTGGCTCAGGAGGGCCTGTGCCTGGGCGAAGCCGGCGTCCTTGGCCACCGCCTCCTCGAGGCGCAGCGCCGCGTCCAGGTCGCGGCCGGCGCGCGACAGATCGAGCGCCTCCGCGTAGAG
>QHXZ01000171.1:8778-13231 GCA_003223165.1 Acidobacteriota bacterium
GGATTTCGCCGGGGTGGCCTTGAGATCGTGGGCGATGCGGCCGGCGAGCGTGTCGGCGAGCGTGAAGATCGACTCCTCGCCCCGCCCCTCGGCCCGCTCGAGTCCGGCCTCCTGGAGCCCTTGGGCGCCGGGCCGCCGCAAGTGAGCTTCGGCCTGGAAGAGGTCCCCGGCCCGGCGCACGACGCCGGTGACCACGACGTCGGCCCCGAGCACCGCGGCGGCCCGCTTGAGATCGAACGGGCTGTAGGCGCCCGTCTCCGGCAGCTTCAGATCGCCGAGCGTCTGGTGCGTGCGGTCGCCGCTCATGACCCGCAATCCGTGCAGGTCGCGCAGGCCGCCCGCCAGCAGGTCGGGGAAGCCGCTGCGGACCCAGTCGAAGGCGGGATTGCCGGTGCCGTTCTCGAAGGGGAGGAAGGCCACCGACTGGGAGACGATCGGGCGGGCGCCCACGCCGCGGCCCTCGGGCGCGGCGCGGCGGAGCAGGTAGTAGCTGCCCGCGCCCAGGACGATCGCCGCGGCCAGGGCGGGGGCCGCGGCGCGGACCAGGAGCCGCCTCCAGGCGATCGAGGCCCGGCGGCGGTCCAGGTCGCGCAGCAGGTCGCCGGCGCTCTGGTAGCGGGCCGCCGGGTCGCGCTGCATCGCCCTGGCGACGATGGCCGACAGCCACACGGGGATGTCGGCCCGCGACTGGCGGATCGTCGGCGCATCCTGGTGCACGCGCTTCATCATCACCGAGAGCGGGTTGTCGGAGCGGAAGGGGAGCGTGCCGGTGAAGATCTCGTACAGGATGACCCCCAGCGAGTAGATGTCGCCGCGGTGGTCGGGGGTTTCGCCGCGGGCCTGCTCGGGGGACATGTAATCGACGGTGCCGATGATGGTGCCGGTCTCGGTCATGGTCGCCCCCGCCTCGAGCGAGCGCGAGATGCCGAAGTCGGCGATGAAGGCGTTCCCGTCGCGGTCGATCAGGATGTTCTGCGGCTTGAGGTCGCGGTGCACGACCCCGGCCTCGTGCGCCGCCTCGAGCGCCTCGGCGATCTGGCACGCCAGAGGCAGCGCCCGTTCGACCGGCAGCGGCCCCTCGCGCTGCAGCAGCGCTTTGAGATTTTCCCCCTCGACGAACTGCATCGAGATGAACTTGAGGTCGCCCGCCTCGCCGAGGTCGTGGATGCGCAGGACGTGCTTGTGGGTGACGCGGCTGGCCAGCAGGATCTCGCGCTTGAACCGTTCGAGGATCTCGGGGCGCGCCGCCATGTCGGGGCGGATCACCTTCAGGGCGACGTCGCGCTGCAGCTCGCGGTCGTGGGCCCGGTAGACGGTCCCCATGCCGCCCTCGCCCAGGACGGCGGCGATCTCGTAGCGTGTGCCCAGCCGCGTCCCGGCGGCCAGGCGCAGGCCGCCCGCGGCCTGGCCTCCGGTGGCGCCAGCCGTGCCGGAGTCGAGCCGCGTCGGCGTCTCGTCCGCCGGGCCGGCGGGCGGTTTTCCCGTGCTGTCGTTGGTCGGCTGGTCCATCGCCCCCCCCGGACGACGACGGAAAAGAGGTTTCATCGTAGCACCGAACCGGGAGTACGATAGGCGCTCGCATGCGCCGCATCGTCCTCGCCTGCGCCCTCGCCGCCCTCTTCGTGATGCTCCCGGAGCCCCTCTGCCGCGCCGCCGAGGGGAGCGCGCCGTCTCCGGCGCCGCCCGCCGCATCCGGCGCGGAAGCGGACGCCTACCTGCGAGGGTATGTCGAGTCGTGGCTGCACCAGGCGCACCGGCTCGGCCCCGATCGCGTGCAGGTCAAGGTCAAGGACGGGGTCGTCACCCTAGCGGGCACGGCCGACACGCCGGAGCAGATCGACGCCATCGTCGCAACCATCGGGTCGTTCGCCGGGGTCACGCTGGTGGTCAACCTGCTCCGGATCGAGGCGGCCGCGCCCGGAGCGCCGCTCCAAGGCACGGCACCCGGGTCCCCGCAGGCGGCGGGCCCGGCGGCCGGGACGCCCGCCTGCACGACGCAGCGTTGGAGGACCTGGCTCTGGCGCCGGCCCGCGCCGGGCCGCCGCACCGTGCGTTTCCCGGCGGGCGACCTGTTCACGGCTCCCCTGGCGGACCAGAAGCAGCCACGCTTCCACACCACCTACCAGCGCTGGAAGCCGCCGCGCGGCACCTTCGACATCGCCTCGGTCGGGTTCGGCGAGGACTTCGGCTTGGTGCGCTGGCCGCGCGGCGACGAAGGGGACGGCTGGCAGATGGGGATCAGCGGCGCCGTCTTCGCCATCTTCAACCTCGACACGGGGTCGAAGGACCTGCTGAACGCCGACTACATCGTCGGCTTCCCGGTGAGCTACCGCAGCGGCGTCTGGTCGGCGCGCCTGCGGGTCTTCCACCAGTCCTCGCACCTCGGGGACGAGTTCCTGCTGCAACCCCAAGATCGCCAGCCGGTGCCGCAGGTGCCGCGCGTCAATCTCAGCTACGAGGCGCTCGAGTTTCTGGCGTCGCACGAATGGCGCGCGGCCCGCCTCTACTTCGGGGGGTCGCGCATCTTCGCCTCCGACACGCCGCTCAAGCGGCAGCGCCTGCAGGCCGGGACGGAGTACCGCGGCAACCCGCTCGGCTGGCGCACGGCGCGCCTGGTCGCCGGTCTCGACGTCGAGGCCTGGGAGGAGACCGGCTGGGACCGCGACTTCAGCCTGAAGGCCGGGCTGATGTTCCGCAGCCCTTACGGCGACGCGCGATCGGTGCAGGTCCTGGTGGAGTACTACAACGGCCACGCGCCGCACGGGCAGTTCTACCCGCTCAACGTGCAGTACGCCGGCCTGGGGATCGCCTACGTCTTCTGAGGGGCGCCCGTCCTTGTGGGGGCGCCGGCCCGCTCAGGGATTCCCCGCGCAGCGGCAGGCCACCGGCCTGGAGGGCTGCCCCACCGGCTCGCGCAGCCAGTAGACCCCGGTCCGCGACAGGTCGTCCCAGGTGCCGAACCGGTAGCGGTAGTAGCTGAGCCGCAGCGCCGCGGGCCGCTCGGCGAGCGCCGGCTGCGGCTCGAAGAAGGGGGCCGCCGCCTGCGGATCGCAGCACAGGCGCTGCGCCAGGTTGTTCATGTACTCCTCGTCGCGCCGCCCGCGCCCCAGGGTCAGGAAGGAGTAGTGGAACGGGAAGCGTGGGTTGTGCAGCCAGGTCATCGGCGGCGGGGTCTTCGGGTCGCCGGGCGCGTAGCGCAGCCGGCACGGGCTGAAGCTCACCCCATCGGCCGTCTCCTCGATCTCGGCCACGATCCGCTCGCGCACGATCCCCGGGAAGAGGTGGTAGACGTTGATGCTGCGGAACGGGGCGTACAGCGCGCGCCAGGGCGCCAGCGCCTCGTCGATCCCGGCGCCGCGCACCAGGTAGCTCGACGCCTCGAAGAGCGAAGCCGGGACGATGCAGCCCGCCAGGACCCATGCCCCAAGGCGGACGGCGAGGCTCGGGGCGACGCCACCCGGGCCGGCGACCGGCCCGCCGGCGCGCTCGCCGCCGGGCGGGGCGGGACCCTCGCCGCCCCGGCCCAGGAGGCGAGGCGCGATCCGGCGCGCCAGCCGGCCCGTGAAGCGGCCCACCCTCTCGAGGTCGGCGTCGTCGAGCACCAGGATCGACAGGGCGATCGACAGCAGGTTGAAGAAGCCGTAGTTCGAGGTCAGGCCGATCGACATCTGGAACGGCAGGTGCAGGACGAAGAAGACCCTGCGGAAGGGGCGTGGGAGGAAGATGCAACACGGCAGGACCAGCTCCACCAGGAAGGTGAACAGGACCGACCCCTGGTGGAACCAGAGAGGGAACTGCTGCACGAACCAGCCGCCCCACGACGGCAGAGGCGCCGTCTCGTAGTAGTACGTCATCCCCCGGAGCGTCAGCCAGTCCTCCTGGCCGTACAGGATCTTGGCCATGGCCGACTCGAAGAGCAGGCGGACCAGCAGCCACTGCAGCAGGAACACCACGAGGCGCGAAGGCTCCGGCGGCCGCCGCCCCCGGGCCAGATCGAACAGCGATCCGCGCGCCGGCAGGAAGATGGCCAGGAACGAGGCCTCGAGGAGCAGGTTGTCCCACTGGTAGTAGAAGAAGTCGCGCCCCGCCGTGATGCAGGACAGATACAAGGCCCAGAGCGCGATCGGGACCGCCCGTCCGCCGACCCCGAGCGTGAGCGCGATCGCCAGGGCGGCGCCGAGAAGAGGGAGGGCGGTCAGGAGAGCGTCGGCGCGGGCGGCCCAGAAGACGGTCGGGACATGGTACAGCCGGGCGAGGAGCGGCGCTCCCGAGGCCCGGTAGCGATCGAGGAACTCCCCCAGAGGCAGCAGGCCGCGCGTGCCGACGAGCTCCCGCAGCTGCACGGCGAGCGACAGGAAGGCGGCCAGGAAGGTGAGTCCCAGGCCGGCCCGGAACAGGACGACGGTGAGGCCGCGGCGGATCAGCGGGCGGGCTCCTTCAGGTGCCGATCGAA
>QHXZ01000172.1 GCA_003223165.1 Acidobacteriota bacterium
TGTCCCCCAGCTTCTCGAAGTAGGCGAGGGCCTGCCTCTTCGGCTGCTCGATGCGCCTTATCGGATGGTCCTTCGCCTTGATCTCCCGCATGCGGGCCTCGATGCGCGCCAGGTCCTCCGGGGTGAACGGGCTGGCGCGCTCGAAGTCGTAGAAGAAGCCTTCCTCGGTCGCCGGACCGATGCCGATCTTCACTTCGGGGAAGAGGTCCTTCACGGCGTTCGCCAGCAGGTGCGAGGTGGTGTGGCGGTAGATCTCCAGGGCCCGCGCGGAATCGGGGGTGATGAACGAGACCGCCGCATCTTTGCTCAGCGGCAGGTAGATGTCCTTCGCGACACCGTCGACCAGCGCCGCGATCGCCTCGCGCGCCAGGCCCGCGTCGACGGCCCGGGCGATGGCGTCGAGCGTGGTGCCCCGCGGAAAGGGCCGGACGCTGCCGTCGGGAAGGGTGACGTTGATCGTTTCCACCGTTTCGGATCCCCTGCTCGGGGGCGTGCAGTCCCTTCCCCCCGAGGCGGCGCACGCGGGGCTGGTGCGGGAGGAACCAGGAGTGGTAGGCGCGAGCGGATTTGAACCGCTGACTTCTACCGTGTCAAGGTAGCGCTCTCCCCCTGAGCTACGCGCCTCCACCTCTGAAGCCCGGAAGCGCCGCCCCGGGCGGCGCATCTCGATGCCTGGCGAAGGCGAGAGTATACGGGCGCGTCGTCGCTATTGTCAACTGAACAGAGGCACTTGCGGTTGCGCGCGGCGCACGCAGGGCGTATCATCCGGGCTCTTGCGAGGAGCGGGGCATGCTGATTGTGATGGAAAAGGGCGCCACGGCGGAGCAGGTCCGCTGCGTCACCGATCGGATCAAGGCGCTCGGCTTCAAGCCCCACCCGATCCCCGGGGCGGAGCGGCTGGCCATCGGCATCACCGGCAACCATGGCCCCCTCGATCCCGCCGAGTTCGAGATCATCCCCGGTGTCCTGCAGGCGATTCGGGTCACCAAGCCCTACAAGCTGGTCAGCCGCGAGGTCAAGGCCGCCGACACCGTGGTGGAGGTGGGCGGCCGGCCGGTCGGAGGCCGGCGCGTCACGGTCATCGCGGGGCCCTGCGCGGTCGAGTCGGAGGCCCAGATCCTGACCATCGCGGCCCGGGTCAAGGAGGCAGGCGCCGACCTGTTCCGCGCCGGCGCCTTCAAGCCTCGGACCTCCCCCTACTCGTTCCAGGGTCTGGGCCTCGCGGGCCTGAAGATCCTGGCGCGCGCCCGCGACGAGACCGGATTGCCGATCGTCACCGAGGCCGTGGACGAGGAGTCGATGGCGATGGTGGAGGACTATGCCGACGCGGCGCAGGTCGGGGCGCGCAACATGCAGAACTTCTCCCTCCTCAAGCGGGCGGGGAAGTCGAAGGTGCCGATCTTCCTGAAGCGCGGCATGTCGGCCACCCTCGACGAATTCCTCATGGCCGCGGAGTACATCATGTCGGAGGGGAACTTCGGCGTCTTCCTGTGCGAGCGCGGCGTGCGCACCTTCGCCGACCATACCCGCAACACGCTCGACCTGCCGATCGTGCCGGCCGTCAAGCACCTCAGCCACCTGCCGATCCTGGTCGATCCGAGCCACGGGACGGGCCGGCGCGAGATGGTGCTGCCGTTGTCGCGCGCCGCGATCGCGGTCGGCGCCGACGGCATCATGGTCGAGGTGCACCACGAGCCGGAGAAGGCCCTGTCGGACGGGCCGCAGGCCATCCTGCCCGAGCAGTTCACCGAGCTGATGCGCCAGATCAGAGGCATGGCCGGCCTGGTCGGCCGCGAGCACGAAGACGCTCAGGCCCCCGGCCCACCTCCGCAGTCACAATCCTGAAATCGCCCTTACCGATCTGTGGCCGGGCCTTCCGGCGGCGCCGGCCCCGTCCGGCCTCCTCGCCCCCGCTCCGAAGGCAAACGACTCAGCCCGCGCCCCTTAGGGAGCCGAGGCCATCGCACCTGTGGGTTGCTCCGGGTGGTACGCCCCTTGCTCTGAGTGGAACGGTTTCACTCGGAGCGCTCGAAGGGGGAAAGGGCGCCCGGGCTATTGTGCGTTTCCGGTCATTCTGGCGCTCGCGCTCGGGACGGCGGAGGGGACGAGATGATCAATCAAGACGAGGTCTTCGTAATCACCGAGGACGACATCCTCAAGCCCGGCGACAAGGGCAAGGGGAAGGCCGCGAAAGGGAACGGATCGATCTCGCTGGCGAAGCCTGCCCGGAGCGCCGAGAAGTCCAGGGAGGACGAGACCGTCGCCGAACGGGCGACTCCGTCGCGCGGCCTGCGCGGGGCGCGCCAGCCGAATCCCGCCGCCGCGGGGACCCTGTCGATGTTCGTCTGGGGCCTGGGGCAGTTCTACAACGGCGACGGCAAGCTGGCCTCCCTGTTCATCCTGGGAGAGGCGCTGGTCGTGGCCTTTCACTACCTGATGTACATGACCTGGGACCGCATCCGAACCTTCGCGAACATCTTCTTCGTGAGCGAGTGGGAGCTGATGCTGTACGCCTCGTCGATCGACTTCTGCCTGATCTTCTTCATGATCTATAACGTGGCGCAGGCCTACCGGGGCGCCGAGGCGCGCGGCAGCCGCTTCGCGGGCGTCAGGGTGCCGTTCGTCTCCGGGCTGGCTTCGATGCTGATCCCAGGCTGGGGGCAACTGCTGAACGGACAGCTGGGGAAGGCCGTCTTCTTCCTGTTCTCGTTCCTGATGCAGATCTACGTCGTCGTCCTGTTCCGGCTGTCGCCGTTCTACAGGGTGATCGCCGATCTCGACCTGCAAGCGCTCACGATGAAGGCGAGCCGGGTCGGCATGGCCTCTCTGTTCGCGACCGTCCTGTGCTGGGTCGTGAGCGCGTACGACGCCTTCCTGGTGGCACGCTACACGAGGCGCGGCTAAACAAACTCCCGGCGCTCGACCCCCGCCGCGCCGACGCCTTCCCGGCGATCGCCTAGTAGCCCTTCTGCTCTATCCCCGGAAACAGGATGGTCCGCGGATCGAGGTACGGGTTCCACGTCCCGCCCTTCTCCACGGGCGTCGGGGCCCGGTAGCCCGACGAAGGACCGTAGGTCTCGGCCGCCGTGGTGGTGGCGGAAACGCCCACGGCACCGCTCGCGGCGCCGAATGCGGCCGCCGCCGCCCCGCTCTTGGGAACCGAAGCGCTCGTCCCCGTCGCGGTGTGGCTGGCGAAGCAGATCCGGCACGGCGTGTACCCCTGCGACAGCGCCTCGCTCAACGATTTCTCGACGCCGTGCCCGCGCAAATCGCTGCTTCCCGCCAGGTGGAACACCACGCCAGGACGGGTCACCATGACCTTGCCCCCCTCGTCGGCCGTGGCGGCCGCGATGAGGCAGACCAGACAAAGTGCCAGGACAAGGAGTACGGCACCAACACCTGCCCATTTCATGTGGAACCCCCTCTGGACACATGCACCGACTGCCACCCTCATAACACTCCCGGTCTTTCCCGTCAAGAGGGGATGAGGTGAAGCGCCGCGCCCTGCGCTCGCCGGGCACCGGGTCCGGCTCGCTGCGCCAGGCTCCGCGCCGGACAGCACCCGCCGGCCAGCGTGCGGAAGGATCCCCGGAGGTGGTGGGTGGGGCACACCGCGCCGCGCGCCGCAGTCCTCGCCGGGCTGCCCCAACGACAAAGGGCTCCCCCGCGCCGGCTGCGGATAGCGTCGCGCAACGCGGTATGCCCCACCCCCCTGGCGCTCTTTCCGTCCGGATGTGGCGGAGTCCTGTCCGATCGGTGCCTCGTGCTTGCGTGAAGGCATGAGGCAGGCAAGGAGGTCCGGAGTGAAGCGTCGCCCCCTGCGGTTGCCGGGCCCCGCCGCGCGGTCCACAGCGCGGTGGGCGGAGCGAGGCGAGGCGGAGGGGAGCCTCGCGCAGCGAGCCGGACCCGGTGCCCGGCGAGCGCAGGGGGCGACGCTTCACTCCGGGCGCCTTTCACGAATTCATCCCAGCACCGAGAGAAGGCGCCGCTGCCGGACAGGACTCGGCCTACGAGAGGCCGACGATCCGTCCTTCGTCGTCGAGGTCCATGCGGTTGGCCGCGGGCGTGGGGGGCAGCCCGGGCATGGTCATGATGCTCCCGGCGAGGGGGTAGATGTAGCCGGCGCCCGCGGCGACCCGGACGTCGGTCACCGGCAGGACGAAACCTTCCGGGCGCCCCTTCAGCTTCGGATCGTGCGACAGCGACAGGGGCGTCTTGGCCATGCAGATCGGCAGGCGCTCCAGCCCCTCGCGCCGGCAGAAATCGAGACGCGCGCGGGCCGCGTCGCTGTAGCTGACCCCCCCGGCGCCGTAAACCTTGCGGGCGATGGTCTCGATCTTCTGCTCGATCCCCAGATCGAGCGGGTAGAGCGGATGGAAGCTGCCGGGGCTCGAGGCCGCCCGGACGACCGCCTCGGCCAGCTCCTGGCCGCCCGCCCCGCCATGCTTCCAGACCTCGGCCGGCACGGCGGCGAAGGCCCCCGCCTCCCGCGCCCGCGTCACGACCTCCTGGATTTCGGCGGGGGAGTCGCCGTCGAAGCGGTTGATGGCGACCACCGGGGGGAGGCCGAAGAGGCGCACGTTCTCGATGTGCTTCGCCAGGTTGGCGCAGCCGCGGGAGACCGCGGCCACGTCGTTCTTCCGCCAGGTGGAGGCGTCGCGCGCGTCGATCGCCGCGCCCCCCTGCAGCTTGAGGGCCCGGACCGAGCAGACGATGACGGCGGCGGAGGGGACGATTCCCGAGATGCGGCACTTGATGTCGAAGAGCTTCTCGGCCCCGCACTCCGACCCGAACCCGCTCTCGGTGACCACGTAGTCGGCGAGCTTCAGCGCCAGCCGGTCGGCGGTGATCGAGTTGTTGCCGTGGGCCACGTTGGCGAAGGGGCCGCAGTGGATCAGGGCGCCGCCTCCCTCGAGGTTCTGCACCAGGTTCGGCTTCATGGCGTCGCGCAGGACGGCCGCCATGGCCCCCACGCCCTTCAGGGCGCTCGCCGGCACCCCCTTGCCCGAGCGGTCGAGCCCGACCAGGATCCGCCCGAGGCGCTCCTTGAGATCGCGCGCGCCTTCGGCCAGGGAGAGGATGGCCATGACCTCGGAGGCGGCGGTGATGTCGAAGCCGGTCTCCCTCTCGACGCCGCTCGAGCCCCCCCCCAGGGCGATGCGCACCCGGCGCAGGGCGCGATCGTTCAGATCGAGCGTGCGGCGCCAGAGGATCGATTCGGGGTCGAGCCCGAGCAGGTTCCCCTGGTGCAGATGGTTGTCGATCAGGGCGGCGAGGAGGTTGTGGGCCGCGGCGACGGCGTGGAAGTCGCCGGTGAAGTGAAGATTGATCTCCTCCATCGGCACGACCTGCGAATAGCCGCCTCCCGTCGCCCCTCCCTTCACGCCGAAGACGGGGCCCATGGAGGGCTGCCGCAGGGTGCTCAGCGCGCGGTGCCCCAGGCGCCGCAGCGCCTGGGCGAGGCCGATGGTGACGACGGTCTTGCCCTCCCCGAGCGGCGTCGGATTGATACCGGTGACGCAGATGTACCGGCCGTCAGGCCGCCCCGCGAGACGCTCGAGCGCCCGCAGGCCGATCTTGGCCTTGTAGTGACCGTACGGCTCGACCTCCTCCGGCCTCAAGCCGATCGACTCCGCGAGTGATTCGATGCGGGTGAGCTTGGCGTGGCGCGCGATCTCGAGGTCGGTGGGGATCAAGGGCTCCTCCGTAAGGTTCGATGCCCTCCGTCGAGCTCGCGGCGGAGCTCGTCGATCTCGGGCTCTGAGGGGTCGAGTGTTCGGGCTCGGTCAAGCTCGGATCGCGCCTGCTCCTCCTGGCCCGACGCAAGCAGGGCGCGGCCCAGGAGCAGATGGCCGCGCGCGCTGTCGGCGTACGAAAGGGCCCGTGAGGCGGCCTTGAGCGCGGTCGCCGGATCGCCCCGGCGCAGGGCGACCGCCGCCGCCAGGAGCTGGTAGCCGGGCGTGAACGGGTAGGGGAACGCGGCGTCCCCCGCCTTGTCGAGCATGGCCCCGGCGTCGTCCCAGCGGTCCTCCTTCGCCAGGAGCGCGGCGGCCTGGTAGGCGGCCCTGCCGTAAGCCGGGAACTGCTGCACCGCCTTGCGCAGGAGCTGCAGCCGCTTTTTCAGGTCGGTCTCGGCCATCGCCTTGCAGTAGGTCTGGAAGGCGAGCAGCGGGAGGTCGCCGGGCGGATCCTTGGCCGTGGCGTCCGGCAGGATGCCGACTTGCATCCCCTGGTCGCGGGCGAAATCGCCGGCCAGCGCCAGCTGAACGCGCATCAGGCTCTGCAGCGGCCCCTGGCGCGTCACCCAGGGGCGCGCCTTCTCCGCTTCGAGGTCGATGGCGCGCGCCGACAGGCTGAGCGTCCCCTCGACCAGGTTGAAGCGGCCCAGGACCAAGCGGTCGGGCCGGGCCGAACCCGGATGGGCCCTCATGCGGCGCCCCAGCTCGAGCGCGCTCGCCAGCGTGAGCGTCGCCCCGGAAGGGATGCCGCTCCCCTCCAGGAGGACGGAACGCTCGTCCTCGTCCACCAGGCGCACCGCCGCCTGCGACCCCCAGCCGACGAGGTACTCGCCCAGCGACAGGGACAGCCCGGTGGAGAGCCAGTCGAGCGATCGATCCTCGGCGATATTCTCGAAGGGCAGGATGAGGTACGTCCGCCCGGCGGCCGCCGCGGCATGGACCGGGGCCGGGACGGGGGGAGGCGGAGCGGGGGTGGGAGCCGGCGCGGCCGCGGCCAGCGCCGCCGCGAGGGCGAACGAGGCCGGCTTCACGCGCCGGTCCTCCGCGGCCGCTGATCGATCTGCGCCGCGGCCTCGTCGGCGGCGTCCGACTTGCCGAAGAACATCTTTCCGGCGGTGGTCTGCAGGACGGAGGTGACGGTGATGTCGACGTTCCGGCCG
>QHXZ01000058.1:0-1910 GCA_003223165.1 Acidobacteriota bacterium
CGATAGGCAGCCGGGCGAGGCTCCCGCCACGGGTGGCGGCGAGTCGCCCGCCGCGCCCGCGCCGGCCGCTCCTCAGGCCGTCGCCCCCGCCGGGACGCCGGCCGCCCCCGCGGGACCGGCCGCGAAGCCGCCCGCGCCCGCCGCTCCACCCGCGGGCGCCCCGCCGGCCGCCGCCGCGCCGAAGCCCAGCCCGCTCACCCAGCCGGTGCCGTCGCTCGCCGTCGATCGGATCAAGGAACGGTTCGCGGACCAGGTGGTCGAGATCGCCTACTACGCCGGCGAGGCGACGGTGAAGCTGAAGCAGGAGCGCGCGGAGGAGGTCTGGCGCTTCCTGCGCGACGAGCCGGAGCTGCGCTTCGATTTTCTCAGCAATCTGACGGCGCTGCACTGGCCCGAGCGGCCGAAGCCGTTCGAGGTCGTGTATCATCTTTATTCCGTCCCGAAACGCCACAGGATCAACCTGAAGCTCGACGTCGGCGAGAACGAGCAGGCGCCGACCGCCTGCCGCGTCTGGCCGACCGCCAACTGGCACGAGCGGGAGGTGTTCGATCTGTTCGGCATCCGTTTCCACGGGCATCCCGACATGACGCGCATCCTGATGACCGACGAGTGGGTCGGCTACCCGCTGCGCAAGGACTACCCCCTGGAGGGCAAGCCCGAGGATCACATGCAGCTGCGCCCGGTGACGACGGCGGAGCACGTCTACACCTTCGACAAGTCCACCATCAAGGGGTTCGGCTGGAAGAAAGAGGTCGAGAAGACGGGGGAGGGGCGGGGCTGATGTTCCGCACCGAGGAGATGGACATCAACATGGGGCCGCAGCACCCCTCGACGCACGGGGTGCTCCGTCTCAAGTTGACCCTCGACGGCGAGGAGATCGTCGACGTCCGCCCGATCATCGGCTACCTGCACCGCGGCGTCGAGAAGCTCTGCGAGCACCGCACCTACCCGATGATCGAGCCGCTGACCGACCGTCTCGACTACGTGGCGGCGATCTCGGAGAACCTCGGATACTGCGGCGCGGTCGAGAAGCTGATGGGGCTGCAGGTGCCGCCGCGCGCGCAGTACATCCGGGTGATCCTGGCGGAGCTGCAGCGCATCGCCTCCCACCTCCTGTGGCTCGGCACGCACGCCCTGGACCTGGGCGCCATGACCGTGTACTTCTACACGTTCCGCGAGCGCGAGCTCATTCTCGATCTGTTCGAGCAGTTCTGCGGGGCGCGCCTGACGTACAACTCGATGCGCATCGGCGGCCTCCTCGAGGACGTGCCGGCCGGCTGGACCGACCGCGTGCGCCATTTCCTGGGTCTCTTCCCGTCGCGCCAGAAGGAGTACGAGGATCTCCTGACGGTGAACCGTATCTGGCTCGGTCGCACGCGCGGGGTCGGCATCCTCAAGGCGGACGACGCGGTGGCGATGGGCGCGTCCGGTCCGACGCTGCGCGGCTCCGGCGTGGACTACGACGTCCGCCGGGCGCAGCCGTACTCCTCGTACGAGCAGTTCGAGTTCGACGTGCCGACCGGGACGAACTGCGACACCTACGACCGCTACCTGGTGCGCATGGAGGAGATGCGCCAGTCGTGCCGCATCATCCGCCAGGCGCTCGACCGGCTGCCCGAGGGCGAGGTCCGCGCCAAGGTGCCCAAGTACATCAAGCCGCCCGTCGGGGAGGTGTACCACGTGGTCGAGAGCCCGCGCGGCGAGCAGGGCTTCTATCTGGTCAGCAAGGGCGGGGAGATGCCGTACCGCATGCGCTTCCGCTCCCCTTCCTTCGTGAACCTGCAGGCGCTGCCGATGATGTGCCGGGGCCAGCTCATCGCCGACGTGGTGGCCGTCATCGGATCGATCGACATCGTGCTCGGCGACGTGGACCGCTGAGGGGCCGCGATGAGCCAGGAGACCCTGATCAC
>QHXZ01000058.1:1930-9916 GCA_003223165.1 Acidobacteriota bacterium
CCGCTGGCGATCTCCTACCTGCAGCTGGTGGAGCGCAAGGTGCCCGGGTTCATGCAGGTGCGGCTGGCGCCGCGCCGCGTGGGCTGGCACGGTCTCCTGCAGCCGATCGCCGACGCGGTCAAGCTGCTGATCAAGGAGGACATCATCCCGGAGAAGGCCGAGCGCTTCCTGTTCACCCTGGCGCCGATCGCGACGGTCATCCCGGCCCTGGCGGCGCTGGCGGTGATCCCGTTCGCCGGCGCGCCGTTCCACATCTTCGGCTACAGCGTGAACCCCTGGATCACCGACATCAACGTCGGTTTGCTCTACCTTCTGGCGATCTCCTCGCTGGGCATCTACGGCATCATCCTGGGCGGCTGGGCCTCCAACAGCAAGTACTCGCTCCTGGGGGCGCTGCGCTCCTCGGCCCAGATGATCTCCTACGAGGTGCCGCTCGGCTTCGCGCTCATCGGCGTAATGATGCTGGCCGGGACGGCCTCGATGGTCGGCATCGTGGAGGCGCAGAAGAGCGCCCATGTCTGGTACGTGGTGCCGCAGATCTTCGGCTTCTTCTGCTACTTCATCAGCGCCGTGGCCGAGACCAACCGCGTGCCGTTCGACCTGCCGGAGGCCGAGGCCGAGCTGGTGGCCGGCTTCCACACGGAGTACAGCGGCATGAAGTTCGCGTTCTTCTTCCTGGCCGAATACACCAACATGATCGTGGTCTCCTCGATCGCCACCATCCTCTTCTTCGGCGGCTGGCTGCGCCCCTTCCCGAACGCGACGTCCTTCGACTGGCTGCAGAACGGCTGGGTGTTCCTCGCGCCCCTGGTGCTGGGCGCGTTCGTCGGCTGGCTCCTGGATCAGCGCCTCGGCACCGGGCTGCGCTTCATGTTCCTGGGGGGGGCCGTCGGAGCGCTGGCGGGCTTCGCTGCCGCCCGCGCCGACGTCGCCCACCTGGCGACCATGGACCTGCCGGTGCTCTCCGGGGCGTTCTGGTTCTTCATGAAGGTCTCCTTCTTCCTGTTCCTGTATATCTGGTTCCGCGGCACCTACCCGCGCTACCGCTACGACCAGCTCATGCGGCTCGGCTGGAAATGGCTGATTCCCCTGTCGATCCTCAACGTCGTCGCCACCGGCCTGGCGGTGCTGGTGGCCTCGCCGGGCGGGAGGTGAGCATGTCCGACACGCGCGCGCACGCAGCCCCGGCCCTGCCGTCCGGCTTGAAGGATTTCCTGAAGACCGTCCTGCTGCTCGAGCTCTGGGTGGGGCTGTGGGTCACCCTGAAGAACCAGTTCCGGCCCCACATCACCGTCGAGTACCCCAAGGAGACCGTCGAGCTGTCGCCGCGCTTCCGCGGCGTGCCGCGGCTGCGCTACCACCCCGACAACGGCGAGGAGCTGTGCATCGCCTGCCACCTCTGCGAGACCGTCTGCCCCGACGACTGCATCCACATCGTGTCCGAGAAGAAGCCGGAGGGTAAGGGCAAGCGGCTGGTGTCGTTCGAGATCAACTACGAGCGCTGCTGCTTCTGCGGCTTGTGCGTGGACCCCTGCCCGACGAAGCCGCTGACCGCCATCTACATGTCGCACGATTACGAGATGGCGGACTACAAGAGGGAAGGGTTCGTGGCGCCGCTGAAGACCCTGCTCGACGGGATGGACCCCAAGGACTACAAGGAGTAGGGATGAGCGCCTCCGCCGTCATCTTCTATGTCCTGGCGTCGATCGCCGTGCTGTCGGCCGCGATGGTGATCTGGAGCCGCTACCCCGTCCACTCGGCGCTCTACCTCGTGACCACCTTCCTGTCGGTGGCCGGGATCTACGTGCTGTTCGAGGCGGAGTTCGTGGCGGCGGTGCAGGTGCTGGTCTACGCCGGCGGGATCATGGTGCTCTTCCTGTTCGTGATCCTGCTCGTGAACCTGAAGGACACCCTCGGCCCGCGGGTCCGCCTGCACGCCACCTTCTCGAGCCTCATCGGGACGGCGGTGGTCGGTCTGATCCTGTACGTTTACTCGCAAGGGCGGGTCCCCGGCTCGCCGGGGGCCGCGCCGATGCTGCGGGAGGGGGGCAACCTCCAGGCGATCGGCACCAGCCTGTACCGCGAGTACCTGCTGCCGTTCGAGATCGCCTCGGTGCTGCTGCTGGTGGCGATGATCGGCACCATCATCCTGGCGCGCCAGAAGACCTAGGAGAGCCTCCCATGCCCGTGCCGCCGAGCCACGTGCTGATCTTCAGCCTGCTCCTGTTCTCCATCGGCATGCTGGGGGTGCTCACGCGCCGCAACGCCATCATCATCCTGATGTCGATCGAGCTGATGATGAACGCCGCCAACATCAACTTCATCGCCTTCAGCCGGCAGCTGAACAACCTGGCGGGCCAGGTGTTCGGGGTCTTCACCATCGCCGTGGCCGCCGGCGAGGTGGCGATCGGGCTGGCGGTGGTCCTGGCCCTGTTCCGCAACCGCGACACCATCTATGTGGACGAGGTCCACGTCATGAAGGGCTGAGGCGCCGTGCTCGGTCTCCTGTGGGCCATCCCGCTGCTGCCGTTCCTGGGCTTCCTGCTGAACGGGATCCTGGGCCCGCGCCTGCTGCCGAGGCGGGCGGTCGGGATCCTGGCCAGCGTCGCCGTGCTCCTCTCGTTCCTGGTGTCGCTGGGCGCCATCGCCGCGATCGCCGACCCGGTCGCGCTGGCCGCCGCCGCGGGAGGGTCGCTCACGACCGACGCCGGGCACCACCGCGCGGTGCAGACCCTCTGGACCTGGATGCCGATCGGGACGTCGGCGCAGGGCACCGTCCTGCGGGTCGACTGGGCCTACGCGCTCGACCCGCTGTCGGCGGTGATGCTCCTGGTCGTGACCGGCGTCGGCTTCCTGATCCACGTCTACTCGATCGGCTACATGGCACACGAGCCGCGCCCCGCCTACGCGCGCTTCTTCGCCTACCTCAACCTGTTCATGGCGATGATGCTGACGCTGGTCCTGGGGGCCTCGCTGCCGGTGGTCTTCGTCGGCTGGGAGGGGGTGGGACTCTGCTCCTACCTTTTGATCGGCTTCTACTACGACCGGGTCTTCGACGAGACGACCGGCATGACCTGCGCCGACGCCGGGCGCAAGGCCTTCATCACCAACCGCATCGGCGACATGGGCTTCATGCTGGGGATGCTGCTGCTCTTCGCCACGGCGGGGACGCTCGACATCCAGGGGATCCTGGCGCAGGCCGGCACGCTCGGCACCGGCGTCTGCACCGCCGCCGCGCTGCTCCTGTTCGTGGGGGCGTGCGGCAAGTCGGCGCAGATCCCCCTGTACGTCTGGCTTCCCGACGCCATGGCGGGCCCGACCCCCGTCTCGGCCCTCATCCACGCCGCGACCATGGTAACGGCCGGCGTCTATGTCGTCTGCCGCATGGCGCCTCTCTACCAGCACGCCCCCGCCGCGCTGCTGACCGTCGCCGTGGTGGGGGGCGCCACCGCGGTCTTCGCGGCCCTCATCGGCCTGTGCCAGAACGACATCAAGAAGGTCCTGGCGTACTCGACCGTGTCGCAGCTGGGGTACATGATGCTCGGCGCCGGCTGCGGCGGGTTCGAGGCCGGCGTCTTCCATCTCATGACGCATGCCTTCTTCAAGGCGCTCCTCTTCCTGGGCGCCGGCTCGGTCATCCACGCCATGTCGGGCGAGCAGGACATCCGCAAGATGGGCGGCCTCGACCGCTACATCCCCTGGACGCACGGGACGTTCGTCGTCGCCTGGCTGGCGATCAGCGGCATCTTTCCCCTGTCGGGCTTCTTCTCGAAGGACGAGATCCTCGCCTGGGCGTTCAGGAAATCGATCCTGCTCTGGGGGCTGGGCGCGGGAGGGGCGTTCCTGACCGCCTTCTACATGTCGCGCCTCTACTTCCTGGTCTTCCACGGCCGGGCGCGCTTCGACAAGGAGACGCGCCACCACGTGCACGAGTCGCCGCGGACCATGATCGTGCCGCTCGTCGTCCTCGCGGCGCTGGCGTTCGCCGGCGGCGTGCTCGGCGTCCCGGAGGCGCTGGGGGCCCGCAACGTCCTGGGCGAGTACCTGGCGCCGGTGTTCGAGGCCGCGCCGGCCGCCGGGACGGCCGCGCCGGCGCACCTCGCGGCGGGCCTGGAGCTCGGATTGATGGCCGTGTCGTTCGCCATCGCGGTGTTCGGAATCTTCCTCGGCTGGGTGTTCTACGCCCAGCGACCGGAGATCCCGGCGACCTTCGCGGAGAACGTGGGCGGGCTGTACCGGCTGGTGGCCGGCAAGTTCTACGTGGACGAGATCTACGACCGGGTGATCCTGGCCCCCTACTACGCCCTGTGCCGCGCCGCCTCGTGGTTCGATCGGTACGTGGTGGACGGGGCCGTCAACGCGGCGGGGTACGTCACTCTCGGAACGTCGTACACGTCCGTCGGCTTCGACACGTACGTGGTGGACGGCCTGGTGAACCTGACCGGCTACACGGTGCGGGGCGCCTCCTGGGTGTTCCGCAAGTTCCAGACCGGCGTCGTGCAGTCCTACGCCACGGCCGTGGTCCTCGGCATCTTCATCCTGGTGAGCGTCTACCTTCTGACCCAAGGGCACTGAGCTCAGGAGACCGCAGATGGGCTGGTATCAGGCACACATCCTCACGATCGTGACCTTCCTTCCGCTGGCCGGGGCGCTCGCGCTCGTGGCGGCGCCGAAGGGGAAGCCGAAACTCATCATGCAGGCGGCGACCTGGATCGCCCTCCTGGACTTCCTGCTCTCCGTGCCGTTGTTCTTCTGGTACGACGCGGGCCGGGGAGGGTTCCAGTTCCTGGAGCGCGCCTCGTGGATCCCCTCCATCGGCGTGCAGTACTACGTCGGCATCGACGGCATCTCGCTCCTGCTGCTCCTGCTGACGACCTTCCTCGGCGTCATCGCCATCCTGTCGTCGTGGAGCGCGATCACCGAGCGGGTGAAGGAGTACTACGTCTTCATGCTGGTGCTGCAGACCGGCATGCTGGGCGTCTTCATCTCCCTGGACTTCTTCCTGTTCTACGTCTTCTGGGAGGCGATGCTGGTGCCGATGTACTTCCTGATCGGCATCTGGGGCGGGCCGCGCAAGCTGTACGCGGCGATCAAGTTCTTCCTCTACACGCTCCTGGGGTCGGTGCTGATGCTCCTGGGGATCCTGGCGATCTACTTCTATTACCCGAAGGCGTCGGGAGGGCCGCCCACCTTCGACATCACCGAGTTCATCCGCGTCCTCGGCCCGCTCACCGACCCCGAGTGGCTCGAGATGCAGAAATGGGTCTTCCTGGCCTTCTTCGTCGGCTTCGCCATCAAGGTGCCGATGTTCCCGTTCCACACCTGGCTGCCCGACGCGCACGTCGAGGCGCCGACGGCCGGCTCGGTCATCCTGGCGGGCGTGCTGCTGAAGATGGGGACGTACGGATTCGTGCGCTTCTCCCTGCCGCTGCTGCCGCGCGCCACGATCCATTACCTGCCCTGGATGCTGGCGCTGTGCGTCGTCGGCATCCTGTACGGGGCGCTGGTGGCGATGGTGCAGAAGGACTGGAAGAAGCTGGTCGCCTACTCGTCGGTGAGCCACCTCGGCTTCTGCATGCTCGGGGTCTTCGCCCTCAACCAGGCGGGGCTCAAGGGCGGCATCCTGCAGATGGTCAACCACGGCCTCTCGACCGGGGCGCTCTTCCTCCTGGTCGGGCTGATCTACGAGCGCCGCCACACCCGCATGATCTCCGAGTTCGGCGGGCTGTCGAAGCAGATGCCGGTGTACGCCACCTTGTTCATGATCATCACCATGTCCTCGATCGGGCTGCCGCTCCTGAACGGCTTCATCGGCGAGTTCACCATCCTGGTGGGCGCCTTCACCATCCCGCCGGTCTACGGGTTCCTGCTGCCGGGCCTCGGCTTCCTGGGGGGCAAGTTCTGGGCGGTGTGCGCCGTGTTCGGGATCGTCCTGGGAGCGGCCTACATGCTGTGGCTCTACCAGCGCACCATGTTCGGCAAGCTCGACAACCCCGAGAACGCCAAGCTCAAGGACCTGAACCTGCGCGAGGTGATGACCCTGGCGCCGATCGTCGCCTGCTGCTTCTGGATCGGCATCTACCCGCAGCCCTTCTTCAGCGTCCTCGAGAAGCCGGTGGCCGACCTGGCGCAGAGGCTCGAAGCGGCGGAGGGAGGGGCCGACCTGGCGCGCGGCGCGGCGCTCCCCCGGGCGCGCGGGGCCGATGTGGCCGCGGCGCCGGCGGTCGCGGCGCAGGCGGTCGCGGCGCCGGCGGCCGGGGGGGCCTCGGCCCCATGAACACGCTGTTCGAGCCGAACTACCTGCGGCTGATCTCGCCGGAGCTGATCCTCACCTTCTGCGCCTTCCTGCTCCTGGGGCTCGCGACGGTCAAGGACCGGGAAAGCAAGGCCTGGACGCCGGCGCTCGCGGTCCTGTCCTGCCTGGTGACCCTGATGGTGCTGCTGGCGCTCACCCGGCACCTGGGGCTGGAGACGCTGCGCGTGCCCGATCTGACCATCGGCTTCAACGGCATGTTCATCCTCGACGCCTTCAGCGTCTTCTTCAAGATGATCTTCCTGATCGCCGCCATCCTGACCATCCTGATCTCGGACCGCTATCTCGAGCTGGAGAGGGCCCAGGCGGGGGAGTATTACGCGCTCATCCTGTTCGCGGTGGTGGGGATGATGTTCATGGCGTCGGCGGGCGACTTCATCACCATCTTCGTGTCGCTCGAGACCATGGCGCTGTCCTTCTACGTCCTGGTCGGCTTCCTGAAGGCGAACCGCAAGTCCAACGAGGCGGCGCTCAAGTACTTCCTGCTCGGGTCGTTCTCGACCGGCATCTTCCTGTACGGGGTGTCGCTCGTCTACGCCACCACGGCGACGACGAACCTGGGGCTCATCGGCGCGTCCCGGTCGCTCGAAGCCCTGCAGCCGGACCGGGCCCCCATCTTCCTCCTGGGCGTCATCCTGGTGACCGTGGCCCTCGGCTTCAAGATCGCCGCGGTGCCGTTCCACATGTGGGTGCCGGACGCCTATGAAGGCGCCCCGACGCCGGTGACCGCGTTCCTGTCCACCGGATCCAAGGCCGCCGCCTTCGTGGTCCTGGTGCGGGTGTTCACCATGGGCTTCGCCCGGCTGGGGGACCGCTGGGCGATGCTCCTGGCGATCCTGGCCGTCGCCAGCATGACGCTCGGAAACGTGGCGGCGATCCTGCAGGACAACGTCAAGAGGATGCTGGCCTACTCGTCGATCGCCCACGCCGGCTATGTCCTCCTGGGGCTCATCGCCGCCGGCGCGGCGCACGACGTGCCGTCGCGCGAGTTCGGGCTCGAGGCGGTGCTCCTGTACCTGTTGATCTACACCTTCGTGAACATTGGGGCCTTCGCCCTGGTGATCCTGCTGCGCCGGGAGCAGATCGTGGGCGACCGCGTGGTGGACTTCGCCGGCCTGTCGCGCCGGGCGCCCTGGGCCGCGTTCGCCATGCTGTTCCTGATGCTGTCGCTGGCGGGGATCCCCGCGACCGCGGGGTTCGTGGGCAAATGGTACCTGTTCGGCGCCGCCGTCCGGGCGCACGTGACCTGGCTCGCGGTCGTGGCGGTGCTGAACAGCGCCGTCTCGCTCTATTATTACCTGCGCATCGTGGTGATGATGTACGTGCGCGAGCCGGCGGAGGCGGGGCGCATCGTCCCGTCGCTCGGGCAACGGGTGGCGATCGCCGCCTGTCTCGGCTTCACGGTCATCTTCGGCATCTACCCCCAGCCGATCCTGGCGCTGGCGGAGAGGTCGGTCCTGGCGCTGGCGCCCTGGACCTCGTGAGGCCGGACGCCGCCGCGCGGCCCGCCGCGGGAGGGAGCGTTGACGAACCCGCAGGGACGCCCCGCGCTGCTCGAGGCGATGAAGTACGCCCAGATCGGCACGATGCTGGTGGTGCCGATGGGGATCCTGGGCGGCATCGGCTACTGGCTCGATCGGCGCCTGGGAAGCGCTCCCTGGCTGCTTCTCCTG
>QHXZ01000058.1:9975-25528 GCA_003223165.1 Acidobacteriota bacterium
GCCCTGGCCTTCGTGGCGGCCGGCTGGTTGCTGGGGGACCGGGTTTCCCCGGCGGCGCTGCGCGGCCTGGCCCTCGGCGGCGCCCTGGCGACGGCCGGGGCGATCGCCGGCATGGCGCTGGTCGCCTGGTCGTTCGGCAAGAGCGAGAGGGTCTTCCTCTCCGCGCTGGTCGCGGGGATGCTGGGGCGCCTCTTCGTGTACGGGGCGGTCCTGGTCTACGTGGCCCTGCGCACCGCGCTCGACCCGATCGCGACGGCGACGGGGCTCCTGGGGATCTACCTCTTGCTCCTGGTGCTCGAGGTGCGCTTCGCGGTGCGCGGCCTGAAGGGCCGGGGAACACAGGGGCGGGGAACGGAAGGACGGGGGACGCCGGCATGATGCAGGCAGCGACCCACCAGGCGGCGCAGGCGGCTGCGACCGCGCCGCCGACCCTCCAGGAGAAGGCGGTGGCCAACCTGGAAGCGGCCGCCTCCGGCCACGGCGGCGCCTTCGACGCCGGCGAGTCGATCTTCCACCACCTGAGCGACTCGCAGGTCATCGACCTGGAGCCGTTCGGCGCGATCCATCTGCCGACGCTGCACCTATTCGGATGGGCGCTGCCGATCACCAAGCACCTGGTGATGATCTGGCTGGCGAGCGCCATCGTCATCGTGTTCCTGTGGCTGGCGAACCGCCGCCGCAGCCTGGTCCCGAAGGGGATCCACAACGTCATGGAGATGATCGTCGTGTTCGTGCGCGACGAGCTGGCGCGCAAGAACATCGGGCCCCACGGCGACCGCTACGTTCCCTACCTGCTGAGCACCTTCGTGTTCATCCTGGCGTGCAACCTGCTGGGGCTGATCCCCTACGCGGCGACCGCCACGGGCAACATCAGCGTCACGGCGGGGCTGGCGGGGATGGCCTTCGTGATGATCCAGGCGGCCGGCATCCGCGAATACGGCGTCGCCGGGCACTTCAAGAACCTGGTGCCGCACGGCATGCCCGTCTGGCTGCTGCCGATCATGATCCCGGTGGAGATCATGGGGATGTTCACCAAGCCGTTCGCGCTCTGCGTGCGGCTGTTCGCCAACATGACCGCCGGGCACGTGGTGATCCTGTCGCTCATCAGCCTGGTGTTCATCCTGAAGAAAGCCTGGGTGGGCGTGGTGCTGTCGGTGCCGTTCTCGCTGTTCATCAACGGCATCGAGCTCCTGGTCTGCTTCCTGCAGGCCTACATCTTCACGATGTTGACGTCGCTGTTCATCGGCATGGCGGCCCACTCGTCCCACTGAGGGAAACGGGGCGCCGCCCGCGAGGGAATGCGGGACGCGAGGACACGCGGGGACGGAAGAGTTCATCCAACCGCCGGGGAGCCGCAGGCCTCCGGCCTTAGCGGAATCGAGGAGGGTCGAGGCATGGAGATGGGCAACTCACTGGCGCATTTCGCGGCGGGCATCGGGGCGGGGCTCGCCGTGATGGGAGGGGCCGCGGGGATCGGCCGGCTGGCGGCCGCGGCGATGGACGGCAGCGCCCGGCAGCCCCAGGTTGCGGGCGAAATCCGCACCACGATGATCATCGCCGCCGCGCTCATCGAGGGGGTGACCCTGTTCGCCGAGGTGGTCTGCATCCTGCTCGCGGTGAAGGGCTAGCCGGGCGGGCACCATGGGATTGAAACTGATCACACCCGACGTCGGCATGATCTTCTGGACCGTCGTCACCTTCGTCCTGCTGGCGTTCCTGCTCGGCCGGTTCGCCTGGAAGCCGCTCCTGCAGGTGCTGGAGGAGCGCGAGAGGACCATCCGCGAGTCGCTCGAGGCGGCCCAGAAGGCCCGCGCCGAGGCGGACCAGACGTTGCGCAAGAACCAGGAGGTCCTGGCCGCGGCGCGGAAGGAGACGGCCGCCCTCATCGAGCAGGGCAAGCGCGAGGCGGAGGCGCTGCGCCTCGAGATCGTGACGCAGGCCCGGAAGGAGTCCCAGGACCTGATCGAGCAGGGGAAGAAGCAGGTGCAGTACGAGCAGAAACGGGCCATCGAGCAGTTGCGCAGCCAGGTGGCCGACCTCGCCATCCAGGCGGCGGAGCGCCTCATCGTGGGCTCGCTCGACGACACGAAGCAGCGTGCGCTCCTGGACGAGTACGTGAAGAGCCTCCCGGCGATGGGGCCGGGGGAGACCACCCGCTGAAGCCCGCCGCCCGTCCGCCCTTCGCCCGGACCTCCAGGGCCGTGGTGTCGCCGTGATCCGCGTCCCCATCCGGCTGCGCCGGGCCCTCGACGAGTCCTACGAAATCCTCATCGGCCGCGGCCTGGGTCCGCGCATCACCGTCGATCTGCGCCGCCGGCGCCTGGGGCGGCGCTACGTCCTGGTCACCGATTCCCACCTTCACGCCCGCTGCGGCGAGCCGCTCCGGGCGGCCTTCCGCCGGCGCGGGCTGGTCGCCGACCTGATCTCCTTCCCGGCCGGGGAGTCGAGCAAGACGCGGCGCGTGCGCGACGCGATCGAGGACGGCGTGATCGCCCTGGACGCCGGCCGCGACACCGCCCTGGTGGCGCTCGGGGGGGGCGTGGTGGGGGACCTGGCCGGGTTCGTGGCGGCCACCTTCAACCGGGGCGTGCCCTACGTGCAGATCCCCACGACGCTCATCGGCATGGTGGACGCCGCGATCGGCGGCAAGACCGGCAATCGGCGCGTTCCATCACCCCTCCGCGGTCTACGTCGACGTCGACTACCTGAAGCCGCTGCCGCCCCGGCAGTTCACCGCCGGCCTGGCCGAGGTGGTCAAGTGCGGCGTCATCGCCGACCGCCGCCTGTTCGAGGCGATCGAGGGCCACCCGGAGCGCGTGCTCGAGCGCGACCCGGACACGATGTCGCGCATCATCGAGGCCTGCTGCCGCATCAAGGCCCGGGTGGTGGCGGAGGACCCGCGCGAGTCGAACCGGCGCAAGATCCTGAATTTCGGGCACACCATCGGCCACGCCCTCGAGACCCTCTCGGGGTACCGCATGGCCCACGGGGAGGCGGTGGCGATCGGCATGGTGGCCGAGGCCCGCATGGCCGGCCGCGAAGGGCTCCTCTCCGTGAGCGCCGCCGATCGGATCGCGGCGCTCGTGGCCCGCCTCGGCCTGCCGACGGCGATCCCGCCCGCCTTCGACCCGGCCGCGATCCTCGAGGTCGCGCACCGCGACAAGAAGGCGCGCCAGGGGCGCATCGCCTACGCGCTGCCGGTGCGCATCGGCGCCATGGCGAACATCGCGGGCGAGTACGGCATCCCGCTCGCCGACTCCCTGGCGGCCCAGGTGCTGCACGATCTGGCCCAGGTGCGACCCTCCGGGCGCCGCCGGCCGTTCACCCCCGCGCCCCGCCTGGCCACCTGACGGCGTCAATGCGTTGGCGGCGGGCCGCCCGCTTGCCTGGGGGCGCCCGGCTCCTATATTGGACGAGGATCTTCCTGCGGACCGGCTTGGCCCGGGGCAGGAACCGGAAAGGTGCCTCGGCATGAAGCAGGCTCAATCGGGCAGGCACGCCAAGGGAGGCGGGGCGCAGGCGGGCGATCCGGATCTCCCGCTGCCGGGCGCCGCGCTCCTGATCGTGGACGAGGCGGGCGCGATCACGCGCGCCGCCGGCTGGGAGGACCTGGCCGGATCGCCGCCGCCCGCCGCGCTGCCGCCGGCCGGCGAGTCGTCCGACGCCCTGATCGAGGCCGTCGCCGAGACGGTCGCCGAAGCGCGCAAGCGACGCGGGTTGTGGCGGCGCTTCGTCGAGGTCGAAACCGAGCGGCGGCGCTACTACGCCATCGCCGCGCACCCGCAGCCGCGCGCCGGCGACGGAGGCACGCCCCGCATGGCGGTCCTGGCCTCCGAGATCACCGAGGCCTTCACGATCGCCCCCCGCGAGGGGCAGGCGATCCGCGACCTGGGGCACGACTTGCGCTCTCCTTTGACCTCCCTGAGCGGGGCGGTGGAGCTCCTGCAGAGCGGACGCGTAGGCGCCCTGACGCAGGAGCAGGACCGGCTGCTCGGCATGATGCAGCAGGGACTGCAGATGATGCTCACCCTGATCGACGACGCAACGAGCCCGTACCGCGCCGCCGCGGGCCCGGGGAACCCGGGCCACCCGCGCGCCGAGGCCTCGTAGAGGAGACGGCCGCATGACCGGCAAGATCCTGGTGGCCGACGACTCGCCGAGCATCCGCGAGATCCTGCAGATGAACCTCGAGACGCTGGGCTACAGCGTGGTCCTGGCGGAGGACGGCGAGAAGGCGCTGCAGCAGTTGGGCCAGGAGCGGCCCGACCTGCTGATCGTCGACGTCATGATGCCGAAGGTGAACGGCTTCCAGATCTGCCGCCGCGTCAAGTCGAACCCGGCCACCCAGGCGACCCCCGTGATCCTCCTCACCGCCCGCAGCCAGCAGGAGGACGTCTTCTGGGGCAAGGACTGCGGCGCCGACGAGTACATGACCAAGCCGTTCAGCACCAAGGAGCTCGAGCGGGCGATCAGCCGCCTGCTCAAGCGGCACCAGGACCAGCAGGCGGGACGCGCCAGCGGCGTGCGCGAAGAGAACAGGCAGCGCCGCGCGCAAGGCCTGCAGAGCCAGGTCGTGGCGCTGGAGTGGGACGCGCGCGCCATGGACATCTTCCGCAAGAAGTACGGCGAGATGAAGTACAGCGAGATGCTGCGCACCCTGCGCGACGAGGTCGAGAAATTCCTCGAGGAGCGCAAGGACCCCGGTCCGGTGGAGATGCACGACGCCCTGGGCCTCGCGGTGGTGCTCAGCGGCCCCGCCGCCGAGGCCCTCAAGGCGGGGCAGGAGCTCGCCGCCCGCCTCACCACGCAGACCGGCAGCTTCTACAGCGCCGACGACGTCGCCCGCGGGCACATCCCCTTCCGCAACCCGCGCAGCGGCCACGAGGAGAACCTGCCGCTCCTCAGCTTCACCGCCCGGCAGGACACCTCTTCGGATTAGGGGCATGGTGGTGCGCAGACCGTTGGGAGGTCTGCCGGAGGCCTGCTGTCCGTGGGCGATCGGATATGTTATCGTCCGCGCCACGGAGGAGGGGATCGCTTTGAAGATCGTCGTCCTGGGCGACGTCCACGGCAACCTGCCCGCGCTCGAGGTGGCCCTGCGGGAGGCGCGCGCCGAGGGGTACGACGTGCTCTGCCACACCGGCGACCTGGTCGGCTACGCTCCGTTCCCGGACGAGACCGTCGCGCTGCTGAAGGCGGAGCGCATCCCCGGAGTGCGCGGGAACCTGGACGAGAACGTGGCCGCCGCGGCCGACGGCTCTGGAAGCTGCGCCACCGAGGCGCAGGTGCGGGTCTTCGAGGAGAAGGCCTTCGCCTGGACGGTGCAACGCACCGAGCGCCTCACCCTGGAGTACCTGCGCAACCTGCCGTTCGAGAGGCGCCTGGAGGCCGGCGGCCGGCGGGCGCTCCTGGTGCACGCCAACCCGATCGACATGTACACCGGCCTGTGGGAGGAGCGCGACGAGGACTACTTCCGGGAGATGGGGGACGCCTCCGAGGCCGACGTGATCATCTTCGGCCACACGCATCGCCCCTACCACCGCATCGTCGACGGCCGCCACTTCGTCAACGCCGGCAGCGTCGGCTTCCCGGCCGACGGCGACCCGCGCACCTGCTACGCGGTGATCCAGACCAACGGGAACGTGGAGGCGCAGTACCGGCGTTTCCCCTACAACGTCGATCACCTGCTCAAGACGGCCGCCGAGCGCCGCTTCCCGGCGGAGGCGGCCCTCTTCTTCAAGCGCGAGGCCTGAACGACGCCGCCGCTCAGCGCAGGGCGAGGGTGAGAGTCCTGCCGTCGCGCCAGACGTCCAGCTGCACGGCCCCGTCGGCGCGCCCGACCGCCGCGCCGTAAGCGTCCGGGTCGGCGGTCGGCCGCCCGTCCACCTCGCGGATGATGTCGCCTCGCTTCACTCCCGCCTTCTGGGCCGCGCCGCCGGCGGCCACGCTCGCCACCAGCACTCCCGCGACGCCGGAGGCGCCCAGGGACTCGGCCAGGTCGGCATCGAGCGTCTGCACCGTCAGGCCGAGACGGTGATCGAGCCGGGCGTCCAGCCCGGGAGGGGCCGCCTCGCCGAGGGAGCGCAGCAGGCCGGGGGCGGCGAAGATGGGGGTGTCGAGGCGGACCGCCAGGGCGATGGCGTCCGACGGCCGCGCGTCGATGCGATGCAGCGTCCTGCCGTCCCGGAGCGCGATCTCCGAGATGTACGTTTCCTGGCGCAGCTCCGTCACCGTGATCCGCTCGACCGTCGCCTTGAGGGTCTTCAAGATGCGCACCAGCAGATCGTGCGTCATCGGACGGGGTGTCGCGGTCTTCTCCCGCCCGAGGTAGATGGCGAGCCCCTGATCGCGCCCGACGGCGATCGGCACGACGCGCTGCTCCTTCTCGTCCGCCAGGAGCAGCAGGACCTGATCGGCATCCACCACGTGGATGCCGGCGATGTGGACCGGGACCGGATCGGGCGCGGGTGGCTTGGCCCCCGGCGCGAGGCCCAGGAACAAAAGCGGGGCGGCGAGCGCTGCGAGCAGGGTGCGGCCCGCGGAAGGCGCGGGGTGCGAGGGGTATCTCATGGGACTTCTCCTTCGAGCGAGCGAACGCGCTCTGCTCAATATACGGAAATCGGCGGGCGAAGGTGAAGATGAAGTTGCCGGGCGGGATTCCGCCGGCGCGGCGCGCCCGGCGAGGTCTTAAACCGCGACCGGCCCCCGACCCCCCATCGGAGGGCTAAACCCAAGAAAAATAGCCACTTCTCCCTAAAAAGACCATCCGGGGGCCGGTTTGACAGGGATCGTCCCCGACACTAAAATACGCTGCGGCGGCCACTTACGAGGATGGGAGAGGCCCGCGCGGCCATGCTCCACGCGCGCCTTAGAGTGGCCCGAGCCGATGGCGCTCCTCCTTACGGGCCCCGATCGGGGCCGAGCGGGCCGATGAATCTCACCAAGCTTGGCCGCTTCGAGATCCTGCGCGAGATCGGCAAAGGGGCGATGGGCCAGGTCTTCCTGGCCAACGACCCGAAGATCGAGCGCCAGGTGGCGATCAAGACGATCGTCCTGCCGCCCGGCACCTCGGCGGAGGAAGCGCACGAGACCAGCCAGCGCTTCGTGCGCGAAGCGCAGGCCGCCGGCAAGCTCCTGCATCCCAACATCGTCACCATCTTCGACGTGGGCGAGGAAGGGGGCGTCTCCTTCATCGCCATGGAATACATCGAAGGCGAGACGCTCGAGAAGTACACCCGGCCCGACCACCTGCTGCCGCTGTCGCGCGTGCGGGAGCTGATCGGCCAGGCGGCCTCGGCGCTCGACTACGCCCACCAGCACCACGTCATCCACCGCGACATCAAGCCGGCCAACCTGATGGTGCTCAAGGGGCAGCTATTGAAGGTCACCGACTTCGGCCTGGCGAAGAACCCGCAGGCCAACCTGACCCAGGCGGGGGTGCTCCTGGGGACCCCCAGCTACATGTCGCCCGAGCAGATCCAGGGGCGCGAGCTGGACGGCCGCAGCGACCTCTTCTCGCTCGGCGTGGTGCTGTACGAGCTTCTGACCGGGGTGCGTCCCTTCGACGGCGACTCGATCTCGACCATCATCTACCACGTCCTGTACGAGGACCCGCGGCCGCCCGCGGCGCACAATCCGGCGCTGCCACCCGAGGTGAACGCCATCCTCGAGAGGGCCCTCGCCAAGGAGGCAGAGGAGCGCTACGCCACAGGGGCCGAGATGGTCGCCGACCTCGACAAGGCGTTCGCCGGGCTGCCTCCGGAAACGCTCTCGCGCCCCTTTCCGGGCGCGGCGCGCGCCGCGCGCGGCGACGCGGCCAGCGTGCGGGCCGCGGCGGCGCAAGGCACCATGCGCCGCTCGCAGCGGGGCCGCCGGGGCCGTGCGCCGGGACGCGCCGAGGCCGGGCCCGAAGCGGGACGCGCTGCGGCGGCCTCCGCCGCGCCGCAGCCGACGCTCATCGCGCACCACCCCGGCAAGATCACCGCTCTCCTATTGACCCTGGCCGCGGCGCTGATCATCTTCCCGCGCTGGGCGAACCGCCAGGAGCCCGGCGCCGCCGGGGAGGCCCTCGCGACCGCGGGCGGGCCGGCCGGTCTGCGGGTCACGCCTGCGTCGCTGGGCGGGGCGCCGCCCGGAGCCGCCGACGGGCAGGTGTCGATCGAGGTCGCGACCATCCCGCACGGCGGGGCGATCTCGCTCGACGCCACGCCGCTGGCCGAGCCGCACGTGGTGCTGTCGCTGGGCGACCCGCACCCGCACCAGATCGCCGCCCAGGCCGGCTGCCGTCACGCCGTGGCCGAGATGACCGCCGCCGATCTCGCCTCCTACAAGGGGTCGCTGGTGCTCGAGCTGAAGCCGCGCAAGGAGGACGTCCTCGTCGGCTCGGAACCGGCAGGGGCGCGCATCAAGGTGGACGGGCACGACGCGGGGAAGGTGACGCCGGCGGCCATCGCGGTGGACGGCTGCGTCGAGCGGACCATCGCCCTCGAGCACGAAGGGTACCGGCCCTGGTCGCACGCCTACGACGCGGACGACGACTTCGACGCCATGGTCGAAACGCTGAAGAAAGTCACCCTCGATCCGATCCCGACCGGCACGCTCGTGATCAAGAAGCCCCGCGAGTACGAGGTCGAGGTCCTGGAAGGGGAGACCCGGCTGGGGAAGGCGGGCGACACGATCACGCTCATCGAGGGGAAGCACGCGCTGACCCTGCGCAACGCCAAGATGTTCGTGAAGGAGACCTCGCAGGTGGAGATCGCAGGCGGCCGCACGGCCACGCCTTTGATCACCTTCCCCTCGCTCGGCACCCTCACCGTGCAGGCCCAGCCGAGCAACTGCCAGGTCTTCGTGGACGGCCAGTACGTCGACGTGACGCCCGTGCTGGACCTGCCGATTGGCTCCGGAGCCCACCGCGTCAAGGTGGTCTTCGTGCCGACCGGCGCCAGCCAGGAGGTGGCGGTCGCGGTGGACGGCGGCAAGAACGCGCGCGTGACGGTGAAATTTTGAGGCGCGGGCGACGGCGCGACGGCCGCCTGCCGTTCGGGGCCGCGGCCTGCTGCGCCCTGGCGGCGCTGCTGCTGCTGCCGGCGCGGCCGGTGGCGGCGGCCGGACCGGCCGCGAGCCCCGCGCCCGCGAGTGCGGCCTCGGGCAGCCCGGCGGCGCCGAGCCCTCCGGCGGCGCCCGCGCCGGCCGGCGCGCAGCAGGACGACCGGCCGCTCGACCTGCGCACCTACGTGCAGGGCGTCGAGGCGATCCGCCAGGGGAAGCGGGAAGAGGCGACGCGGCTGCTGCGCAAGGTCTTCGAGGACTTCCCGGACAGCCCGTACGCTCCACCGGCCATCCTCAAGGTGGCCGAGATGATTTACCCGGTGGCGGCCTGGGACCAGATCGGCTCGGCCTCCCCCGACGCCATCAAGCAGGCGGGCGAGCTGCTGGCGGCCCTCGCACAGAAGTACCGCTCCTCGCACGAGGCGCCGCGGGCCCTGGTGAAGCTCGGCTATCTGGCGATCGAGCCGGCGAACCCGAAGGCCGATCTCGACGAAGCCTGCGGGCGCTTCGCCACCGCGGCCCAGGTCTATCCCGACAGCGACGCGGCGGACGACGCCTACCTGGGATCGGGCATGTGCGAATCGCTGCGCGCGCGTCCGGCCCGCGCGGCCGACTTCTTCTCGCGCCTTCTGGACGAGAGCCCCGGAAGCCCGCTGGCGGCCGAGGCCCAGTACCGCTTCGGCGCCGCCCTGTCGCGCCTGGACGAGCCGGCCGAGGCGATGCTGGCGCTGCAGCAGGTGCGGGTGCGCTACCCCGACTCCCGCTTCGCCGCGCGCGCGCTCGATCGGATCACCTTGCTCCACCGCCTGCGCCAGGCGCCGCAGCTGTCGCCGCGGACCGGGCCGGCCTCGACCGAAGTCGCCGGCCTCTACCAGCTCGATGATGCCTACGGCGGCTCCCCCGGGGGGAAGGGGAGTGACGGACTGACGATTCGCGGCGCGAGCGACATCGCCATCGACGCGCAGGGGCTCGCCGTCGTGTCGTCGCCGAAGTCGCCCGGAGCTACCAGCTCGATGATGCCTACGGCGGCTCCCCCGGGGGGAAGGGGAGTGACGGACTGACGATTCGCGGCGCGAGCGACATCGCCATCGACGCGCAGGGGCTCGCCGTCGTGTCGTCGCCGAAGTCGCCCGGTGTCTTCCGCCTCGACCCCAAGGGGCGGATCCAGGAGCGCATCGCCCACCCCGGGCCGGAGTTCGTGGCGCCGGGAGACGGTCTCGCCGTCTACATCTCGGGGCGCGACCAGGTGGCCGTCAACGCCAAGAACTGGAGCGGCTCGAGCCTGAAGGGGATCGACGGGCGGCCGCCGCGCGAGTACGGGCCGATCGCCCTCGATCCGGCCGGGCGCGTCTACCTGCTCGACACCTCCGAGAACGTCCTGCTGATCTTCGATCGCAGCCGGCGCCTGGTCGGCAACCTGAGGCCCCCGGCGGGCAAGGAAGGGCGCTTCGTGGACCTGGCGAACAGCGACGACGGAGGGGTCTACGCCCTGGACGGCCGCGCCAAACTGGTCATCGAGCTGCACCAGGGGCGGCAGACGCGGCGCGTCGACCTCGCGCCGCTGGGCCTGCAGGAGGCGTCGGCCATCGCCGTCGACGCCCTGGGCGACCTGTTCATCCTGGATACCAAGGTGGGCTGGGTCACCGTCGCCGACCCGGCCGGGAAGCGGATCACGATCCTCAGGCCGTCCAAGGAGGCGCAGAGCCGCCTGGGGGACCCCGCCTCCCTGGCGGTGGACAGCGTCGGACGGGTCTACCTCGTGGGCCGCAAGAGCGGCCAGGTAGTGAGGTTCCGATGAACGCGCGCCGGCTGGCCCTCACAGTCTTCGCGCTGCTGCTCCTGCCGCTGGCGCCGCCCGCGCGCCCGCCGGCGGCGCAGCAGGAAGAGGACCTGACGGCCGGCCTCAAGGCGATCCGCGCCGCCTTCGACCGGGCGCGGGCGCGCATCGACGACCTCGACTTCGCGGGTGGCATCCGCGAGCTGGCGGCGATCATCGAGCCGCGCAAGATGGCGAAGGCCTCCGACCTGAGCACCGAGGAGCAGACGCTCCTGAGCGCCGCCTACGACCTGCGTGCCCGCGCCTACTTCAACCTCGGGAACATGAAGGGGGCGGAAGCCGACTTCCAGTCCCTCCTGAGGCTCAACCCGAGCTACGCCATCGACCGCCAGACGCTCTCCCCGAAGGTCGTGGACCTGTTCGACCGCGTGCGGGCCCGGGTCGCGGGGATCCTGCTCCTGCAGGTCGATCCGCCCCGCGCCCGCGTGTCGGTGGACGGCGACCCGGTCGAGACCCTCGACCCGAAGGGGTTGGCGCTCCTCGCGGGGTCGCGCCTTCTGAAGATCGAGATGGACGGCTTCGACCCCTACAGCGAGACGCTGGCGGTCACCGCCGGGCAGCAGATCAAGAAGGCGATCCGCCTGCGGCCGAACCGGCGCGCCCTGGAGTTCATCACCGTGCCGGCAGACGCCACCGTGAGCCTGGACGGCAAGCAGGTGGGGGCCACGCGCGGGCCGGCGACGCCGGCGGTCGAGGCGATGGCGGCCCAGTTCGGCTTCGATCCCAGGAACGCCTCGGCCCCGTTCCCGGTTCCGATGGTCACGCCGGGCGACCACCGGATCACCGTCGAGCGCGAGTGCTTCCAGCCGCAGACCCTGACGGTCAAGGTGGCCCTCGATCTCGAGCAGAACGCCCCGCTGCGCTTCTCGCCCGTCATCCTGCAGGAGGCCAGGACCGACCTGCGCCTCACCTCGACCCCGCCGGGGGCGGACGTCTTCATCGACGGCGAGCGCAAGGGGGTCACCCCGCTGACGATCAACGCCCTGTGCGGCGGCGAGCGTGACCTCCTGGTGAGCCGCCCGGAGGCGGGGTCCTGGAGCGAGCGCGTGCGCCTGACGACCGGGCAGGTCAACGTCCTCGACGTGCGCCTGCGCCCGACCCTCCTGTACGCCGGCACCTTCCGGCTGGACGAGTGGGGGCGCGCCGTCTGGAGCGACGAGGACAAGCCGCTCCTGGACGAGATCGGCAAGGGGCTCAAGACCCTGAACCTCGTCCGCTCGCCCGAGATCCTGCAGGCGATCCGCGCCGACATCATCAAGTGGATGATCGCCGACCCGAACGAGGTGCGAGCCGGGACCATCCTGCCGCCCGCCCTGCTCGAGCAGGCGGCCTCGAAGGCCGGCGCCGACCTGGTCCTCGCCGGCCTCACCCTGAACAATGATCCCGAGAAGACCTGGACCCTGGCGCTCTACTCGGTCCTGCATCCCGCCCCCGACGTGGCCGTGCTCCGCACCGACCGCCCCGAGACGGCGCGCGACTTCGTGCGCCGCCTCGACACGGCCCCGGCGGCCAACGGCCCCTGGTGGGGGATCGGCCTGGCCGACACCCTGCTGGACGACGGCCCCCTGGTGGTCCGGGTGCTGCCCGGCAGCCCCGCCGCCAAGGCGGGCCTCCGGGTGGGGGACCGGGTGAAGGGGGTGGGCAACCGCAAGGTCCAGTCGGTGCGCGACGTGGGCCAGGCGCTGACGGCCGAGACCGACCGTCCGGGCGGGCTCAAGGCGGCGGTCGTCCTGGCGCTCGAGGACCGCTCGGGCGCGCGCACGGCGCGCGTGGCGCCGGGGGAGAGCCCGCTGGTGATGCCGCTCACCGATGCCTCCCTGCTCTACAACCGGGCGCTGGCCGAGTTCCGCCTGCGCTCGCGGGCGGCGCAGGAAGAGGAGGACCGGGGGGTGGCGCTGCTCAACCTGGGCGTCGCCTTCATGCACTTCCGCGCCTACGACAAGGCGCAGGCCGAAGGCTTCGGCAAGGCGGCCCTGCCGCAGGGGCCGGGCGTCTCCCAGGGCACCGTGCTTTACTACCGCGGCCTCTGCGCCCTGCGCCGCGGCGACCCCGCGACCGCCAAGACCGCCTTCGACGCCGCCGCGGCGGCCGCCGGCAGCACGCTGGAGTCGGGGGACGGACCCTCCGCGGCGGCCGCGGCCTCGCGCATGATCAAGAGCCTCGAGTGAGAGCGACGATGTTTGACACCCGGCCGACGCGGCACCATATTCGGGAAGCATGGCGAGCCCGGCCCTGAAACGCCCGGCCTCCGACGGCGGGATCCGTCGAGGAGAGGTCCGCTCGCACACCCTGCCGCGCCTCTTCCACGATCTGTCCCTCAGCCGCGCCACCGGCCTCTTGACCGTCAGCGAGCGGGAGATCAAGAAGGTGGTCCAGTTCAAGGACGGCAACGTCCAGTTCGCCTCCTCCACCGACCGCGACGACCGCTTCAACCAGGTGCTCCTGAAGGCCGACGTCATCCCGCTCAAGAACCTCCTGAAGGCGCTCGAGGTCGCCCTGGCCACCAAGGACCGCCTGGGGGAGGTGCTGGTGATGTGGAAGATGATGTCCGCGGAGGACATCGAGAAGTGGGTCAAGGTGCAGGTGCGGGAGATCGTCTGCTCGCTGTTCAACTGGACGCGCGGGCAGTTCTCGTTCGAGCCGCGGCCCCCCGCCTCGGAGAGCGTCACCCTCGGGGCCTCCGGCGACGCCATGGTGATCGAAGGGGTGCGGCTGGTCCATTCCTGGGCCCGCGTCTACGAAGAAGTGGGCGGCCTGAACACGGAGTACCGCGCCACGCGCGAGGCGCCGAAGATCCTCGCCACGCTGCCGCTGCGGCCCGAGGAGAAGACGCTGGCCGAGATGTGCGAAGCCCCGACCTCCCTCGAGGAGATGTGCGAGGCCTCGAAGCTCAGCGACCACGAAGTCTGCAAGACGGTCTGGGCGCTGCTCATCGTGGGCGCCTTGATGAAGTCGTAGTCGGAAGTCGTAGCCCCCCATCTCGCCACCATCCCGCGAACGCCGCATCGGGTATCCACCCGGGCGCAGGCTCCGTTTCATGATGCGGCCCTCGTAATCCGTTCGCTCATCAGCCCATCGTTGAAAGTGGTGCAGGACAAGCACTCTGACGATGACTACGCTGTAATCCGCGCCAGGAAGCCCGTTTAGTGGTATTGACGATTTTACAGGGGTCGCCTATAAGACGAAGGATAACTAAGGATTCTGCTACATCCAAAAAGCCGTAACGGTGACGATCGGACGCACGATCCCGCCGGAGGGGAATCCGATGTCGATGCATTCGTGCAGGCGCGCGCGACCGGTCGTGGCGCTCATCCTCGCGTCCGGCCTGGCGCTAGGCCCGGGCCTGGCCAGACCAGCCGCGGCGCAGGAGCAGGGCAGGGGAGCGATCCGCGGTGTTCTCTACGAGGCCGACGGCAGGACCAGGCTGTCCGGCGCCAAGGTGACGGCCGTCAACGTCAAGACCGGCAAGCAGTACGTCAGCACCCTCACCGGGGACAACGGCGCCTACGAGGTGACCCAGCTTCCCGGCGGCACCTACGACGTGGTGATCGACTCGGGCGGCACGCTGTTCGTCGCCGACAACCTCGTCGATCTGGGCCAGAGCCAGTCGATCTCGCTGTCGTTCGCCGTGCAGCCGCAGAAGCCGGCGAACCGGAACGTGGCGGGGATGAAGGACGTCAAGGGGAGCGCCACGTTGACGGGTGTCTACCGCAACGAGACGGCCGCGATGCTCAAGAAAGGGTTCTGGACGAGCCCCGGTGGCATCGCGTTGCTCTCCGTCCTCGGGGTCGGCGCCGGGGTCGCGGTCGCCGGGAACAATAACAACAATAACAACGCGAGCCCCTCGTCGCCCTAGGAAGGGTGCGGGTCCCGCGTTCATGACGACCTGAGCCGCCCCTGGTCTCCAGGCGGCCTGACCGATGGATCAGCAGATGTTCACGACCGCCGGCCGGCGGTCCGGGGTGATGTCACCCCTCGCCGGCGCGCCCGAGGGGCGATCTGCCCGCCCGGTCGTCTTCGTCTGCGCCTGTCTCGCCGCCTTCGCCGCAGCCACCGCCCTGCCGGCGGCCGCCGCGACCGCCGCCGATGCCCCCGCCGATCCCGACCTCGCGACCACCGGCACCCGTCGCGCCGGCCCGTTCCACATCCAGCCGTTCCTGGTGCTGAAGGACGCGGGCTACGACGACAACGTGCGCTTCGACGCCAGCCGGCGCTCGGGGGACACCACGGCGACCACCGGCGTCGGGCTCAACGCCCTCCTGCTGGCGGGCGACCGCGGCGGCCTGCGCCTGACGCAGGAGCTGGACTACATCGCCTTCGGCCGCAACACCGAGCTGAACCACTGGAACGGTTCCGCGCGGGCGCGGGGGATCCTTTTGACGCGGCAATTCGACCTGTCGCTGGAGGACCAGTACGCCTCGACGCGCGAGCGCCCGAGCGCAGAGATCGATCAGCGGCTGCGCCGGGACACCAACGTGCTGATCGCCTCCCTGCGGTCGCTCTGGACGCGCCGCATCGGTGTGCGGGGCTATGTTCGCCACGAATCGATCGACTACTCCTCGGACGATCCCTTCTCCACCCTCGTCGCCCAGGAGCTGAACCGCGACCAGAACGAGCTGAGGGTGGCCGCCGATCTGCGCCTGCTTCCGAAGACGACCTTCGTCCTCG